>VYFB01000043.1 GCA_009842645.1 Nitrospira sp. SB0677_bin_15 | reverse complement strand
GAGTTAAAGATCGAAAATGTCAAGAGCGACCTGGAGTTAAAGATCGAGAATGTCAGGGTGGACATCGAGAAGGTCAAGAGCAGCTTGTTGAAATGGATGGTGATGGCCATGATTGCCCAGGGTGGGCTGATCGTTGCGCTGTTGAAGGTACTGCTGTAGGAGCCACATTGCCTTGACACCCTCAGTTCAGGTTGTTATAAACGCGGATTGTTGCGTGACGGAAGATTCGAGGAATTTTTCACCAGGAGGAATATCTATGAGGACTCGTCAGTTGCTTACGTTGTGCCTTGGTGGGTTGCTGGTTGCAATGCCACTGATTGCTCAAGCCGGCGGAACCATCAAGGGAAAGGTCATGTATTCCGGTAAGCCCGTTCCGCCAAAAGAATTTGCCTTTTCCAAATTTCCCAATCCGGCCTTTTGCAAGCAGAATCCCAGCAAAAAAGGCGATGATACGCGGTTGTTGAAGGAAGTCGAAGTGGATGGAAGCAAAGGGCTCAAGAATGCGATCGTGTCGGTTCGTGGGATTAAGGACAAAGGCTTCAAGACGACGCCGACCGTGATTGCCAAGTTGTGTGAGTTCCTGCCGTTTACCGGTGTGTTGGTGAACAAGGGCAACTTCATCGTGGAAAATACCGATGCGGACCCCAATGATCCCAAGTCCAAGGAAGGGGTGTTGCATAATCCCCATAGCTTCGACGTGCTGGGCGCGAAATCCTCGACACTGTTCAATATCGGGTTGGCCAAAAAGGGCGACAAGCTGGACAAGAAGATCAAGATGCGGATGGCCAAAAAGGGTTCGGTTCTCCGTTTGCAATGTGACCAGCACGAATTTATGCAAGCCTGGTACCTGCCCGTGAGCAACGGTCATTTTGGCGTGTCCGGCGGCGACGGGTCTTTTGAGATCAAGGACGTTCCCGCAGGCAAGCACAAAGTCCTGGCCTGGCATCCGGTGGCGGGTAACGTGACCATGGAAGTCGAAGTCAAGGACGGCGGGACCGTTGAAGCCAACTTCGACATCAAGAAGAAAAACAAATTCAAAATGTAAAGACGCTTTCCTCTTTTCAGTTGTGAAAAGGGCGGTAACGGTTCATCGTTGCCGCCCTTTTTGCTTTTTCTTGCGTTTGCCGGTTCCTGCCCGTTACTATTTCAATAGACTTTCCTTGGCTTCCCCCTCACCCTACCCCCCGAGTAAAGCTGTCGGGGGCTTCGCCTGACTTCAGAGTGGGGGAGAGGGTTTGATACGTTGTTCGTTCACAGAGAAAGGACTGGTTGTGCCTCGGGAGATCTCTCTCGCGGAAATATTTCAGATCGGGTATTACTGGGAGACGAAAATTCTCCTCACGGCGATCAAGCTGGATCTTTTTTCGGCCTTGGATGGCCGGTCCGATTCTTCCTCTGACCTGGCTAAGCGTTTATCCCTGGATGAACGGGCGTTGAGCCTCGTCTTGAACGCATTGGTGGCGATGCGGGTCCTGACCAAACACGAGGGGCGCTTTGCAAATACCAGCGTGGCCCGGAAGCACCTGGTGAAAGTCAGCCCGGATTACGTGGGTCATCTGCTGGTTCTGCACGACTCGGAATGGATGAATTGGGGAAAACTGGAAGAGACCGTCCGGACCGGCGAGTCTCCGGTCCGGCAGCACGTATTTGAGACCGACCCGGAGATGGGTGCCAACGTGTTGGCGGTATTGGACCGGATCGGCCGGGGGAGCGGAGTCACCCTCGCGCAGGTCCTGCAACTGGACGGCGTCGAACGGATGCTGGACGTCGGCGGGGGAGCCGGGACCAATGCGATTGCCTTTTGCCGGGAGTATCCCCATCTCAGGGCCACGGTGTTTGATTTGCCTTCAACCCTCCAAGTGACCGAACGGTCGATCAAGGAGGCCGGGTTGGAGGACCGGATTGCCGTCATGCCCGGTAACTTCAATACGGATTCATTGGGCGGTCTCTATGACCTGGTACTCCTGTCCGACGTGCTTCATTACCAGGACGCGCAAGCCAACGCCGCATTGGTGCGCAAGGCCTTTGCTCACCTCACGGACGCGGGCCGGTTGGTGATCAAGGACCGGTTTTTGGACCCGGATCGAACGAGCCCGGCTTGGACGACGGCATTTGCCGTGCATATTCTGGTCAATACGGAACAAGGGGATTGCTTCACGACTCAGGAGGCGATGGATTGGATGACCCGGGCCGGCTTTGCTTCGGTCACGGAATTGGAACCGCGGGCGATTGTTCAGGGAATCAAATCGGGAGAGGATTAAGGAGAGGATTAAATGGCAGAGTGGTTACGAGAGCCGGGGTTTGTGGGGACGCATGCGACCATGGGGGCCGATATCAGTCAGTTGATGGCCACGTTGTTCACCGGATTGTTTATCGTCGGGATGATTCAGGCCAGAAAGGGTCGCGCAGACGGGCATCATTGGTTGATGCTCGGCGGGATGATTGCCATGCTGGCATTTTTCGTCAGTTATTATTTGTTTCGTCAGCTTGGCGTGTTGGCCTTTGAGGGCAAGGAGGGATTCGGCGGGTCGCAGGCGTTGTACGACAACGTGTTCGTGCCCCTGTTGACCTTTCATATTCTCCTGGTCGTGATTGGATTGATCATGGCTATTTATATGATTGTCCTGGGATTTCGGTCTCAGACCTTCGTCAACGGCCGGCGTCAGTTGCAAGAGGCCATCCTGCAAACCACCGGGAAAAAAATCGCCGTCATTTTCGGTGGAGTGACGGCGCTCGTGTTGTTGTTGTTTTTCAGTCGCGTGGCGGCCAGCGGTTTTTCCATGGGGAAATTCGGCGTCTATCTCGGACTCCTTATCCTCATTGCCCTGGTCTTCGGTGTCGAGGTGGCCATTCAACGTCTGTGGCCGAATGGGGCGCGACGACACCGGGTCCTGGGCCGGTTTACCATGGTGGTGTATTGTGTGTTGTTCCTGACCGGCAGTATTACCTATACCATGCTGTATATCTTGTATCCCGGACGAATCGGATAACCCCGTGATGCGCTGTGCCTGTGGCTCAGGTTTCCGATGTGAGGTTCTTGAAGAATGGGAAGAGGCACGGGTCTTTCTGCGCTATCGCTGTGAACGATGCGGGTTTCGCGTGGGAATCGAGACGGACCATCGAAACGGCGGTGCGTTGTTCGATCGTCCGGCCTGGACGGATGAGGCCCTGCATCGTTTGGCCCGGCTTCCTCCGTATGTGGAGCCACTCGTCCGGAAGGACGTGGAAGACTATGCGGATCGAAACGGCCTCACCGTGATCTCGACAGACGTCATGCTGGAAGCCGGGACCCAGGGGATGGTGTCCTGGCATCCCGAGGCGAAACAACGTTTATCTCGCGTTCCGGGGCCGGTTCGCGCGATGGCGCGGGTGGAGTTGGAGCGGACGGCCCAGGATAGAGGTCTCTCCGAAGTGACGGTGGAGTTGATGGAAGAAATCAAGGCCCGCTATTTCGGCATGGCAGCGCCGAGAGGGTAAGGCGGAGCCTGCTCATGCTCAGCCCCTTCGACTCCGGGCGCGGGGCGCCTTCGGAGGACAGACACAGGGGCCTGCCTCTACAAGAGATGAAAATAGTACAAGTTGTCATCCTGAGCAACGCGAAGGATCTGCTTTTACGCGCGCTTGTTGTCGCAACGACGAGATTCTTCGCCTTCGGCTCAGAATGACAATTTCTGCCCTTTGAGAAATTCCGATGCTGCATCGACTTGTCCTCCGGGTGATTCCCCAACTGAACGCGACCGTCACGGAACCCGACGTTCGCAGGCGGAAGCGTTGGGTGATGCTCGCTCCGGGGTTCGTGGCGTTTGTCCTCTATCGTCTCTTGAAGGACGTGTTGCCCTTATCCGACCCGCTGGCGCTGTTGGCGTTCAGCGGCGTCCTTTCGACGCTCACCGCGTATTGGGCCTATGCGATGGGACGCGGGGAGGCGTTGCCCCTGATTTGCCGGACCGATCGTCCACGCCGTCTTTTCTGGGTCGGCGGATGGATCGGGTTCGTCTATGGCGTGCAACTTTCGTTGCTGGTGTTGGCGATCCTGGCACTCTTTGTCGATTACAATTTTCTGGTTCATCCCGAAGGTCCGGCCATGATGGCCCTGATTATTCCCTGTACGTCGGTCACTCGTGACGCTTTTGAAATCGGGTACGTGGTTCGAATGGAAGCCCAAGGCGCAAGGATGGTGGCCTTTCCCGACGGCGGGTCGTTTCGTGAATTGCTTCAACGCGACTTTCTTCATTTGGCTCCATGGGTGGGCACGGGACTCGTTGCCGGTGGGGCCACCGCGGCCCTGTCCTGGCTCGGCTGGGCCGGCAACGGGGGAGAAATCGGTTCGGCAATCCTGGTTTGTATCGTGGCGGCGTTCTGCGCCCATGGGGCTTTCTTGTCCGGAAAACGTCCTCTCGACAACTTCCCTGCTCGCTTCAGAATAGAGTCGTGGTTGGATGCATGCCGGTTTTGGACGTGGCCGTGTTTGACTTTTGCATTCACTTACTATTTAGTGCAATTCGGCCTCATCGCCTTTGTGTTGCGGGTTGAGGACGTGGCTCTTTTCGTTCACCTGGCAGTCGGCGGGGTGACCGCGGGGATGATGGCTGGGTACGGCTATTTCTTGGGGACACGGGTCTTTGTGGAGACGCAAACTCAGGGCGAAATCTCCGAGGGCTTGAAACGGTGTCCGTTCGTGATGGAAATTTTGGCCAAAACCGGGTGGGTGACGTCAGAACGGAACGGGGAGCCCGTCGAGATCAGTCAGGGAGAGCCCTCGCGAGAGATGCTTTCATGAAAACCGGCGTGTCTGTTTTCCTGTTGTGTGTGCTGGGTTTTGTGCTTGCTGTGCCGATGCCGGTGTGGGCCGGCCAGGATGCTTCCTCCCTGACCGAGGACGTCTATTACAAGACCGACGGAATCCCTCAAAGTCCTCCGGCAACGGAAACCGGGTCCACCTACCCACAGTGGCAACCGCTCAATAACCGGATCATCATCTGGCTCGTCACGCAGCAGCATACCTATTTCGGCGGGTTCGTCCTGGCCCTGCCGTTGTTTGCGTTTCTCCTGGAATTGTTGGGTCTGACGCGTCGTGATCCACGGGCAGCCCAACGGTACGACGGCCTGGGCCGCGACATTCTTCGCGTCGGGGTGGTTTCGCTTTCGGTGACGGCCCTGCTCGGCAGCGTCATGCTTGGGGCGTTCATCACGTTCTATCCCGTGTTCATGACGTACATGGGTTCCACGTTCAAACAGATGATGCCGCTGTATGCCGCGGTGTTTTTGGGGGAATCCTTCCTCCTGGTGTTGTACTACTACAGTTGGGACCGCCTGTCCCGGGGCGCGGGGAAATGGGTGCATCTGTCGATCGGGGTCGTGGCGAACGGCATGGGCGTGATGTTGCTCCTGCTGGCTAATGCCTGGGCGTCGTTTATGATGGCACCCGCGGGAGTGAATGCCGAGGGACAATTTCTGGGGAACGTCTGGCATTTGTTGCATTCGCCGTTATGGAATCCGCTGAATGCCCATCGATTCCTGGCGGATATCATGTCCGGTGGGGCCGTTGTCGTGGCCTATGCCGCGTACCGGTTTTTAAAGGCCCGTGTCCAAGAGGAGCGGGCCTATTATGATTGGGTGGGGTACGTGTTCATCGTCGTGGTGGTGTGTGCGTTGCTTCCTATGCCCTTTGCCGGGTATTGGCTGATGCGTGCCGTGTTCGAATTCCGTCAGGAGATGGGGATGACCATGATGGGCGGATTGTTGTCCTGGCTGTTTGTGGTCCAGGCCACCACCATCGGCGCGTTGTTTCTCGGTATCAATTATTACATCTGGCAGTCCCTGGGACGGTTGCGTGACGGGGAACGGTATCATCCCTATTTCAAATTTATTCTCGGCGGGCTGATGGTGTCGTTTCTGGTCTGGTTCACTCCCCATACCATTGCCATGACGCCAAGCGAAATGAAAGCCATGGGCGCGGCGCAACATCCGGTGATCGGACAGTTTGGGGTGATGTCGGCGAAAAACGGCGCCATTAACGTCATGATCTGCCTGACCGCCCTGAGCTACCTGTTGTATCGTCGCGCCAATCGCGTCATTACCGTGCCGTGGGCCGCGGCGGGAAACGTGGCGACCGGGGCGTTGTTTGTCGTGGGTATCGCCAATATCGTCTGGGTCTCGGTGTACGGGTTTTTCATTCCCGCCCACGTTCGGGTCGGTCTCTCCATTCCGCAAGGGGCGACCACGGCCACGGTCTTGATCGGAGGGTTGGCGCTCAATCATTTTCTGTTGAAGGGGAGCGAGGTTCGAGGTCCCATCCAATGGGGCGGGATATCCGTGCGCGGGATGGTGGCGTTGTTCGGGGTTGCCGCGACCTTTTCCTGGGTGATGGGGTTGATGGGGTATATCCGGTCGGCCGGCCGGTTGGGATGGCACGTGAATGAACTGATGGCCGACGTTTCCCCTTGGGCTTTTACTCCTGCCATCACGTTTGCGGCGAAAATGGTGACGATCAACATGGTGTTGTTCTGGGCTTCGGTGTTTTTCATGTTTTGGCTGGCCACCCGGGACAAACGGCCGGCCGTCGTGGAAAAAGACGCACCGGGCATGTCGTTTGTGCAGGCGTTCTCTCGAGAGGAATCGGTATGAAGACGGGAAGAATACTCATCACGTGTCTTTCCCTGGTTGTGTGTTGTCTTTCCATCTTCCCCGGAACGGCTTTCTCGCAGGTCGTGACGCTCGAAAATTTTGAGAGTCCTGATGAGGAGCAGTTCCCGAAAGGATGGGACGGGTCCCGAAGTACGATCACCGCAAGAGAGGCTTATGCCATTCACCGGGAAGGGGGCACCGCGTTCCTGAAAGGCAAGGGGGCAAATCAGCGTGTGTATACCAAGAACATTGATTGGGATCCCCGCACGCACCCTATTCTTACGTGGCGATGGCGCCTGCACGTCGTTCCGGAGAAGGCGAAGTTCCTTGCGGCCGTTTTTGCGAATCTGGATACGGACCTGATGTTTATTCCGGTGTCCACGAAGTACGTCTGGAGCGGCACGAAAGCCAAGGGATCGGTCACGGACGGCGGTCTGTTCGGCGCGGCCGAGGTTGTGGTGCGTTCAGGTGCGCAGCCGGTGGGTGAATGGGTGGAAGAAACAGTCAATGCCTACAAGGATTTCAAGGAGATCCATCAACATGAGCCGGCCGAGCGGGCATGGGGTCTTTCCCTGCAAAGTGGCCCGGGGGTGGAAATCGACTTCGGTTCGATCGCGGTGCGGGCGGAATAACGCTTCGCGGTCGCGTGGCGACAAGGAGATCTGTCATTTCTAAAGGAACCATAGTAGACGTGGCCCTTGGCGTGGCGGTCATGGGAACGGTCGGGGTGCTCATCGGCATTCTCCTGGGTGGTTCCTTTTTCTATTTTGCGGCGGGGCTCGGAGTCATTTTGGGGGCCGGGATCGGTCTCATTGGCGGACGCCGGTTTTTTCTCGGTATTTTTGTCGGTACGTTTTTTGGGGGTGCGCTGGCCTGGGCCGTTTCCGGACCGGAAAATATTACGGTCGGCGCGGGGTCCGGCGCGGCGATGGGCGGATTTTTGGGGATTTGGATCTCCATGTTGATCGACGTGTTTTGGCGAAAACCGGTGCAGGCCGTTGCCGACCACGAAGCGGAGGCGGGAAGCGGAGGCGGTTGACCGTTTAGCGGGGATCGGGGTTATGGAAAATCGCGGGGTGCTGATCGGGTCCATCATCTTTGTGTTCGCTTCGTTCATCCTGATGATGGTGATGCTGATCTATGAAACATATAAAGGGCAGCAGGAGTTGGACCGGCTGGTGTCGAAGTCGCAGACAACCAAACCCCGGGTCATCGCTCCGGTGAAGGTCCAGGATTTTTCCATGTATCGGACGCTGGTCGGCAACGAAGGCCGTGAGATGGTCGAGATTCCCGAAGGCCCCTTTACCATGGGGAATGATCAGGGTGATCCCGATGAAGCACCGGCTCATCCGGTATACGTGCGAACGTATTTCATCGACTTGAAGGAAGTCACCCAGTCGGAATACGCCCGTTTCGTCAAGATGACCAAGCGGGAGCAACCCCAGGTGCCGGTCTTTGAAGAAGACATTGCGAAACTCGTTGACCCGGATTTTCCCGTCGTGGGGATCGGATGGAACGATGCCTTCGGGTATTGCCGATGGGCCGGGAAACGATTGCCGACTGAAGCTGAATGGGAGAAAGCCGCTCGTGGTGAAGGGCGGCGACTCTACCCTTGGGGGAACGAGTTCAGCTACATGGTTTCCAATATTGACGGGGAAGAAGACGGGTTTCAATATTTGTCGCCGGTCGGGTCTTTTGAGGGCGGGCGGAGTCCGTATGGGGTCTACGATATGACGGGCAACGTGGCGGAGTGGGTGGCCGATACCTATGACGCCGAATATTATCAGAATTCGCCGTTTCGCGATCCTCCCGGTCCCGACAGTACGGAATTCAAGGTCATTCGCGGCGGGACCTGGCGTGATTCGAAACTCAACGCGAGATTGACCAAACGGTTTTCAGCTAAAATGTGGCGAACCGACGCGACAATCGGCTTCCGGTGCGCCCAGGACGTCGAGACCGTCGAACAAGCACCCTGACGGTCTCGGAGCGGGGGCTATTGAGGTTCCGCGACCATGGACGGGAGACTGAAACTGATCCTGCTTGCCGTGATATTATTCATGGTGGGCATGCCGGTATCGGGCATTCTGCGCGGGACCAAGGCTCCGCCGCCTGATCCCGAACTTGCGGAGGTCGTCAAACCCCTTCAGGAGACCGGCGATTCTCTGTCTGATCCCTCCCAACCGATCCTCCCTGAAGACATGGTGTTCATCCCTCCCGGACAGTTCATTCAGGGGACCGGCCGGGGCGGGTTCAATGAACGCCCCGAACGTCTCGTGACCCTTGACGGATTTTGGATCGACCGTTATGAGGTCACGAACCACCACTATCTCCAGTTTGTGGAACAGACCGGACACCGCAAACCCGGTCCTCCTTCCCGCTACGCCAAACGGTTGGCCCAATTGCGCGGGCCCAACCAGCCGGTGGCTTACGTCTCCTGGCATGATGCCGATGCGTATTGCAAATGGAGGGGAAAACGTCTGCCAGGGGAAGCGGAATGGGAAAAGGCTATGCGAGGGATTGACGGCCGGTTATGGCCATGGGGCAATTCTCCGCGAATCCACAAAGCCAATCTGGGAGGGGTGGAGGACGGCTATGAAGCCACGGCGTCAGTTGGCTCGTTCCCATTGGATCGAAGCCCGTATGGCGTGCACGACGGCTTTGGAAATCTGATGGAATGGACCCATAATTGGTATGAAGAACAAGCTCGTCATCCCAATGACCCAGAACCCGAAGAGGCGAATTTTGCCGATCGTGGCGGGTATAAGACCTTGCGCGGCGCCGGATATACCAGTTATGGCAACGATTTGAGGATTACAGCCAGGAGTTTCATGGTTCCTGACTTTCGCGACGAAACCATAGGCTTCCGCTGTGTGGCGTCGGAGCAAAAACCATCTGTCAGCACGCTGTCTGCCGGTAGCGAAAGCCAAAGGAACCTCTGAGTTATTGTGATAGCGGGATGCAGGGCAAGGCGTCCCGGAGCGAAACCCGAGGCTTATCAAACGAGATAGGTGAGGGTTGAGCGAGGACACAACGCAGCCTGCGCCCGATAGTGCAGTAAATCAGAGGTTCCTAGAGGAAATCGAAGTAATAGAGGATAAGAAAGACGGCCAAAAGAATATTGACAACCATCCCGGCCAACACTATAATGTCGAACAATTTTGCATTATTGCGCATTGTCTTACCATATCCGCGAACAGTGGTTGTTGAGTATCACATCTTGAAGAAATGTGTCAAGAGTATAATTTATTAAGGTCAAACATCTAGAAGGAAGATTAAGATGGCAAAAAGTGATCCGCTTCCGATCAAGCTGGGCAAGGCGATTTTCTATGTGACCTGTGCCGTGAGCTTGTGGTTTTTTTATTGGTTTGCCGGCATACAATGCCCTTGTTGAAGAAGGGAACTGAAGGGGAGGAGTTTATATGCAAACCGTTCTGTACCTCATCATTTCGATTGTGATTTCCGTGGCATATTTTCAGTTCATCGACTGGGTTCTGATGGATATGCAAGGATTGGATTATTTCTACATTTTGAGGTAAGCAATATCAGTCGTCATTCTGAAAAGCACAACTCTAAAGGACTATTGTTCTTTGAATAATTTCAAAGAAAGAAGGAGGTTGGTCATGGGTCGCCTCACGAGTGGACGGGCCGGGAAGAAATTCCTGGCGGTCACTGGTCTTTTTGCAATGGGAGTCATGTTGCTGCTCCCGATTTTTGTGGCACTGCCGGCGTTGGCCGGTGGGGGTGCTCCCGCAGCAGGCGGGCCGCCTCCGGATGTCGTAGCCGCCCAGGAAGCCGAAGGTGCTGAAGGCGAAGAAGCGAAAGTCGAAATCGGCAGGGACGTCTACTACAAAACAGAAGGTCCGGTCGTTGGCGCGCCGGCTCCCAAGACTCAAGATACGGCAGAATTTTATCCCCGGTACAACTTCGAAAGCCGGGTTCTTCTCTGGGTCGCCAACCAGCAGCATCTCTACTATGGCAGCTTTGTGCTGGCCGTCCCGATTTTCTGTATGTGTATCGAATTTGCCGGGTTGGTGAGTAAAGACAGGGCCATGGCGAAGAAGTACGATCAATTGGCCTATGACTTCATCAAGATCAGCTTAACCGCGTATTCGCTGACGGCCATCCTCGGTGGCATTCTTATCTTCACCTTCCTGACGTTGTATCCCGCCTTCTTTGGTTATCTTTCCAGTATTTTCCGTCCGGTGATGCATATCTATGCCTTGATGTTCGTGGCGGAAAGCGGAACCCTCTACATCTATTACTACGGGTGGGACAAGATGAAAGAGGGGATGTTGAAATGGCTGCACGCCAGCATGTCCGTCGTGCTGAACGTGATTGGAACGGTGTTGATGTTCCTGGCCAATTCGTGGATCGGTTTCATGATGTCGCCCGCTGGTGTCGACGAGCAGGGCCGGTATCTCGGTAATATCTGGCACGTGCTGCATACGGCGCTCTGGAATCCCTTGAACGTGCACCGGATTCTCGGGAATATGGCTTTTGGCGGCGGCGTGGTGGCGGCCTATGCCGCTTACCGGTTCCTGTCGGCGAAGAATGATGAAGAGCGCGCGCATTACGATTGGATGGGGTATATCGCCATGGCCCTCGGTGTTGCCTTCCTGATCCCCCTCCCGTTTGCCGGCTATTGGCTCATGCGCGAGGTGTATGCCTATCGTCAACAAATGGGTATTACCTTGATGGGCGGATTGTTGGCTTGGTTGTTTATCATTCAGGCCACCATGATCGGCATCCTGTTCCTGACGACGAACTACTACCTTTGGCAGGCACTCGGACGAATGACCGGAGGTGAGCGGTTCCAACGCTATATCAAGTACTTTGTGTTTATTCTGGTCGTGGGTCTCCTGGTCTTTATTACCCCGCATACCATCGTCATGACGCCGGCTGAATTAAAGGCCATGGGCGGTCAGCAGCATCCGGTATTGGGGAACTATGGCGTGATGTCTGCTAAAAATGGCGGCATTAATGCGATTATCATGACCACGATCGCCAGTTTCATATGGTATCAACGCGGTAACAGGGTGCCCGCGGTAAAATGGGCGAAGTTCGGGAATATCTTCCTGATCACGTTCTTTGTAGTGGCCCATTTGAATAATATCTGGGTGGCCTGTTACGGGTACTTCATCCCTGCGAACGTGCGAATCGGTCTCTCGGTTCCGCAGGTCGCCGGTACACTGTCGTGCCTGTTTATCGGTTCGGCCTTGAACCTCGCCATGTTAAAGCAGTCCAGGGAACTTGGACCGATCCGGTGGGGTCAGATTGCGCCGCGTTCACAATATGCCCTGATTATGCTGGCAACGGCCTTTACATGGATGATGGGACTGATGGGCTATATCCGGTCGTCCGTGAGGCTGTTCTGGCACGTCAATGAGATTATGCGTGACAATTCGCCATGGGCGTACACGCATACCATTGGTTTTGGGGCCAACGTGATCTCCTTTAACGTGTTGTTCTTCTGGATCACGATTATGTTTGTCTTTTGGCTTGGGGCACTGGGAGCCAAGAAAGCGCCCGTGCCTGCGACGCAGCCCGTTCCGGGTGCCGCGCCGCAACCTGCAACTGGTCATTAATCATTAACTTTGCATGAAATACGTGATGATGAGGCTATCCTGATGCTAACGGTCAGGGTAGCCTCATTTGTGGAGGAGCAAGGTGGTTGAATTAATTACGGAAGCAATCTCGATTGGATGGCCGGCATTCGCCTTTTTGATAGGGTTGCTCTTTTATTTTCAAGCCAAAACGACCGATCCCGTTCAAAAAAAGAATGTCACGTTCAAGACGTTTATCGGCATGCTGTGCGCGCTCATGGCTTTTATTGCCATTGCGAATTACAAGAATAATTTCTATGGAGAAAGCCGCTTGTTGCCCGTTTCGTTGGTGATGATTACGTGCCTGGCCTATATCATGGGCATCTACTTCACCAATATTGGGGCACTCATGAAAATCGGCGGCTTTATGTTTTTCGTGGCTGCGGCCTTGTCCGGGTATGGTAACTGGTTGCCCCAGGTGGAAGGAGGGTTCCCGCCACCGGAAGTCAAGCTGGACTTCCAGAGCATGACGGCCCAGCAATTGGGTGATGAGGGTGAAAAGATTATCTTCGGCGGTCTTGGCCAAAGTAAAGTTCAGGGCGCAATCGGGAAAGGCCAGTGTCCTCTCTGTCACGGCTTTAACCAGGGCTTCTTGAGTGAACGGGCTCCGAATCTGTGGGATATCCCTGCACGGGCTGAAGAGCGGCTGAAACATGAAAAGTATCATATGAACGATCCGGGTTCCAGAAATACCGTGCAAAAGGAAGCGTTTGATGGTTCCGGAACTGCCACGACCGGCCAGGAGTATATCGCCGAGTCGCATGCTTGCCCCAGTTGTTTTGTCGTGCCGGGATTCGGTGTGAAGGGGACGAATGATACGGAAAGCCCAATGCCGCGAATCCATAAGCCACCGATTTCACTGACCCTGGGTGAATTGGCGGCCGTGGATACGTGGCTGTACGTTCGGGAAGGGAAAGAAGCGCCGACGTATGAAGAAATTCAAGCGTCGTATGAAAAATTCATTCCAGAAGCTGACCGGCCCCAGGCGAGTGCCGAAGGTGATGATGCCGCCGCTGGCGGTGTGTTGGCGACAGGTGAAGAGCCGATTACGGACCTTTTCATGAAAGCCGGGTGTCCGGCCTGTCATACGATTCCGGGGATTGAAGGGGCAACAGGAAAAGTCGGTCCCCTCTTGATGGAAGGCAGTAATGCTCCCAAACGGTTGAAGGATCCGGGGTATGGAGGTCATGCCACGTCGGCCCGTGAATATATTACCGAGTCGATTTTGAATCCGAGCATGTATGTGGTTAAGGATTTCCCGGACAATCAGATGCCGAAAGATTTCGGACTGAAACTCAGCGCGGGAGCCGTAAATAAAATCGTGGATTACCTGTCCAGCTTGAAAGAAGGACAGGATTTGCCATCCTTGGAAGATTTTAATTAATCCTTAAACTCTGTGAGTCAGAAAACAGGAGTTTAATACGATGACCTGGTTAAAGTTAGTCGAAGGCTACATGCCGATGCAGATGATTTCGGAGTTGGCCTGTTCGATTCTGGTGTTTGCGCTGATCAACTGGTCGCTGAATCGGGCGGGCATGGGTATTCCCAAGTTCTGGGCGGGAGTAGGCGTGTGGATCTACATCCAGCTCTATTTGAAGTACCGCATTTATCCGCCGATTCCGTTCAGTGTGCGTGCCATTTACGGCACAGTGTCGGCGTGCGGGATTTTCATGTGGGTGTCCGGGTCGGAAGACGCGTGGCAGGAGTTCAAGCGGCCGGTGATCAACGTGATGGATGGCATCAGCGGGTTTCACAAGAGCATGCGCACCGTGGCGTTGATTGTCATTCCGCTGGCGTTGGGCGGCTTTGCCTATAACTCGTTCCTTCCCAGTTTTGAAGAACCCATCGAGTTGCGGACCGTGCATCCGGCGCCGCCGGCCACGACGAAAGTGCACGGAAAGACCTTTGTGCTGCAAGTGGTCGAGAACCCCTATCGAGTGAACAACGAGGGGAAGTACGATCAGGCGTACACGGACGCGCGGATCGTGGAGCAGGCCATGGGCCGGTTGATGAAGGACGTGAATGATCCGAATTACAACCCGTGGGATCCCAATGCCGAAGGCTATACCAAGTACGTGCGGGAAGGGGGCGAAATCTTCTTTCAAAACTGCCACTTCTGTCACGGGGACAACCTGAACGGCCGAGGCTTATGGGCGTACGCCTTCAACCCGATTCCGGCGAACTTCACGGATGCGGGTACGATTGCCCAGTTGCAGGAAACGTTCGTGTTCTGGCGGGTCTCAAAAGGCGGAATCGGCCTGCCTGGTGAAGGGTTCCCGTGGGCCTCGGTGATGCCGCCATGGGAGCAACACCTGACAGTGGACGAGATCTGGAAAGTGGTTATGTTCGAATATTGGCACACGGGCTACTATCCCCGGACCTGGGATTAAGCGGAGAGGAGCGGAGACGAGCCATGAGCAAGAGCAGATATGGAAGTAACTTGGCCCGGTGGGGCGTGTGCTTGAGCGTGAGTGTGCTGCTGGGGTTGGGGCTGCCGTTGAGCAGTGGCGCACAGGAAGACTTGCCGGAAGGTTTCAAACAGCAAGGCCTGCCGTCGCCCCCGCCTGCCGAGCAAATCGAAGCGGGCAAGCGAGTCTATTTTACCAAATGTGTGTGGTGTCATGGCGTGGAAGGGGCCGGGGACGGTCCGGGGGCGGTGCGGTTGTGGCCGCGACCGCGGAACTTCAACGCGGGCACCTTCAAGATCCGGCACACGGCCAGCGGGCAGTTGCCCCTGATTGACGTGGACCTGCTCCAAACGGTCACACACGGCCTGCCGGGGTCTGCCATGCCGTCCTGGGAAGGCATTCTAACCGAACAACAACGGAAAGACGTGTTGGCCTTCGTGACGACTCAACTGGTTCAGGACCGGTCGTGGCAGGATGAAGAATTCGAGGAACTGTTTGTCTTGCAATTGGAGCAACTCACCCCCAAACAGAACACGCCGGAATCCATTAAACGGGGTTCAGAATTGGTGGTGGAAAAGAAATGCATCGAATGTCATGGCCTGGAAGGCCGTGGCGACGGGAATGCGTTCAATCTCAAGGATGACTGGGGCTTCAGTATCCAGCCGGCGGACTGGCACAAATGCTGGAACTTCCGTGGCAGCCGGCAGGACCCATATAACGTGCGGAACATCTTCCGGACGTTCTCCACGGGGCTGAACGGCACGCCGATGCCCTCGTTTGCGGACAATACCAGCGTGGACGAGCGGTGGGACATTGCCAACTACGTCAACTCGTTGTGTGAGCGGGAGCACGAGATCGTCGCGCCCCAAGGGCAGGTGAGCGATGAAACGGCGCAAGCCTTCTCCACGGCGGCACCCTTGCCGATTGATCCGCTGACGGACAAACCGAAGAGTAACTTCGTGATTCCGTCCAAATTCGTGGAGGGTGATCTCCCGACGGATGAACACGACGAGCGGTGGAAGCTGATTCCCCGGCGGTGGTTGGGCATGGGCGGGCAGATCACGCACAAACCCCGTAATTTCGTGAACCGCATTGACGACATGTGGGTGCAGGCGTTGTATAACGAAACGCACATCGAATTCATGTTCCGTTGGGATGACCGGACCAAGAGCATTCAGGAAGATGAGGTAGACTGGGATCCCACGGAAGTGAACTTGGGGGACTACGGCGTTGAGGAACAGGCCCCACAGGGGACGACGTTTGCCGAAGATCCGTTCCATCAGGAATCGATTGCGGCCAAGCAAAAAGACGGCTATGCCGTGTATAGCGACGGCGTGGCGTTCCAATTCCCGGTCAAGTGGCAGGAACTGCCGGCTCCACGGAAGCCGCGTTACTTCTGGGGAGATGAAACCTTCTCGGTGGACCTGACGAAATGGACGGCGGATGGGACCTTGGGCGTGTACGAAGGGACCGGCTGGGATCAGGATCTCACCGAGTTGGATTTCCAGGAGGAAGTGGAAGTGGTGAAAGCGGAGTGGGCCAATGGCCGCTGGACGGTGATTGTGAAGCGCCCCTTAAAAGGCGACTACGAAGAAGTGGCGTACTTGGAGGCTGGCAAGTATATCCCGATGGTGTTTTTTGCCTGGGACGGGCACAACGGGGACGTGGGGCGCAAAATGGCCGTGTCAGCGTTCTATTACCTGGTGATGGAGCCGCCGATTCCGTTGACCACCTACGTGTATCCGGGGTTGATCACGTTCGGCATCGTGATTATCGAAGGCTGGGTGTTGGGCCGCCGCGCCAACCGGCGGAAGGAAAAAGGCCAAGCCTAACACACGTGCCTGATAGATAGAACGAGGAAGGGGGTGGACTGGCGTCCACCCCCTTTTTTTATTATAAAATCACTCCCCCCTTGAGGGGGAATCGCAGAAGCCGAGCCGAAGGCGAAGGCTGATGCGGTGGGGGGAGAAAAGAAAGAACGGAATGTCAGGGAAGGTGATTCAAGACGTTTCAGGTGTGGTGTTAGCCGGCGGGAAGAGCAAAAGAATGGGGAGGGACAAACGCCACCTGTCCGTTCATGGCAAGCCGCTCCTGGACAGGGTCACTTCCGTTCTACTGGAGCTTTTCCCCGAAGTGCTCCTGGTTTTGGCTGAAGAGGATATTTCGAGACAAGACGATAGAATACGAATTGTGACTGATCTTATACCTGACTGTGCTGCGGTAGGGGGGCTGTATACTGGTCTCTACCATTCCCGCTGTCCGCGTGTCTTCGTCGTCGCCTGTGATATGCCGTTCATCAATCCGGCCGTCATCAAGCTTTTTCTTCAGAAGACCGATGCAACGGATATTGTCGTGGCGCAACTGGTTACTGGACTTCAGCCCCTGCACGGGCTGTATTCAAAACGGTGTCTGCCGATTTTGAAGGATATGATTGATGATCGAGACTTCCGTCTTCAAAACATTGCCGGCAAGCCGGGACTGACCGTGCATCGTGTTCTCGAAACGGAGATTACGCGTTTGGATTCCCAATTGGTTTCTTTTCTGAATTTGAATTCACCGGCTGACCTTGAGCTTGCGAACAAAATCATAGTTCCCATGCATGGGGAATGCATCGAATGGCCATGACTCTACCCCGTCCTTTGCTTGCGAGGCCCGGAAAGCCTGTGTTAGATTCCAAAGCCTCTTCTCCCTGAATTCCCACTTATTTTTCGATACCAGCATGTCCGTCGGAATCGTTCAAGAACAGGTTGCCTCTGCCATTACCAGTGCCTTGCTGGAGGCAAGGAAACGCGGAGTCTTGCAATCAACGAATTTTCCCGAGCCCGTGATTGATTTTCCCAAGCGGGAGGAATGGGGAGATTTGTCCTCGAACGTGGCCATGAGCATGGCGAAAGAGGAGAAACGTCCACCGTTGGAAGTGGCTCAAGTGATTGCGGATCAACTCCGAACCTCGTGTCCTCTTTTGAAAAAGGTGTCGGTAGCTCCACCCGGATTCTTGAATTTTACGCTCCGGCCGGACTGTTGGTTTTCGGTACTCGAAGAGATTGAGCGGACAGGCGACCGTTACGGTCACGGCATCACGGGACAAGGGCAGCGAGTTCTTTTGGAATTTGTCAGTGCGAATCCTACGGGCCCCCTGCACATGGGACATGGTCGCGGAGCCGCGTTGGGTGAAGCTTTGGCAAGATTGCTGCGAGCCGCAGGGTATGAAGTCGACAAGGAATATTATATCAATGACGCGGGTCGCCAAATGAAACTGTTGGCCGACTCCGTGTACGCGCGGTACCTGGAACTGCACGGCCGTGAGAGTTCGTTTCCCGAGGACGGTTACCATGGAGACTACATCAAAGTCCTGGCACAAGCGTTGAATCAGGAAAAAGGCCAGGAAATCCTGGCCTTAGCCGGTGACGCTGCTCGCAAGGAATGCGGGCGATGGGCATCTGAGCAACTCGTCCGAGCCATCAAAGACGATCTTGAGCGATTCGGGGTGAAGTTCAAGACCTGGTACAGCGAGGCCTCGTTGTTTTCTGCGGGGAAAATCGAGGCGGCTTTGCAGGATCTTGAACAGCGTGACTTGGTGTTTATACGTGACGAGGCGACGTGGTTCCGGTCTTCGGAATTTCAGGATGAAAAAGACCGTGTGGTTCGCAAGCAGGATGGCGACTTTACCTACTTGGCCTCGGACATCGCCTACCATTTCGATAAGTTGGTGCGTGGCTACGACTGGTTGATTAACATTTGGGGTGCGGATCATCATGGTTACGTTCCACGTATGAAAGCCGCGGTCAAGGCCTTTGGCTACGGCGGCGATAGTTTGCGGGTGGTTTTGGTCCAGATGGTGCGGTTATTGCGGGGCGGGGAAAAAGTCGAGATGTCCAAACGGGCGGGCGAATTTATCACGCTACAGGACGTGGTCGATGAAGTAGGGGCCGATGCCGCCAAGTTTTTTTTTCTGATGCGTCGTTCGGATACGCATCTTGAATTCGATCTTGAGTTGGCAAAGAAACAGTCCTCGGAAAATCCCGTCTATTACGTTCAATATGCCCACGCGCGACTGGCCAGCCTGTTCAGGACGGCCAGCGAACGAGGGTTTCCCGTACTGCCGGTCGTCGATGCGCCGTTGGCCGCGTTGGTCCGGCCGGAAGAACTTCGGCTGGTGAAGCAGTTGTCAAGTTTCCCCGGGTTGCTTGAAACGAGTGCCAAGGCCTTGGAGCCTCATCGCATCACGTTCTATCTTCAAGAACTTGCAGGGTTGCTCCACGTTTTCTATTACAAGCATCGCGTTCTTCCGCCCAGGATCGATGGTGTCAAGGAAGATGAAGCCGATGAGGATGGAGAACCGGGTGAATTGGTTCGGGAAGATTTGTCCAGGGAACTGACCATGGCCAGGCTGGTCTTGTTGAAACAGGTTCAAACGGTGATTAAAAACGGACTCGGGTTACTGGGCGTCAGCGCTCCGGAAGCAATGTAAGGCATTCAATGGGTTGAGCGCGTATTGTGATTGCTTTTTCCGTAGATCGGCAGGACCCCCGGTGCGCGGCTCGTGCCGGGGTGCTGTCCACCCCTCACGGTGCCGTTGACACGCCGGCGTTCATGCCCGTCGGCACGCTGGGCACGGTGAAGGGTATGGCGCCCGATGAACTGCGGGAATTGGGCTTTGGATTGATGCTGAGCAATGCCTATCATTTGTATTTGCGACCCGGCCACCGGCTCATTCAGGAGCAAGGCGGGCTTCACGGGTTTACGGCGTGGAACGGGGCGATTTTAACGGACAGCGGTGGGTTTCAGTTGGTCAGCCTTGCGGACCTGCGGAAGATCACGGATGATGGGATTTCCTTCAGGTCGCATTTGGACGGGGCCCTGCATCATCTCACGCCCGAGTTGTGCATGGAAATTCAAATGGCCTTGGGCTCGGACGTGATGATGACACTGGACGAATGTCCGTCACATCCGTGTTCAAACGAGCAAGCCAGGATCGCGGTGACGCGGACTACGGCATGGGCGAAACGGTGTGCCGTGGCTGCACGTGACCGGCGACAGGCGTTGTTCGGTATCGTGCAAGGAGCACTGGATGCCGGTTTGCGCCGGCAGTCCGCTCGCGAGTTGGTTGAGATCGGATTTGATGGGTACGCCATCGGTGGGCTATCGTTGGGAGAAGACAAGCCTGCCTTGCTGTCCATGCTTGAAGTTTCGGTTGACGAACTGCCTCCCTCCCACCCTCGTTACCTGATGGGTGTCGGTCTTCCCGAAGACCTTGTCGAAGGCGTCATGCGCGGAGTGGATATGTTTGACTGCGTGATTCCGTCTCGTCATGGGCGGACGGGATGGTTGTTCACGACTCAAGGACGGGTCTTGATCAAGCATGCGCAATATGCGAAGGATGATGGCCCGATTGATGCGCAGTGCGAATGTCCGGTCTGCCGGAAATATTCCCGGGCCTATTTGCGGCATCTGTACCTGTCCAATGAAATGTTGGGGGTACGACTCAACACGATTCACAATCTTTGGTATTATCGAACGCTCATGGATGCGATGCGTTCGGCGATTCAAGACGGCGTCTTTCCGGCATTTCGCCGGGCTTTCTATGAACAACGCCGTGAGTATGAAAAGGGTGTCGCGTATGCAGAACTGTCCGGCGCGACGGCCGTGGCCGGGGGATCAACAAGCGGAAAGGATGGGTAAATGGGCATGGAGATCGGCTCGATAGCCTGGGCACAGGGAGGGGCGACGGAGGGAGCGGCGGGGCTTTTTTCTCTGGTGCCGTTTATTTTGATTTTCGTGGTGTTTTATTTTTTGTTGATCCTGCCGCAGCAAAGGAAACAGAAACAGCACACCGAGATGTTAACCAAGTTGAAGAAGGGCGTTAAGACTGGCACGTCTGCCGGTATTTGGGGGTCCATTACCCGGTTGGATAAAGAGACCGCCACCGTGCAAGTGGATGACAATACGAAAATGAAGGTTCAACGTGAGAACATTTCCCGGTTACGGACGGAAGACGAAGGATAGAGGACAAGCATGAAAAAAATTCGTGGCCGCTTGTTGCTGGTGTTGTTCTTGTCCGCGGTATCCTTCTATGTGTTCCTGCCTTCATGGCCGGGACTGTACGACCGGATTCCCGAGAGCGTCAGGTGGCTGATTCCTCCTCGCGGCGTCTCGCTCGGTCTCGATTTGCAGGGCGGCATTCACTTGGTGTTGGAGGTGGAAGAGGAGCGGGCCGTCGAAATTGCCGTTGACCGTGCCGTCAAAGCCATGCGGGACCTGTTGACCGACAAGGACGTGGCCTTTGACACCGTTGAACGGGTTGGGAGTCTCCAGGTTCGGCTCGAGTTGTCGAAGGAGGAAACAATCGAAGAAACCGCGGAGCTGGTTCGTGACGAATTCCCTTCGTATTTTCAGGTTTCGCAAGAAGGCCGTATCCTGGTCGTTGAAATCCTCGACGGCGAAGTCAACCGGATCAAGAACGCGGCCATCAATCAGGCCTTGGAGACGATTCGCAATCGGATCGATCAATTCGGCGTCACGGAGCCGCTACTGCAACGCCAGGGACGGACGGAACTCGTGATCCAACTTCCCGGGGTCAAGGATCCCGAGCGGGCGAAAAGCCTGATCCAGGATACCGCCTTGCTGGAATTCAAAATGCTCGACGAGGACAATCAGCCGGGCCTCGGGTTACCCGTACAAGTCGAACGCAGCGAAGAGGTGAGCATTCAAGAGCAATTTGCCGGTAAGGTTCCCGATGGTTCAGAAATTTTGTTTGAACCCATCCCCGATTCCAAGGACGGCCCTCCGGTTTTCAGCCGGCCGTATCTCGTGCAAAAGGAGGCTGCGCTGACCGGGGACGTATTGCAGGACGCGCGCGTCAATTATACGGAATTCAGCGAAGTCTACGTGGGGGTGACGTTCGACAGCAAAGGTGCGAAAGAATTCGGGCGGATTACCAGTGCCAACGTGGGTAAGTTCATGGCGATTGTGCTGGACGGCACGGTCTATTCGGCGCCGCGTATTAACGAACCCATTCTCGGCGGGCGGGCCCAGATCACCGGCAATTTTACCACGGACGAGGCAAATGACCTGGCCATCGTCCTTCGAGCGGGCGCGCTTCCCGCGCCGATGAAAACGATACAGGACCTGACCGTGGGGCCTTCGTTAGGACAGGATTCCATTGAGAAAGGCCTCAAGACCACGCTGATTGCCGGCCTGATCGTGCTGATCTTCATGGTGATCTATTACCGGATGTCGGGGGTGATTGCCGATGCGGCCCTGGTGTTGAATCTCCTGTGTTTGTTGGGCGCGTTATCCGGCCTCAATGCGACGCTGACGTTGCCGGGGATCGCGGGTATCATTTTGACGATCGGCATGGGGGTAGACTCCAATATTTTGATTTTTGAACGTATCAGGGAAGAACTGAGACAGGGACGTCCCGTTCGCTTGGCGGTTGATGCCGGATACGACAAAGCCTTCTTGACGATCGTCGATTCCCACGTCACGACGTTGATTACCGGATTGGCGTTGTTTTTATTCGGTACCGGGCCCATCAAAGGGTTTGCCGTGACACTGTGTCTGGGTATTGGGATCAACCTGTTCACCGCGTTAATTGGAACCAAAGTCGTTTTCGATCTTATCAATCGGCGTAAGCTGGAACGGTTGAGCATTTAGCTTGGCTTGAGGTTGACCATGTTGGAAATCATCGGCAAAACGAATATCGACTTCATGGGGAAACGCCACGTTGCTTTCGGTGTCTCCGGCCTGCTGGTTCTGTTGGGCTTGATTGCTCTCATTCAGATCGGGACCGGAGCAGCCAATCTCGGCATCGACTTCGCCGGCGGCACGGCCGTCCAATTGAAATTTGAGAATGCGATCGGAATTGAGCAGGCCCGCCGGGCACTTGGCAAACATGGTTTGCGGGATGCTGAACTCCAGGAATTCACCCAGGACCATAAATTGCTGATTCGCGTGAAAACGGAAGACACGCTGGAACAAAAAATTGCGGAACAAATCGTGGAGGTATTCGAAACGGAATTCAGCCGGAACAAGTTCGTAATCGATTCCAGTACGGAAATCGGTCCGACGATCGGGCGCAGGCTCCAACAGGACGCGTTGCTGGCGATCACGATTTCTCTGATCGGGATCATTCTTTACGTGGCCACGCGTTTTGAATTGCGATTTGGAGTGGCCGCGGCGGTTGCAACCTTCCATGACGTGCTGGCCGTCCTGGGCATCTATTATCTCCTTGACAAGGAAATCACCTTGTTGGTCGTGACGGCGTTATTGACCCTGGCCGGATACTCGCTGACCGACTCCGTTGTGGTCTTCGACCGCATTCGGGAAAACCTTCGAGCCCGGCGACGTGAGACCATCCTGAACATTATTAACGCCGGGATCAATCAAGTGCTCACCAGAACCTTGATCACAACCCTGACCGTGGTGTTGGTGCTTGTTCCTTTGACGATCTTCGGAGGGGAAGTGCTCCATGATTTTTCGCTTGCGCTATTATTGGGCGTGCTTATCGGCACGTATTCCTCCGTGTTCGTGGCCAGTCCCCTCCTGTTGATATGGCCCGGCGGCAAGGGCCGTCTTCTGAGCCGGGGCGCCTGAATGCACCGTTGTTTGGTGCCCCATCCTTGACAAGGGTTGCCCTCTCTGAAAACATTCTTCGAGCATTCAGCGGTTAGGCACCAGTCCGTCTTTTGGAGTATTCCGGCGATGAAACGGTGGCTTTGGTCACAGAGTCTCCAGCGCAAAACGATTATGGGAATGGTACTGGTCGGCCTGCTCCCCCTTGCCCTTTCATTATTCCTCACCTACGTAGAAGAGCGCCGGGCCCTTCGGGAAATTACCGGGTCAAATTTTAAGGGCATTGCCGTTGAAGTGGCGCGAAAAATCGAGACACAGATCATGCGGGGCATCAATGAGGCGCAACAGTTGGCCACCATCCCCTTTATTCGCGCTGCGGTGAAGGAGGCGAACCGGAGTTATGAAGGAAGAGAGTCGGAGAAAATCAAGGCCTTTATCGAAGAATGGAAAGAACGGTGGCGGGCGCGAAAGAATCCTCATGAATTTCCCGCCTTTGTCAACCGGATTGCCACCAATTACCTGGTTGACTGGCACGCCGTTCGCAAGTCGGACTACCTGGGCATTCTGGTGACCGATAATCAGGGTGCATTGGTTCTGAGTTCCTTACCTCAAGTGCGTTTTTACCACGGGGATACGGAATGGTGGGAGGCCGCGTTTCAGCAGGGTCAAGGTCAGATTTACGTGAGTGATTTGACCTTCGATCCCTCATTCGGAACCCACGTCCTGAACGTGGCCGTTCCCATATTCGATCAAGGCCGTCACCAGGCTCTGGGGACCGTCAGTATTGTCCTTCGACGGGATTCGTTGTTCCGGTCGATTTCCGAAGTGACTGCAGGCGTCACCGGCCATGCCATGCTCATCGACGTGGATGGGACCCCCTTGATTTGTCCCGTCCTGTCGCTGGAGCAGCATACCGCAAATCCCGCCATGGTGACCGCCATTAACGAAGAGCGGGCCGGATGGGTTCACGTGACGCAGGATACCCACGGCGCGAGGGATTCTCTTGTCGGATACGCCCATTTGCGGATTCCGGAAACCTTGGCTACCGAGAGTTTCCGGGGCAGACAATGGCTGACGATTGTGCGGCAGAATCCCCAGGAGACCTATGCCCCCCTGCGGCAATTGCTGGTAAAGGTGGCGATGTATGGCGTCGTGGTGTTGGGTATTTTGTGGTTGGCGGGCCTGGTCGTGGCCAGGAAGCTCGTGAGCCCGATTCAAACCTTACATGAAGGCGTGCAACGAATCGGCGCGGGCAATTGGGATCATCCTCTCGTCCTGAAGACCGGCGATGAAATTGAAGCGCTGTCTCATGCCTTCAATAAAATGGCCGTCAACCTGAAACAATCGTTCTCGCAGTTGAATACGCAAATGGCGGAAATTCGTCTCCTCGAGGAACGCTATCGTGACCTGATCGAGAATTCTCCTGAGATGATTCATCAAATCGACAAGACCGGTCGTTTTGTTCACGTCAATCAAACCGAATTGGAAAAATTGGGCTTCACGTTGCTGGAAATGCTTTCGATGCATTTGTGGGATATTTTGCCTGCGGAGAGGAAGGCGGAAGCACTCGACTACGTCAACCGGCTGCCCACGCAACCTCGAAGTTCGCTTGAAACGGTGTTTCTGACGAGAGACGGGACCCCGATCGACGTCGAAATTCATTCCACGGCCTTAATCGATTCTGACACGGGCGACCTGGTGTACACGCGTGCGTTCGTGAGGGACGTGACTGAAAGGAAGGCGCTGCAACGACAGGTCGACCGGTATACTACGCACCTGGAACAGGAAGTGACCGCTCAAACGCAACAACTCTCCGAATCGGAAAAGCGGTATCGCGTGCTCAGTGAAGAACTGGAGGAGAAAGTTCAGGTCCGGACCCTGGAGATTCAGAAAACGCAGAAATACCTGGAAAGCTTGCTCGAAAACGCCAATGACGTGATCTACACGCTTGATCGTGATCAACGATTTACCTACGTGAACAACAAGGTGGAGAATTGGGGCTATCGTAAGGAAGATCTGCTGGGCCGGCCGTTCTTGACCTTACTCGCCAAGCGCCATCGCAGTCGTCGACTTAAAGACATCCTGGAATTTGAGGTTAAACAGGAATATGAAGTGGAGGTGATCAGTCAGAGCGGGGAGCTTCGGTCGGTATTGGTCAGTGTGTCGCCATTGGAAAACGAACGGCACAACGTGATTGGTGTGCTGGGCATCGCCCGGGACATTACGGATAGGAAGCTCATGGAAGAGCAATTCCGAAACGCCGAGCGATTGGCCTCCGTCGGGAAGCTGGCTGCCGGGGTGGCACATGAGATCAACAACCCGTTGGGTGGGATTTTGAATTGTCTCTATAACATCAGGAAAGGCACACTGCCGTCAGAACGCCAGGAAGAATATTTTACCTATATGGAAGACGGGCTTCGGCGCGCTCAAAAAATCGTCCGGCAATTGCTGGACTTCTCCCAACAACATGAGCCGGAGTTTTCCATGAATGACGTGAACGGATTGGTCGACCGTGTCCTGGTGTTGACGAACCATGCCATTGCCGAGAAACGTCTTCAGTTACACAAAGTCTATGACGACGACCTGCCGCCTTTGTTTGTCGATCCGCAAATGATCGAGCAGGTCTTAACGAACCTGATTCTCAATGCCGTCCAGGCGACAAACGAAGGCGGTTCGATCATCCTGCAAACCCGGACCGCCCACGAGCGCTGTGAAATTGACGTGGGGGATACCGGGTCGGGCATCGACCCCGAGGTCAGGCCCCATATTTTCGATCCGTTTTTTACGACGAAAGGCACGGGTGAGGGCACAGGTCTGGGGTTGTCGGTGAGCTTGGGCATCGTGGAACGGCACGGTGGCCAATTGACCGTGGAAAGTGAAGTCGGGAAGGGAACCGTGTTTACCGTGAGCCTGCCCTTGAGTGCCAACCGGGCCGCATTGGTGAAGGTTTCCTGATGTCCCGGTCGATCCTCATCATCGATGACGAGCCACTGATGCGGTTGTCCATGTTGGACGCGCTGAAAGCCGAGGGGTATCAGGCCCAGGAAGCATCCAACGGCGAGGAAGGCATCAAGCAAATTAAAGCGAGTCGATACGATTTGGTCATCACCGATTTGAGAATGCCTCGAAGCGATGGGCTTGAGGTCGTCCGGGTTTGCAAAGAATCCTCTTCTGAAACCGAGGTCATTGTCATCACGGCACACGGCTCGGTTGACACGGCGGTTCAAGCCATGAAACTCGGGGCCTATGATTACGTCACCAAGCCGTTTTCCATGGATGAATTATTGCTCATCGTGGATCGCGCGACCAAGGTCCAGGCGTTGCGGCAAGAGAACGTGGCCCTTCGACAGGAACTCGAAGGGAAATTCAATTTCGGCGGCATGGTGGGCAAAAACGAACAGATGCGGCAGGTTCTGGAAAAAGTCAAACTGGTCGCCACCACCGATGCCACCGTGTTGATTTTTGGCGAAAGCGGAACGGGGAAAGAAGTTATTGCGAATGCGATTCACCGGAACAGCCCGCGCGCCGGACAGGCCCTTATTAAAGTGAGTTGTGCCGCGTTGCCGGAGACCTTGCTGGAAGCCGAATTATTCGGGCATGAGAAAGGGGCCTTTACCGGAGCCTTGAAGCAGCGGCTGGGCCGGTTTGAATTGGCCCATAAGGGCACATTGTTTTTGGACGAGATCGGAGAAATTTCTCCGATGGTCCAAGTCAAACTTCTCCGGGTATTGCAGGAAAAGCGGTTCGAACGGGTCGGGGGCACGGAGACGATCGATAGCGACGTCCGTCTCGTCTGCGCCACGCAAAAAAATTTAAAGAAAGAGGTCGAAGCCGGACGATTTCGAGAAGACCTGTTCTATCGCCTCAACGTCGTACAGGTGGCCCTTCCTCCTCTGAGGGAACGGAAGGAAGACGTTCTCGTTCTGGCCGAACATCTTCTGCAACGGAGCATGAGCCGGATCTCGCGTGTCATGAAGGGGTTTTCCGCAACGTCACGCGACGTGCTCCTCCGTTATTCCTTTCCAGGTAACGTTCGTGAATTGGAAAACACAATTGAGCGGGCAGTGGCGTTGGCGCAGGAAGGCGATGAAATCCAGGTGTGGGATCTCTGCGGCCAAAGCGGGTGTCCTTTTCTGGGAGGGCCGGTGCAATCCGCATGTGCGTTTTGTCAGGAAGGATTGTCGAACGCAACGAATACCCGGCAACAAGGCACGCTTGCCGAAGTGCGTGAACGTTGTGAACGGGACTATATCCTGGCCGTGTTGGAGCGGGAAGGGTGGAGTCGAACCGCGGCCTCAAAATCATTGGGTCTGTCGCGCAAAGCCTTGTGGGAAAAATGTAAACGTTACGGTCTCGCCACCCCTGACGGCGATGACGGCGACGAGTCGTCCGGCTAAAGGGTTTTGGGCCGCGGTCAGTCTTCCGACCCGTCTCCCCCTTTCCACAATTTCACCGTGCGGTCCCAGGACGCGCTGGCGAGATACCGGGCATCCGGGGAAAAGGCAATGCCCCTGACCGGACCGTTGTGGTCCTTGATCACGCGAACCTGTCGTCGGGTCCGAATGTCCCACATCTTGATGGTGTGGTCGTCACTGCAGCTCACCAGGAGTTTCCCGTCCGGAGAAACGAGCAAGCCTCGCACCCATTCGGAATGTCCTTTCACGGTATGGACCTCTTTCATGTTGGGCATCTCGAAATATTTGATCGCCGTGTCCCGGCTTCCGGTGATCATGGTGTTGCCGTCCGGCGTAAACGCGATCGCGCCGATCCAATATTCCATGGGTTTTTGAAATCCACCCTGTTCATCCACGAAAAATCCTCGCTGTTCGGTTTCTTCGTCATCGGGTTCATCGCGCCAATGGCCGTCATGCACGAGTTTCTCTTCCCCACTGGGCAGGACTTCGTATAACTTCAATTTGCCGATGTCACTCCCGCCAACCAAGTGAACGCCATCCGGAGAAAACGCCGTACAGACCGTCCAGTGATGGTCATATTGATCTTTCCCGAGGAGCGTCATGACCTCAGTACCGGTGGTGATTTCCCAGATTTTGATGTCTTTATTCTGTCCGGCCCGGGCCAGCATCAAGCCGTCAGGGGAGAAGGAGAGGCTGGCGACCGCGTGATCGTATTGCGTAAACAGCAGGCGTATGGTTTCCCCCGTGTGAGGGTTCCAGAGCCGGATAGTCCTGTCGTCACTGCCGGTGGCGAGGATCTGGCCGTCCGGACTGAAGGCGACTTGCCGGATATCGTTGGTGTGTCCTTTCAGGGATTTGAGCAGGCGGCCGGTTTCGATTTCCCAGATGCGGAGAAACCTGTCTGCGCCTCCGCTGACGAGCGTCAATCCATCGGGGGAGTACGCCACGTCCCAGACGCCGTGGGAATGTCCTCGAAAGGTCCGGATTTCATGGATGCCGGCCTTCCAATATTCCAATGCGTCTATCGGTGGCAGTTCAGGTTTGGGTTCTTCCGTGAACGTTGGAGGTGCCATGTGTGGGAGCGGGGGTTGAGTCATAAACCGAAATCCTTTCAGTGTGATCTCCGTCACTGGGGCCTTGCGTTGAAAAAAATGGCCTGCCTATAATGCCAATGACGTTTTCGGAAAAGGATACTAGCGAGCCGTTACCGGCGTCGTCAAGCAGGTGCGGGAAGCGGCGCAAGACGGTTTCCGGCTTGTGGACACGGGCCGTCAAGACCGCAGTCGAGACAGGTAAGGAGTAAGGGGATGGACATTCGATTTCAGCCGGCATTACTTCAAGAAGTCATTGATTCGTTCGCCGAGAAAACCGAGCGGGAGGGAGATCCCACCTATTACAATGAGTTCCATGAAGTAGCCGATCCGATTTACGAGAAATTTTCCTTGGACGACCGTGAGCCGGAATTCAAGAAACTCTATCAGCACCTTTTTGCCAAATGGGGTTTCGCCGACATTTTGAGAGACGGCTTCGAAGAATTTCCCGACTTGAAGGAAAAGATTGGCATCGTGCTCGTTCGAGGCGTGCTGAAAGAAGATCAGGAAGGTGTGGACATCCTTAGAAAATGGGGGACCGTGGAGGAGAAACTGGCCCGTCAATTTGAGGAAAAGGGGCAGAAGGGCGTCGGGATCAAGTTGATCCCCCGGCGGTTTTACGACCCGGCCATTAATCGGTATCTCCGCCATGAATTCACGCACGTCTTCGATATGCTTGATCCTGCGTTTGGATATGATCCCGACACGAAAGTCGGCATGAATCCGGGCGAAGAGCATCTCCTCCTGAATCGTTACCGGGTCCTGTGGAGTTTGCACGTCGACAGCCGGATTGCCCGGTCAGGGAAGGAACCGATGTTCAGCCGGGAGTACCGGTTGCGGGAATTTCGTTCCTGGTACCGGAAGATTCCTCCCACGCAAGTTGAATCGGTGTTCGAGGGGCTTTGGCAGACGGAATATTTCACCCATGCCGAACTGGTGGAAATGTCTCAAGATACCGTTCGCGTGATGGAGCGGGCAGTGGAGGTCGAAGAAGGTGAATTGCCCGCGGACGTGCCGGCCAAACCCTTGCTGATGCCAGGATTTCCGTGTCCGCTCTGTCGATTTCCCACCTATTCCTGGGTCGAGGATCTTGACGAAAAAGTTGAACCCTACGTACTGGATTACATCAGGGAAAATCATCCGGGATGGGACGTTGAGTACGGTGCCTGCGACCGCTGCGTAGAGGTCTACAGGCTTCGTGCCGCAGGCGTCGTTTAAGGCAAGGGCCGGTGCATGACACAATCTCCTCCGGGGTCCTCCAAGCATCCTGAGCCGTCCTACGGGCGCAGGAATTTTCTCAAACAGAGCGTTGTTTCCTTGGGTGTGACCGTGCATGAGTACGTCAAGCACCGGGACGCGGAAGACGTCCATGAGGAACAACCGGAAAAAAGACGAACCGATTGGTTGCGGCCGCCTGGCGCGCTTGAGGAAGCCTTGTTTCTTGAGAGTTGTACGGGCTGCGGAGAATGTGTTGACGCGTGCCCGCACGACAGCATCCGCGTCCTCAAAGACCCCCACGATTCCAACGGCTCTGAGCGAAGGGAGACCCCGGTCATCTATCCTGACGAACGGCCCTGTTACCTTTGTGAGGATTTTCCGTGTATCGCCGCCTGCGAACCAGAGGCCCTTCGCCCCGTCAGCGACCTCGGTGGCGTCAACCTTGGCATCGCCGTCGTTTCCCAAAGGATCTGTACAGCCGGGCAGGGCTGCAACGCGTGTGTGGCCCCGTGCCCGACGCAGGCCCTTGAGATGGATTTTACTTCGCTGGCCATCCGGGTTGAAGCGGCCCGATGCGTTGGGTGTGGGATTTGCGAGCATATTTGTAAGACCGTGAATGATCATGTGGCGATCAGGGTTGTTCCGGCGAGATTAGGGGCATGACTGTAAGTTGACAGGCTTAGGATTCCCTGGTTCCTGAACCGTTTGCGCGTTCCATCCCCGTTTTTGCCGGTTTTAGAACTTGACTTCGATCAGCAGTTGGCCTATTATCTGCCCCTGCTTCCGGTGGCGAAGAGTCCACGGATGGGTTATATTTATTTGAGGGATGGGAACAGAGGCTGTTCCCGTTGAGACAAGCGGAGGTTTATGGCCACCAAAGTTACGGAAGAACAAAAGGGGGGTACAGCAACCCCTTCCATCTCTTCACCGGTCGGGTCGTCGGTAAAAGACTCTCCGGCCGTTGAGCGAGCTTTAGCCAGAAGCAAGTTGTATCTTCTTCTCTCCTGGAGTTATCTGTATCCCGAAGATGATGAGTTTTTGGATTATCTGCAAAGCGGAGAGTTGGTAGAGGACGGACGAGCTGCACTCAATGGTTTAAAAGCGGCTTTGCCGGCTCCTGCGGATCAGGCAACGGAGGAAGTCCTGCAGGGGATCTCCGATCATTTCGACGAGGTCGAGAATTGGGTTTCATCCGAGGGCATGAATTGGGATATCCAGGACCTGAGGGATGAACACCGGAGGGTGTTCAGTAACGTCATCGCTTTGGACTGCCCACCGTATGAGACCTTGTTCGGGAATGATCACGTGTTTGGTCAATCCTACGTCATGGGAGACATTGCCGGATTTTATTCGGCCTTTGGTGTCCAACTTTCCCAGGACATCCACGAACGTCTGGATCATTTGAGCGTGGAACTTGAGTTTTTGCATTTTCTGTCCTACAAGGAATCGTATGCGCTGTGCCATGATGGCCCGGAAAAACTCAAGACGGTGGTCGAGGCCGAAAAGAAATTCGTGAAAGAACACGTGGGAAGATGGGTGCCGTTATTTTCGGGTATGTTGAAGAAAAAGGCTGAGTATGGGTTCTATAAACTTGTGGCTGATCTGACTTCTCAGTGGGTGGCTTTTGAAATTGCCTACTTGGGTGTCACGCCTCAACCATACTCGGAAACGGATTATCGTCCGGCTAATTTTGTCTCTCCGGAAGGCATCTCCTTTGAATGTGGAGCGCAGGATAAAGGCAATGAACTCAGTCTCCTGATGGATGAGGTGGGGGCTCAGGCCTATTTGGACAAAGAGAAGCCGGAATCGGGGCAGTCCGGTTCGGCGTAAAAATAAAAGTGTGCAAGAAGTTGTCGAGTCGTAACCGTAGTGTAGTTCTAGAGGAAGTGGGCAGTTCGCAGTTATTTTTGTTTTAATCTTTATCAAAGGAGGATGCGTCATTATGAGAGTGGTGCAGACGCGTAACAAAGGATTGGTGTTCGGCATTCTTCTCTCTGCCTTGTTCGTCGGCGTGCTGTTGACGATGGGGCAGGTTCCGTTGGCCGTCAGCCAGCCGGT
>VYFB01000102.1 GCA_009842645.1 Nitrospira sp. SB0677_bin_15 | reverse complement strand
TCATTAGTTCAGAGGTTCCTAAAGGGTTATTTCCATCCCCCAACCCTCTCCCTCCGGGGGAGAGGGAGTCATTAGTTCAGAGGTTCCTAAAGGGTTATTTCCATCCCCCAACCCTCTCCCTCCAGGGGAGAGGGAGTCATTCAGTCCCATTCCAACGCGCCTTTTTTCCAGACGTACCAGAACCCGACTACCAGGATGGCGATGAAGACGCCCATTTCAATGAGGCCCAACAGGCCCAACTTGTGAAACACCACGGCCCACGGGAACATGAAAACAATTTCAATATCGAACACCACGAACAACATCGCGATGATGTAATACCGCATCGGGAATTGCACGCGGGCGTCCATGAAGAGCGGGCTCCCGCTTTCGTAGGGAAGGAGTTTCGCGCGATAGGGCCGGCTGGGCCGCACGATCCATCCCGCTACCAGCGATACCAAACCGAAGCCCAGCGCGATCACGGCAAAGATGGCGATGGGGATATAATTCAACGGAACCGATTCGCCGCCCATCTCAGATCTTCACCTGCTTGACGACACCGTTGACGTTCAATGGACCATCTCCAGCGCCGACTCAAAAAACGCCCGGTGGCGTAAGCCACGAAGCGCCGGGGCGACAAGCCCCTTGTGTTGCATCAGGACTTTAAACGTGGTGCCCATGCCGTGCGGTCGCAACAACTGGGCCGCCGCTTGGACCGCTTCCGATTCCTGCTCGCGTCCCTCGACCAATTCCTCGATTCCCAAGCTCATCAAGAAATGCTGAAGGTTCGTAAAGCCCGTTGTGGTCAACCCTGCCTGCTCGCCGGTTCGGGCAAGGCTCGAAAAATTCACGTGCGCCGTCAAATCCTGCTCTCCGATCCTGGTGAAAGGATCCGTCGTCACCGTGTGCCGGTAGTACCCCATCAGGGTCCCGTTCTTCCGTTCGGGCGCATAATAGTCCTGCGCGGTGTGACCGTAATCAATCGTGATGACGACCCCGCGATCAAGCACCCTGGCAACCTGCTTGATCCACTTCACGGCTTCCAGGTTGATTTCCGTGGTAAACCCCGCGGGCAACTCCACGTCCAGGTCGGACAGGAACGACGCCAATTCAGGCGTAGACGGCTCGCCCCATCGTTCCTGCAACGCGCGATCGCGGGTGGTCACGTACAATTCCCGGAGACCATCCTCCTCCATGCGAACCCTGTGGACCGGAAACGCATCCACCAATTCATTCGAGAGCAACGCGCCGGTCAGACTGCCGTCCGGAATAGACTGAAGATCGTCAACCCATTGCATCCCGACTCCTTGCTCCTGCCAGGCAGCCAGCGCGTCCTGTTGCCGCCGGCGAAAGGCCGGACTACGTTCAACCAGGATGCACGCCAAACGGGGAAAGAACGAGCCCTGCTGCTCCTGACATTCCTGCAACAGATCCCTGAGCAGCGTCCCGTTTCCCGGCCCTATCTCCACGAGATCAAACACAGGAGGATGCCCAAGCCGTTCGTCAATCTCCTCAAGTTGACGCACCAGACACTTGGCCAGGATCGGGGAAAGACTCGGAGCAGTGAAGAAATCGCCTCCCTCCCGGCCGATTGGAGAAGTCGCGGCGGTCGCCCTTCCGCCACCCGTCGCATAGTACCCATGCTCCTCATCATACAGGGCAAGTTCCATAAAACGCGAAAACGTCAATGGACCCGTCTCCTGAATAAGCGCGGTGATGCGCCGCATCAAAGGTGAATCCGTCGATTCCATGGCTTGTGTATGTTCAATCATTCCCTTCGACTCCACTCCGTTACGCTCAGGACAGGCGTTAGCAATTCCCCCTCACCCCAACCCTCTCCCACGAAAAGGGGAGAGGGGGTTCCCCTCCTTTGTAAGGAGGGGGGAGGGGAGGTAGAGCCTTTAACTCCCTCGCCCCTTGTGGGAGAGGGCCGGGGTGAGGGGAAGGAACAGGCGAAAAGCTCTCAACGCCTGTCCTGAGCGTAACGGAGTGAAGTCGAAGGAAACGACTAAATATTGACAACCTCCCCATTTGACCTAGGCTTTCATGGGTCAAAGGATCTATAAATTAGCCATCCGTCAACTTGTTAGTCAAGGAAAGGTCAGCCGATGTGTCAGCCCAAAACCGAAATGCCCCCTTTTGATCGAACCGGCTCAAGGCCAGGACTATTTCGTGGGCAAAAATCTATCGACAAAAAAACGTGGAGAAATCACAGAGACGTTGGAGGGTGGATTTTCAAGAAGCAACCGGTCGCCCGTAACGAGGCACCCCCGGGGGTGCCTGGCGGGGAAGTCTGATGTTTCGTCGCTCACGCCCCGCAGCATTTTTTGTATTTTTTGCCGCTGCCGCAGGGGCAGGGGTCGTTGCGGCCGACTTTGGCCTTGGACCGTTGGACCGGTCGTGACGGGGAGCCGCCGTCGCCGCCGCGGTTGAAGACCATGGGAGGGAGTGGAGCCACGTCGTCTTCAATGGACGGACGTTCGCCTTTGACCACCTGGACCTTGAACAATCGCTCCAGGGAATCGGACTTGATGCGGTCCATCATGGCGGCAAACATGTCGAACCCTTCCCGTTTGTACTCCGCCAGCGGATCTTTTTGCCCATAGCCCCTGAGCCCGATGCCGTCCCGGAGCTGATCCATGCCGAGAAGATGTTCCTTCCAGTGATGGTCGATGACCTGTAACGCCAGGCTCCGTTCGAGCTGCGAGCGAATCTCGGGGCCGATGTGTTCTTCGCGGTCCTGCTGCCGTTGCCGGAACAGCTCCTGAACACGTTCCAGCACTTCGTTCCGCAGGCCGTCGCGTCCCATGTCCGACACGTCCTCGTTCGCCATGACGTCCGTGCCGAATTGCGCGAGCAGGGCTTCATGCAACCCCGCCAGGTCCCAGGCCTCGGCATAGGCTTCTTCCGGACAATGGGTATTGATCAAGGCGTCCACCACGTCCACGAGCCACTCCTCCGCGTCATCCTGAATGGAACTGCCCCCGAGGACGCCGGCCCGATGGGCGTAGATGATTTCCCGCTGTTTGTTCATGACGTCGTCATATTCAAGGATATGCTTGCGGATATCGAAGTTATGCCCCTCGACTTTTTTCTGGGCGTTTTCAATGGACTTGCTGACCATCCGGTGTTCGATGGGCACGCCTTCTTCCATCCCCAGTTTCAACATCAGGTTGGAGACCCGTTCTGAAGCAAAGATGCGCATCAGGTCGTCTTCCAGGGACAAAAAGAAGCGGGACGACCCCGGGTCGCCCTGCCGGCCGGACCGGCCTCGCAACTGGTTGTCGATCCGGCGGCTTTCATGGCGCTCGGTGCCGACGATGTGCAAGCCTCCCAATTCCAGGACTTCCGCCTTTTCCGTTTCGCATTGGTGTTGAATCCGTTCAAGCGCCGCGCGCTTCTGTTCGTCGGTCAGGTCTTCGCCCCGGTACACCACCTGCTGCTTGTAGAGCGCGTCCGGGTTGCCCCCCAGGATGATGTCCGTGCCGCGACCGGCCATGTTGGTGGCCAACGTCACCGCGCCCTTGCCGCCGGCTTGAGAAATGATCTCCGCCTCCTTTTCGTGAAACTTGGCGTTCAGGACGTGATGTTTCACGCCTCGCTGCTTGAGAATTTTGGCGAGTCGCTCGGACTTTTCAATGGAAATCGTCCCCACCAGCACGGGCTGGCCCCGCTCGTGGTACTCCATGACTTCCTGGGCGATCGCCTCGAATTTTTCCTTCTCCGTGCGATACACCACGTCCGAATGATCCTGGCGCACCATCGCGCGGTTCGTCGGAATCACGTTGACGTCCAGGTTGTAGATTTTGGCGAACTCCGCGGCTTCCGTATCCGCGGTTCCGGTCATCCCCGCCAATTTGTCGTACATGCGAAAATAGTTCTGGAACGTGATGGACGCCAGGGTCTGATTTTCATTGGCGATCTTCACGCCCTCTTTGGCTTCGACGGCCTGATGCAACCCGTCGCTCCACCGCCGTCCCGGCATCAGCCGGCCGGTAAACTCATCCACAATCTGCACTTCCCCTTCCTTGACCACGTAATCCACGTCGCGTTTATAAATGGCGTGGGCCTGCAATGCCTTGATGACGTGGTGCACCACGTCGAGATTTTTCGGGTCATACAGGTTGTCGCCCGCCAACAGGCCCTCCGCTGCCAGCAATTTTTCCACGCGGGCGTTGCCTTCTTCCGTCAGGGCCACCGTTCTTGATTTTTCCTCGATGGTATAGTCCCGTTCGGCGTTGAGCCTGGGAATGAGCCGGTCGATCCGGTTGTAGAGTTCCGTGCTCTGCTCGGCCGGACCGGAGATGATGAGCGGCGTACGCGCTTCATCGATCAGGATACTGTCCACCTCGTCCACGATCGCGTAGGACAACTCCCGTTGAACGCGCTGGCTCAGGTCGTTGATGACCAGGTTATCCCGCAGGTAATCGAACCCGAACTCGTTATTGGTGCCGTAGGTAATATCGGCGCGGTAGGCTTCGGGTCTGGTACAGGGACGAAGATAGTTCAGCCGTTTATCCGCCGCCTCATAGCCGGGATCGAACAGGAACGAGGATTCGTGCTGGATCACGCCGATGGTGCAGCCTAGTGCGTGATACACGGGTCCCATCCATTGCGTGTCACGTTTGGCCAGGTAATCATTGACCGTGACCAGGTGTACGCCTTTTCCCGCCAGGGCGTTCAAGTACGTGGGCAGGGTCGCGACCAGCGTCTTCCCTTCACCGGTCTTCATTTCCGAAATTTTCCCCGCGTGCAAGACCATGCCGCCTACGAGTTGGACGTCGAAATGCCGCAGGCCGATTTTTCGCCGGGAGGCCTCGCGGCACACGGCAAAGGCTTCGGGCAGCAATGCATCCAACGTCTCTCCCGCGGCGAGGCGTTTTTTCAACATCTGGGTCTGGTCCGCCAGTGCCTCGTCGGAAAGCGATTGCAAGCCGGTCTCCAATTCGTTGATCTGCGCGACAAGAGGGTGCAGCGCCCTCAACTCACGATCGTTCTTGCTTCCAAACAGCAGATTGAGCAGTCTCACAAACATAATAGGATCAATGCCTCTGAAAAATGGTCACTATTCTGTTATTCGTTGACAGAATAACAGGATGGTTGCCATGGAACTGTCATTCCTGCTTTCCCCTTCCGTCATTCCCGACCCTATAGACTGGATCCCCGATTAAGGATGTCGGGGACGAATCCAGAGTCTTTGTTTTTTCCTTCGTTTGTAAACAAAACAACCCTGGATTCTCGCGTGCGCAAGAATGACAGTAGGGGCGACCAGCCGGTCGCCCCTATCCGACATCCCCTCACCTCAGCCCTCTCCCGCAAGGGGCGAGGGAGCTAAGGGGTCTACCTCCCCTTCACCCCTCCTGATCCTTCGGCTACGCTCAGGACAGGCAAAGG
>VYFB01000071.1 GCA_009842645.1 Nitrospira sp. SB0677_bin_15 | reverse complement strand
GACCAACGGCCCAAGAATCAGTGCGCCGATCAAGATGGAGGCACGTAATTCAACTGTTCTCATTATTCCTGGAAATAGCTCAGGCATAACCCTTTCCTTTCCTGGCAGCCCCGTCTCAACTCGCGTCTAAGCTTCAGGGACTATTTTCCGTCATGGAGAAAAAGATTTCAAAGAATTGAGCCAGCCGGGCCGAGGCCACGTTCTTTTGCCGACGCAATTGATTGAAACCCGACCATTTTCCGGGAGTTGCGGCAACGGCCCATACCCCTTGCGCGAACGTACCCGCCCGGCGAAACAGATTGAGGTCGAAGGGTAAATCTTCCTCCAAGCGGTCAGAAACCGACCGGGTCACGCAGAACGGGATACCGTGGAGGGCAGCCATCGACCCGATAGCCGCACTTTCCATGTCCAGACTGCTTGACTCAAAGGTCCTGCCAATGGCCAGCTTGTCTCTAGTCAACCAGACGATACTTCCGACTGTGACCAAACGTCCGGAGAGCACCGCGTTCCCGGCCAACTGCGCCGCTTTGTACGCTTGTTGCCGATACGAAGCACTACAGACAATCGAGGAACCGGGAACGGAACCCGTGAGGCCCGAATCCGCACAGACGACCTGTTCGGGAATCACCACGTCGCCGATTCGTGAAGGAACCAAGGCGCCCGCAAACCCCGATGAAATAAACACGGTCCAGGGTCTTTTCTGGCACACCGCCTCACACGCGGCCCGCGCGTTTACCAACCCGATCCCAGTTTGAATGACGGCAACAAAACGGGAAGCGTTTGCCCATTGACGCCACTTGACCCCGTTGATCCGTTCAACGCGGCTCGCAGGCAACGCGCGCCCAATGGCGTTAAACTCCCAAGGAGTCGCGGCAAAGACGGCGATATTTTCCAGGAAGGACTCCGGAAACCGTTGAAATGAAAAAAGACGACGCCAATCAGGATTGCCGTTGCCTGGCTGATTGCGCAACGTCCTGCAACGCTTGAGATCTCGTCTGACCGTGCATCCGAACGTTACGATACATGGCCAGCGCCCACATGGGGAAATATTTGCTGTAGCCGTGATATCGAAGATAGAACACCCTGGGAAACCCAGTGCCGACGTGGTACGGCTCGTACCACGTCCCATTATCAAGTTGATGGCGAAGCAAAAAATTGACGCCTCTTGCGATGCTCAAGGAATCGGACAAACCCGCTGTCAATAAGGTCAAAAGGGCCCACGCCGTTTGCGAGGGGGTGCTTTCGCCTTTCCCAGCCCATGCCCGGTCGGCATACGACAAGCAGGATTCCCCCCATCCGCCGTCTATATTCTGTTTGGATTCAACCCACGCAACGGCGCGTCGAATCCACGGCGCGGACATGTCCTCTCCGATAGCCTGAAGGCCGACGACGACGCACCAAGTCCCGTAGAGGTAATTGACGCCCCATCGCCCATACCAACTGCCGTCGGCTTCCTGTTCTCGTCGAAGAAACTCAAGCGCCGGGGCCACGGCAGGATGGGATCGATCATAGCCCAAGGCGCCGAGCATCTCCAGACACCGGCCCGTAAGGTCCGCCGTGGGAGGATCAAGCAACGACTGATGATCCGCGAAGGGAATCTTGTTGAAAATCAGTTGATCATTGTCCCGGTCATAGGCACCCCACCCGCCGTTGGAGCTTTGCATGGCCAACGCCCACTTCAGCCCACGCTGAATGACCTCATCCCGGTCGGCAGGCTGGAGAGGCGAAACTTTCGCCAAGGCGGTCAGGACAGCGGCCGTATCATCGACGTCGGGATACAATTCATTTTCAAACTGAAAATACCATCCGCCTGGCGTAGCCCCGGGAGAAGACACAACCCAATCTCCCACCTTCTGCGTTTGTCGGGAACGCAACCAGGAAGAGGCATGCGACAGCGCTTCATGGTCAACGGGCAAGCCTCTTTCAATGAGCGCGTTGATGGTTAACGCCGTATCCCATATCGGAGAATGACACGGCTGCAGGTGAAGCGTAGACGGGCCCTCCGCTGAGTCCGGCGTGTCGATTTCCAACGCCTCGATTTCTCGAAGAGCTTTCTGGACTAACGGATGCGACGCCGGGTACCCAAGAGCCATCAAGGCAAAGATCGAATTGGCCATGGCCGGGTAAATTGCCCCAAGTCCCCCGTCACCCTGCATATGTTCCAGCAACCACGCCTCGGCTCGCTTCATCGCTTTTTTCCGTACGGACCGAAGCGGATATTTCTCATAAACCTTCAGAATCCGATCAATCCAGACAAAAAAATTCCGCCAACTGATGAATTCGGGATCTTTTTGAAACGGCGGCGCATAGCGATAGTTGATTTGATCGCGAGGCGTACAGAACAACTCTTCAATCCCTCGTTCCGCGGGAATCCGGCATTCCCGGCGAACGGCAAACACAATCAGCAGGGGAATGACGACGGCCCTGGACCAGTACGAGATAGCGTACATGTTAAAGGCAAATTTCTTGGGTGCCAACACGACTTCGGGAGGCATGCTCGGAAGCCCTTTCCAATCGTATTGTCCGAACAAGGCCAACGCAATTTTTGTAAAGACGTTGGCTGACACCACGCCACCCTTGTCCAGGATCGCTTGCCGGGCCCGACGCATCCCCGGATCATCCTGTGGGACCCCGGCCAATTTTAAGGCAAAGTAGGCTTTGACCGAGGCGCTGACGTCCATGGGAGCTCCGGTATAAATCGGCCATCCCCCGTCTTCAAGTTGCGCGCCTTGAAGATAGCGAACCATTCTGGCTTCCTGCTCCGTATCAACGGCCCCGATATACCGGCGCAACATGACATATTCCGAGGTCAACGTCGTATCCGCCTCCAATTCCTGCACCCAATAGCCCTGTTCAGGATGTTGTTGGCCAAGAAGCCACCTCGCACTCCGCGACAAAGCTTCTTCTACGGCTTCCGCGTGGCCAACGGTTGCTGGGGCGGTTCGGCTCTGCACGCATTCCACGTCTCCCGCTACTCCACGGTTGCCGGAGACAAGCTTCAGGGAAGGAGTGCGCGGATTCCAATGACGAGGTTGAGCCTTGTGGGGGGCAGGGGGGAAAAAACTCTGGGACAACCGCCCCAGAAAATTTATCAGAAGATCCATGTGCAGACTAACTGGTATCGACAGGGTACGTCGAGAGACGTGTGCAGGTCCAACGACTAAGAACGTGACTCATGAACCCCCATGATTGAGGGTTGATGGCTTATAACAGACCCCCTTGAAGAGAGTCAAGGATATTACCCACTGGAAGAAGGAAAAGAGGGGCCGGGTTTTTTCAACGGAAGATCGGCTACAAGGCCACGTCATTCGTGACGTTCACCAACGTTTTCTTCTCGTCGATGGTCCACACGTCACAGGTTGAATCGCCGTCGATATTGGCGGTTGCCACGGCCGTAAATCCCGTGTCCGACACGTTGTCCAAGGTCGAAGCCGTACATCCTGGCGGCAGAGTTCCGAAACTGCTGCTCCCCAATTCGTAGTAATACAATTGGGAGGAGCCGGTGACGGCAAACCCTATCGCATTGAAATCATCGACGTAGGCATTGTTTTCGGCAAAATAGGCCATCTCACTGGTATGAATCGCCACTAGGTTGGTTTTGGCTTCCGATTGTTTGGCCCGGGCTTGATATTTCAGAAAATTCGGAATGGCAATCACGGCCAAAATGCCGATGATAGCCACGACGATCATCAACTCCGTCAAACTGAACCCTCGTCCATTGCGAATGATGTGAAACATCCGTGTCCTCCGCTACGATTAGTACGACAATGAATGCCCGGTTCACTCCGGTGTAGCAGCACCATCCATTCGGGACGGCACAGGGGCCGTCCCCTACGGGCCGGGAGAGCCCGTATTATTTGTAGAGGCAGGCCCTTGTGCCTGCCCACCGTCCCGCCGTCCGCCAAAGCCCGCTTCACGAAATCGTTTGATGAGTCTTTCATTGTGAGGATCCAATTGCAGCGCACGGACCCACGCAGCCTTGGCCGCGTCCCGGTGCTCCTGGATCAAATAAATTTCTCCCAAATGCTCAAAAATGACCGGGTCGTCTTCGACGAGTTCAGCCGCTCGCTGAAGTTCCCGAAGGGCTTCAGCCACTTTTCCGACTTTGAAGAGCGCCCACCCCAAGCTATCGACGTACGCACCATTGTCCGGCTTGAGCGCCACGGCGCGGCGCGTCAATTCCACGGCCTCTTCCCCATTGATACCCCGATCGGCATAGCTATAGCCGAGGTAATTGAGCGCGTCGGTATGATCGGGGTTGAGGGCCAGCACCGCTTCCATTTCCCGAACTACGTCGGGGAACCGATCGAGCTTGTCATAGGCGGCCCCAAGGTTAAATCGCAAGTCTTCATCGTTGGGGTGATATTCCAGTCCCTTTTCAAATGCAGACGTGGCCCGTTCAAATTCATTGGCTTGCAGGTAGCTCAATCCCAGCAAAAGATGGACTTCCGAGTCCCCGGGTTTCAGCCCGGCAGCCCGGGTCAAATGCTGCACGGCTTCATCATAGCGCGTGAGTCGATACAGTAAGATTCCGAGGTGAAGGCGACTGTCGTAAAACGTCGCATCCAGATCGATATTCGTCCTATAGGTATCCAACGCTTTTTCAACGTCGTCGATTTGTTCGTACAGCCATCCCAGGTAGTCTCGAACACGCAGCTCGGAGGGATGCGCTTGCAGGATTCCCTTCAACTCCGTTACGGCGCGGTGAGGTTCTTGCATTTCGACGTAGACCAAGGCCCTTTGGATTTGCAGCTTAACGTCCTGGGGATCATCCACGATCATCTGCTCCAGAATATCCAAGGCTTGCCCATAGTCTTTTTGTTTGACCAGAAAACGGACAAAGTCCTTGCGGAACGTATTGTCGCGAGGCGTCACCGATACCTCGAACTCATGGTAGAGCTGAATCGCTGCCTGAAGGTCCTCGTCGAACTCATGCAACTTCAGCAAGGCCTGATAGGCGGGTTCAAACTGTTTGGCCCGGTTGATCGCCCGGCGATAGGCTTCCTTGGCCTCCACTCTTTTCTCTTGGTTTTCCAAGGCTTTTCCTTGGTAGAAGTGTCCGAAATGGGACTCCGGGGCATGCTCAAGACCTTGGGTGAAGACCGTTTCGGCCTGTTGAGGCCGCTTGAGATTCAGCAGCAAGACGCCCTTGTCAAAATAGATCTCCCCTCGCTCAGGATTCAAACGAACCGCTTCGTCATACAACCCCAATGCACGGTCAAACTGGCCTCCGCCTGCGTAAATCTTGGCCATTTCAACCAACACAATCGCCCCCCGCACCTGCGCTGAATCGATTTGATCCAACATGGCCATGGCGTTTTGCATGTTCCCCGACAAAAATTGCAAGGCGGCCAACCGCACGCGCAGGAATGCAGATTTCGGGTCAAAGTGCAGCGCGGCTCGATACTCGGCAACGGCCCTGGGAACGTCATTCGCGAGTTCCGCCAGGTAGCCTTGCAAAAAATGATAGTACGCCGGAGACGGAAGAGGGACGGATTCAGGTTGAACGACGGCGTCGTCCCCGGATTTGGGCACAGCGGCACAAGACACCACCAGCAGGGGAATAAGGAGGAACGCGACTAACACCCGTTCCTGCCATCCCCCGGACCTTGGGCCCACGCCTCCGGCACAACTTCTTTGGGTGCGTTCCGGACGTCTCATGAACCGTTTATCATCCGAAGCACTAGAGATGCTCAGTCTCAAGATTGCCAAATTTTGCATACTGCTCCAAGAACGTCAGTTGACGGTCGCCCGTCGGGCCATTGCGATGTTTCCGAATCAAAATATCGGCAATGTTTCTTTTTTCCTCTGTATCCGGATTATAAACCTCTTCACGATAAATGAACATCACCACGTCCGCATCCTGTTCAATGGCCCCGGATTCACGAAGATCAGAGAGGACGGGCCGTTTATCGGTCCTGTTTTCCACGGCCCGGCTCAACTGGGAAAGCGCCACCACCGGAATATCCAATTCCTTGGCTAACGCTTTGAGTGACCGGCTGATGTCGGAAATTTCCTGCTGTCGCGATTCGGAATCACTGCGTCCCTGCATGAGTTGCAGGTAATCGATGATCAACAGGTCCAGGCCGTGTTCGGCCTTGAGGCGACGGGCCTTGCCCCGCATTTGCTGGACCGTCATCCCCCCGGAATCATCAATGAAAATCTTGGCACTGGCCAAGCGATTTGCCGCGTCAACCAGTTGACTCCACTCCGCGTGACGATCGAGTTGCCCCGTCCTCAAGGCATGAGAATCGAGGCTCGCCTGGGAACTGAGCATCCGAAGCACGAGCTGGACTTTTGACATTTCCAGGCTGAAAATCCCCACGGTCAGATTCGCGCGAATCGCGGCATGTTCGGCCATACCCAAGGCCAGGCTGGTTTTCCCCATGCTCGGGCGACCGGCAATGATAATGAGATCGGACGGCTGAAGCCCGGCCGTGATATTGTCAATCACGTGATATCCGGTCGGCACGCCCGTAATTTTTTCTTTTCGGTAATATAATCGATCAACAATCTCCATGCTTTCTATGACGGCTTGTTTCATGGATTCAAACGACCGGCCCAAACGACCCTGCGCCAACCTGAAGATCTCCCGTTCCGCGTATTCCAGGAGGTCTTCCGACTCCCCAAGTCCGTCATATCCCTTGGTCACAATTTCCGTAGCGGTGCGGATCAACCCGCGCAACAGGGATTTTTCCCGGACGATTTTGCAGTGATACCGGATATTCGACGCACTAGGCACCGCTTGCACCAATTCAGCCACGTACGCCGCACCGCCGACCTGCTCCAATTGACCTTTGGTTTTCAACAATTCGGTCAAGGTGATCTGATCAACCACTTCATTGCGGTCAGCCAGTTCGATCATCCCCGTAAAAATGGTTCGATGCGCCCCGCGATGAAAGTCTTCTTCGATGATGACTTCAAGCGCCTTATTGAGCGCACTATTTTCCAACAGAACGGCCCCGAGGATGGATTGCTCGGCATCGAGATTCTGAGGCGGCAACCGGAGATCGGAAACGTCAGACGTGAGCATGCGCACCATTGAGAATCAGGGTAGGAAGGTCATGGATACGAACGGTTCGTGAAGTCTTGGCCTGTTTCGCCAACACCCCGACTTCCCGGCTCGAAAGGGCAGACAGGCCCACCATCACGGCCCAGGACGCGCCGGAAGCCCTAAGTCGCGTCCGAATCTTGTGAAGTCGGGTGGAATCCCACCGTGGCACGGTTTCCTGGTACACCACCAACCCGTGCGAACGAAGGAACTGGCTCACGTGGAACGCTTCTCCAAAATGAGCATGAGGAGCCGCGACCAACACGCTGGGCGTTTCCGGAGCCCATTTCTCCCCCTCCTTTCCTAATGCCATGAACAGGCGATCAAGGTCCAAGGCAAATCCCGTAGAAGGGAGATCCTGTCCGAATTGTCCGATCAAATGGTTATAGCGTCCTCCCCCACCCAGTTCACAGCCGACGTTGTCGGAAAAAACGTCGAATACGACTCCATCATAGTAGTCGAAGCCGCGAAATTCTCCCAGATCCAGGAGCAGGTGCTCTTTGACGCCGGCCGCGTCGAGCAGCGCATAGACCCGGCTCAATCGTTCAATGGGTGGCAGCAACCGGGTATTGCGACCGGCGACGGTCCGGCCCCATTGCAACATCTCTTCCCGCCCATAACGCCCCGGTGCTTCAAGGATAGGCCGGGCCTGCTTTGAGGGGACACGTTCCGTTTTCAAAATGCGTTCCAGTTTCGGCAAGTCCTTACGCGCTGCGGCGAGTTCCGCTTGCTTACGCCCCTGTTCCGAGAGCCCTGATTGCGCCAGCAACGCCTGATAGAAACCGACGTGTCCAAGTGAAATTTTAAAATGGGATAGTCCTACGGCTTTCAGTGATTCGATGAGCAAGGTCAGAATTTCCGCGTCCATTGACGCGTCGTCGGCCCCGATCAATTCAACCCCCAACTGGAACACTTCCCGTTCCCGTCCGGCGTGTTCGGGCTCATAGCGGAACACCGTGGAGCGATAACTCAACCGAAGGGGCAGTTGTCGCCCGGCCATTCCCATTGCCACGATTTTCGCGATCTGCGCGGTCACGTCCGGTCGAAGCACCAAAATGCGTCCGGTCGTCCAATCTGCGACTTTGTAACACTTTTCGAGAATATCGGCCGGCAACCCGACGGAGAGCACGTCCAGGTATTCAAAGGTCGGCGGGATGATTTCGCGGTAGCCCCATCGGGCAAACCCTTCGAATAACGCGCTTTCCAAATGACGGACGCGTTCAGCCGCATCAGGCAACAGGGTCGTCATCCCGATCGGGATAAGGGAACGGGGCGCCGTCCCTGCAGAAACCGTGTGGCGCTCCGATCGTGGTTGGAGGCGGCGAGCCATCGAACAAGAGCGGAACGTTACGAGACGCCCGACAGATCCACCAAGCGAGTCGAAACAATGTCCGATTCGCGTTTGATGTTGTCCTGCACGTGAAGCGGCGGCGGCGCGTCCAAACCAAGGATTAATAACGCATTGCTGCCTTTCTGCGCACGAGAACATTGCATCCGGGCAATATTGATCCCGTGTTCCCCGAGAATACGCCCCACCGTGCCGATGACACCGGGACGGTCGACGTTTTGGATCAACAGCATGTGGCCTTCGGGAACCACCTCGACCCCGTAAGCATTGGTTTCCACAATACGGGCATCCTTTTTGTTGTACAGGGTCCCGGCTAATTGATGCATCTGCGCGCCGGCTTTCACGTGGAGACGAATCAAGCTCGTATAATCGCCCGCGTCGCTCCACTTCACTTCCTTAACTTCGATGCCGCGTTGCTTCGCGATAAAGGGTGCGTTCACGGCGTTCACCGTATTGTGAAGAATCGGGGTCAACAAACCCTTCAGGACTGCGACCGTCAGGGGCACCAAAGAGAACTCCGTCACTTCTCCCCGATACTCCACCGTCACCTCTTCAATGCCTTCATCAATGAGTTGCGCCTGAAACAACCCCATCCGTTCGGCCAAGCCGAGATAGGGTTGGAGTTGAAGCAAGGCATCGGGCGGAACCGATGGGATATTCACCGCGCCCCGGGCCACGCCTTTCTCGAAATAATCGACAAACTGTTCGGCAATCGAGACGGCGACACTTTCCTGGGCTTCCTCGGTCGAAGCCCCGATGTGAGGCGTACAGATGAAGTTGTCCAAGGTGAGCAAGGGGTGATCCGGCTTCACGGGCTCTTCTTCGAACACGTCAAAGGCCGCGGCGGCGACCTTTTTGCTTTTGAGGGCTTCGTACATATCCTCCTCATGAATGATGCCGCCACGCGCGCAATTGACGATCATGACGCCGTCTTTCATCTGCCGAATGGCCTGGGCGTTGATCAAAGACCGGGTCTCGTTGGTCAACGGGGTATGGACCGAGATGAAATCGGCCCGCCTGAACAACTCGTCCAGGGCCACGGTCTGGATTCCCAACTCCCGCGCGCGACCGGGAGACAGGTAGGGATCATAGCCGATCACTTGCATGGCCAAGCCCTGTGCCAACTTGGTGACGTAAGTCCCGATCTGCCCCAACCCCACGAGGCCGAGAGTCTTGTTGTACAACTCCGTCCCCATGAATTTGGACTTTTCCCACTTACCCGCCTTGGTCGATACGACGGCTTGGGGAATTCTACGGCTCATGGACACCAGCATGGCAATCGTGTGCTCCGCCGTTGTAATCGTATTACCACCGGGCGTATTCATCACGACAATGCCCCGACGGGTGGCAGCCTCACAATCCACGTTGTCAAGGCCCGTCCCGGCGCGCCCGATGATCTTGAGCCGGCTGCCGGCCTCAATCACCTCAGCCGTCACTTTCGTACCTGACCGAACGACAATGCCGTCATATGCTTTGATCTCTTCCAGAAGCTGCTCTTTGGGTAACTTGGTTTTCACGTCGACGTGAAACCCGCCCTGCTCAAGAACGGCCACTCCTCGTGGTGACAAACTGTCACTGACCAGAATGTTCATGGAATTGTCCCTACGCTTTCCGTTTTTCAAATTCCGTCATATAGTCGATTAAGGCATCCACGCCGGACTCGGGCATGGCGTTATAGATACTGGCACGCATGCCGCCCACCGAACGATGTCCCTGCAACGTGGTCAACCCAGCCTGGGCTGCTCCCGTGAGAAACTCGCCATCCAATTCCGGATTGGCCAGGACGAACGGCACGTTCATCCATGACCGGCACGATGGGTCCACCGGGTTGCGATAAAAACCAGAATCATCGATCGCGGCGTACAGCTTCTTGGCCTTGCGTTCGTTGCATTCGGCCATGACCGACAGCCCTCCTTGCTCCTTCACCCATTTGAAAACCAAACCGGCGATATACAGGTTGTAAGTCGGTGGAGTATTCAACATGGAATCGGCTTTGGCCTGTTGTGCGTAATCCCACACGCCGGGGGTCATCAAGAGGACGTTGCCGATCAAATCCTCCCGCACGATCACCAGCGTCACGCCGGCCGGCCCGATGTTTTTTTGGGCACCGGCGTAGATCAACCCAAACCGGCTGACGTCGACGGGACGCGACAAAATAGTCGAAGACATATCACCGACGAGCGGAACGTCACCTGTCTCGGGAATCCAGTGAAATTCAACGCCTTCAATGGTTTCATTGGGCGTGTAGTGGACATACGCGGCATCGGTATTCAACGCCCAATGGTCAAACGGGGGGATGGTCGTAAATTTCTCGCCCTCGGACGAAGCCGCGACGTTCACTTCGCAATATTTCTTGGCCTCGCTGATGGCTTTTTTTCCCCAGGATCCGGTCAGAATGTAATCCGCCTTGTTTTTCCCGCGCAACAGGTTCATGGGAATAGCGGCAAATTGCCCGGTGGCTCCTCCTTGCAGAAAGAGCACCTTGTACGTCTCCGGCACGCCCAATAAATCGCGGACGTCCCGTTCGGCCTCGGCATGGACCGAAACAAACTCTTTCCCACGGTGGCTCACCTCCATAATGGAGGCCCCTGCCCCGTGCCAATCCGTCAATTCGGCCTGGGCTCGTTGTAAGACGGCCTCAGGCAACATGGCCGGGCCGGCGCTGAAGTTATACACTCGTGACATGAAAGACTCCCGGATGAGATAAAGAACCTGAAGACTGGTAGATCAGTTGTGAAGATGAAGATCAGGAGTTGGTACGCTATCACATGGTCTATGGGTGGTCAAGAATCACGCGAACCAGTGCGTCCCTTGTCATCACGTTAGCCGTTTGCATACAATGGAGGCTATCCTGCTAACCAGAGAAACCAGAGTCACGGACATGGATGGAATACGATTCGAACGTCGCGGTGAAGGAGACTATTACAAAGTCATCCTGCACATCGGAAGCACGTACGTGCCGATCAGCGATGAGGACGTGGAAACCTTAAAGAAGGAAAGCGCGTTGTCAGGCGCGTTTCTGGAATTTTTCCTGGACCGGATAGGTTATTCCTCTTACCTCAAAGATCAACTCAAAGCGGAATTGGGAAAAATCGGAAATTCATCCGACCAGCTTTCCCTCCTCCGGCAAGCCATCCAGAAACTCTAACAGCGCAGCCGGACCCAGACGAAAAGCCACAGCCTCGTGGAACCTCGACCGATCCACCTGCGATACCTATCTAGACGACCATCTCATTGAAATATGGTAAATCAACCAACTGGTTCTCGGCCCCCTCTTTTTCGACTAAACGCATGCGCTAATCTTCTTCGAAGTCCTCCTCCACCACAACGCGCGCTGTCTTCCCCATCCATGGCACATCGGCCAGGACGTCCTCGATGGTGGCGAGCATATGAGCCATTCGCCGGTCACTGCTCGGGTGGGTCTCTAAGAAGCCCACCGTTCCCAGTCCACTCGACTGAGCGTCAGTATGGGCCCGATGCAACCGGACCAGGGCATCCCGCATGGCCGTGAGAGAATACCCGGCCTCCTCCAGGATGTAGACAGAGAGCCGATCTGCCTCCAGTTCCATCTCTGGACTGTAGGCCCGGCTCCCGACAACCATCCCCAAGTCGGCCGCGTCGAAATACGTGCTGGGATGCAAGTCCACATCCGCCGCCACAGCCAGTCCCCCCAAGAGGAGTGGGAAAATCACGCCGCCCACCGCGGCATTCGTCAGGGACTTGTCCACGTGGCCCAACAACACATGGGCGTATTCGTGCGCCAGGACCGCCCCGAGTTCGTCCTGGACGCCGAGCGTATCGACGAGGCCGGAGTACACAATAATCCGGTCATGCTGATCGGCATGAGCGTTGATCATCTTGGGGTTATACTCCATGGCCGGATAGGGCAGGCTTGAGAATTCGTCGCAACGGCCCAGGTTGGTGCGGTCACAGAAGCGAGCCACGGCGTCCCGCATCCGATATTTGGTCGGGCTGTAGGCGTCCACGTAGGATCCCGAATCCTCGCGCGTAATAGGGAACACGGTTACAGGAGGCAACTTGTGGTGATCGAGCAGACGGTGGGCTTCGGTGAGTTTCTGGTTGGTGGGCTCGGGCAGATCCAGCACGGGACCCGCACAGCCACTTAGGAAGAAAACGAGGAGAAGAAACCGAGGAAGGAAAACTGTACGCATAGGAAAGGAGTGTACGAGAGGAGAACTACAGCCTCAAGTTAAAATGATGAGTCCCCAGTCGTCTTCTTGACACAGTGATCCGGGCGTCCGTAGCTGAATCGTCCGTCCGTGTTCTGGTAAGCCAAGGCTGCCGGGGCGTGGCCGCCCGGGATTTTAATGTGGTAGAGCAGGCATCCCTGCGAGCCGATGCTCACGGGGGTGTAAATGATGCCTTCTCGCTCGACCGGAGCACCCAGGCTGTCTGGCGGGTGTGCCGTTTCCGGGTCCTGTTGACTTGTGCAAGCCATACCGAACACAGCTACGGACCCAAGCACCCATGTGCGGAGAAGATTCATTTCGTCACCAAATCAGCCGGTATGCGAAGCCGAGGCGCGAATCCTGCCGGCCGGGAATATGACCAGAGTTCATGGTCTGTCCGACCTCCACGGCAATCTTCCCCCCGATGGCGTCTTGCTCATGATGCAAGGCCAACCGGATTTCCCTGGCCTCAGGGCTCAACCGAATGCGGTATTTGTCATACAGTTTCCGGCCGTTCTCCATGCGCCCATTCTCAATGCGGAACGTGCCGGTGCCCGTCTCCGCCCGTAAGGGTTGCTCAATCATGAGGACGGTTTGCGGGGTGCCCACACGAATAGCCATGGCAGAAAGGAGTGAAGAGGATGCCTGAAAGATCGCATCCTGTTCATAGTCCGGGAGACTCATCCCCACCGTGCCGGTGGCGTTGAGCGTCAACCCGTAGCCCAACTCCTGAACAATCGCATGCGAGGTCCAGACCATCCCGGACCGCAGATTCCGGCCAAAGGCTCCGGACGTTTGTGCTCCCAAGTAATTCCCATCGTTGACGTTGAATCCATAGCCGAACCCGCCCTGTTGGGGTTGGCGAGCAAAGCTCATGGATGACGGCCCGAAGCCGACCACGTAGTCTTGGCCTTCCGGGAGACCCAGCTTCCCCGTATTCTGAATCGGGGTCCAATTCATGCCCATGGATTCAAACCCCGGGGCCGGTGCAGCATTGCGTTGAAGGCTCTGGAACATGGGAATCGTGGAACGTATGGCCGTGCCGCTTCTTACCCTGGAGGACAGGGGCACCCAAAAGGGAAAGTTCTGCTCGTCAAAGGCCGTCAGTTCCAGCCCCTCCACGCGGTTCGTGATCGAGCCAAAGATTGCCGGCACTTGAAGCGAACTATCGTAGAGCCCACGTGCCGATTGTCCCACACTCAACGTACCGACAGGTGAAAGGGCGGCTTCCAGGTCCAAGTGCCCGGCGCCATAGATGGCCGAGTTCGCGTACCGGCCGCTGCGATCAGCCGTATCCAACATGCGCCTCACGACTTCTGTATTGCCTCGGGTCCCTCGAAAATGCTCCATCAGCAGGGCGAGCGCGCCCGAAACGAGCGGCGCGGCAAAGCTGGTGCCTGGTATTCCATTCCCAACGTCTCCGCTTCCGGGGCTGTTGAGGTTGGGCACGAGACCTCGCACGATACCTGGAGCCGTAAGGCAGTAATGCGGTCCATGGCTTACGGCATTCCAGTTAGATGGAAGGGGGCCACACCTGTTTGAAAAGTCCGCGATAACCCCTGTTTCAGGATTTGTAGCGGCGACAGCAAGGGAGTGCCCGCGCAGCTCCGGGATGTAGTAGGGCAGGTCCGCTCCCAAGCCTGACCAAAGCTCTCCTTCATTGCCTGCGGCGTAGACAAGTATGGTTTTTTCAGCATTCGTTCTATCGGCTTGCAAGATGGCATCCAAGTACTTCGGTAGGTACCGTCTATACCATTGCAACTCAGAACCAACCTCGCTGGAGACCACATCCGGATCGAACAAAGGAATTCCGTAGGACCGGTTGATAATGTCGAACTTCGCGTAGTTGTCTCGCTGGGCGCTTGCGAGTCCATCATCAAGGGTACTGCGGGCTGTAACCGGGAGCACTGAGATCCAGCGTCGCAAGGTTTCGTCCGCGAAGGCGTTCGTTCTTTGGTCGTCCGATAAATTTTGCGCGATTGGAATAATGGTGGAACCTGGGGCAACCCCGAGATTCTCTCCTGCTGCAACTGAAGCAACGATGGTCCCGTGGGATCCTTCTTGACCATAGGGTGTCGGCACTTCCGTCCAGCGAAACAACCTCTCGATCAGGTCGTTTTCGTCGTAGTACTCATCAACCACAAATACGGAGTCATCGCTGGTGGGCCAGCCATCCGTGTCAACGATCTGGCGCACCCATCTGTTGACCGCTTCAGGATCTCCCGCGCTGTTGCCCTCCCACGTGCTGCATGATGGGTCGAACAATATGCAGGTGCCGACATCGCTGAAGATCAGGTCTCCATCCGGACGTGCGTAACCAAGGCTCGCCCCATCCGCTTCTCGCAGCCTTACCCGGTTTCCGAATTCACTGCTTTGCGTGTAATCGACGATAGTATCGTCGATCCCGATCCGCACGCTCCTGCCGGTGAGGCCCCTGGCGTAGGCATGATGCGCCCCGATCTGTTCGAGTACTTTTGGTTGGTGTGTCGTAAAGCGTGCCGTGTTGAGGTGATATGAGGGGTTAGCGGTAGGATCAGGAGGAGGTGTGGGCTCGGGAGCCGGAGTGACGATGGTAGGCCTTGACCCACTGCCTCCACCGCCGCCGCAAGCAGCCAGAGAGATAAGACAAATCGCCGCGACAACTATTGCAATATACCGATTCTGCATCATGGTCCCTCCTTACATAACAAGGTTCGCAGAGATGTCTCCCCGGCGAAGCACTTTTAGGAACCTCTAAATCCAAGGAGACGTGCCCGGCACACAGGTCGGGCCTTGTTACGCCTCCTCAGGTGAAGGAAGTCCTGCGTATTTACCGTGGGTGAAACAATCTGCCGAGCACGGGAGCGACCCGCAATCACCAGATCAGGCTCTTGTATTTCACAGGAGACCCGACAAGGGTCGCCTGAGGAGCGTAACGGGAAAACCGTATCAAATTGTGGAGGAAGCATCAAGACAATGCATGGACGTTCATGTCCAAGGAGCGAGAATAGGTCTGACCTCCCACAATTTAGGTCTACGGGAAAGTGAGGAAATGCACGAATGACAGAATGGGCATGAGCAACCGGCAAACGGGCTACGCCGTGGCAAGGCAGGAGACCGCAGAACAGACGGCATCGCTGTCCGGGACTATCATTCAAAATCGAAGGGAGTGGTCAGGCGTGGAGCCAAGGAAGGAGGCGGGCTTGTTTTTGTAGTTTTCCTCTTTCTCACTTCATTCAAATCTTTATAACTGATTGATTGTATGGTGGGCCCACCAGGACTTGAACCTGGGACCAACTGATTATGAGTCAGCCAAAACTCCATTTTTCGTATTTTCTCTTTCTTTCCATAATCTTCCAAATATGGCATAAATACAGGCTATCTCTATTTTTCTCTTCTCCATTGCTTTCCCTTGGTTTCCCCGATATACTCTCAAAAACTGTAGCTTTTCGTAGCTTTTTTATGACACGATACGACACGAAACCGACTGAGTGGAAAACAGTGAGTCCGCCACAAAGTGCCGAGAAAAGCTACACGTCACTGAAGGGAGAGCAGCATGTTGACAGAAGCAATGATCAAAGAGGCGAAACCAAAAGCTACGGCTTACATCCTGTGGGATGAAAAAGTCCGTGGTCTTGCTGTACGAGTTTTTCCAAAAGGCGCGAAGTCGTACATCCTCATGTTCACGGACCGAGGGAAACGCGTCATGGCGAAGCTAGCCCGTGTCGAAGAAACGACATTGAAGGATATACGCGCTCGGGCCGCATCAGAACTGCTCAAGGTACAGGCGGGAGAGGATAGCGTCCAGACGCGACGGAACGCGATCAGGAACGCCCCGACGTTTGTCGATTTGTGGACTCGGTATGAAACCGAGTTTGTACCGGAACAGATCAGTTTGGGCCGGATGTCGAAAAAGACGTTGAAGGAATACCGGAATATAGCGCGGACTCACTTGTTGCCGGGGTTGGGAACGATGAGAGTCAAGACAATCACAAAACACGATATTGAAGGGATGGCAAGACGTATGACGAACACCCCTATCCTGAGAAATCGTGCCTTAGCAACCTGTTCCCGATTATTTACCTTGGCTGAACGATGGGAATGGAGGAATCAAAATTCAAATCCGGCAAAAGGAATTACACGGGCAAGAGAGGAAGCCCGGAGTCGCGTCTTATCTCCGAGTGAACTGAAAAAGTTGAACGGGGCCTTGTTGAAGTTGGAAAAGACTTACCCGTTTGCAGTCGGGGCAATTGTTGTTTCGGCCATGAGCGGATTGCGGATTTCTGAAGTACTAAGTCTCGAATGGTCCAACATTGACCTTGAAACTTCCAGGGCCATACTCCCGCGAACAAAAGTCGGCAAGCGAACGATCATCTTGGCAATTCCGGTTAAAAAAATTCTTGGACAAATTCCGCGAATCAACGGAAGTCCGTGGGTCTTTCCGTCTTCCCGTCCTTCTGTTCCGGCAACCTACCGACAAACACGCATGGTGTTCCTTTTGGCTTGTGAACAAGCAGGACTTTCCGGTTGCCGGTTACATGACTTGCGGCGATCCTTTTTGACGATGCTGGCCGGGGCCGGTTTCGGAGCCTTCGCAATCCGAGACGCGGCCGGGCATAAGACGTTACAAATGGCGAACCGATACGTCCAACAAGGCGCGACCTTATCCCAAACCGCTGAACATGGGGCGGCGTTGGTCTTGGAGAAGATGACGGCAAGGCATCCTGAATACGATTACCCGGTGGGTCCCATATCTTATGTTTTTCCCTGAAAAGACTTTGCCAAACCCTTGGGGGCAGAGTGGGTGACCACATTCTTGGCTTGCCGTAACTGCCCCATTGGGATATAGTGAGACGATGCAGACAGTTGTCGAGACTCCGACATTCATGCGGCAGGCCGACAAGCTCTTCAGCGAGGATGAAAAACGAGAACTGATCGACTTTTTGGCGAAAAACCCTCTGGCGGGGGATAACATTCCAGGCACGGGCGGTGTCCGCAAACTGCGCTTCTCAACCTCCGGACGAGGCAAGCGCGGCGGCGCACGGGTGATTTATTACTATCTCGACGAAGCCATGCCGGTCTATGCGCTCCTCGCCTATACGAAGGCCACGAAAACCGATCTGACGCCAGACGAAAAGCGCCTGGTTGCGGCCCTTGCCGCCGCACTCAAGGCCACCCGGAAGGAGAGCACATGACTACTTTTGGCGACGATCTGATCCAATCACTCCATGAAGCCCTAGCCCATGCCAACGGCGAAGGCCCGGCCCTCGTCCATGTCCCCGTGGCGCCGCGTGAGGTGCGCAAGCACGCCAAGCTCACACAAGCGCAGATGGCCCCGTTGATGGGCATGAGCCTTTCTGGTTATCGGAAGTGGGAACAGGGAACGCGTCGGGTCAGCGGCCCCGCCGCCACGCTTCTGCGCGTGCTCGAACGGGAACCGGAGGCCGTCAAGCGCGCCTTGCTGGCCACGGGACAGGGCTGACGGACGTCTCAACAAGGGTATCGGGGTACGCTCCCCTCACCGACCTACCACTTCATCTGGCTCCGCCATCTGAATCCAATAGCGGGTCGTCATTTAGTGAGTCCTGGCCGTTGATTTCTGCGAAGTGCGGGGAGGGCTGCCGCGATTCGCGCGCGCGACGGAATAGTCGAAGCGAAAATTTGTTCTCCCTCCTGAAGGGACCCTGATCTTTAGTCCATGGGCTCAGGGAGTTTCTGCGTGCCCTCGCCTCCCGTATGGGGTGGGACACGGCGATGGCCGACCGCCTCGACGCCGTGGGCGAGGAAGGGTTGCTGACGCTCCTCCAGGATAAGAGCAAAGCCGAGTGTGGACAACGGCGCCTGCTGCTGATCGCGTACGAGGAAGACGACGGGGCGCACCTCGAGTTCATTGCCGGCACCGGCGCAGAAAACATTCAGGACCGGATCGCGCTGCTCGGCGCGCGGACCACGGGGGAGTTGATCAAGATCGAGCAGGAAGTGTCGCTACGGCTGTTGCGGCACCTCGCGTCCTCGTTCCGCCACTAGCAATACTATGACACGGATATCGTGACCGTCCACGTGGACAGACCCTCCGCCTGAGACACGCCAGATGCTTCGCCGCAGCACGGACAGCCGCTGGGGACTAACTCTCCATCATTACTAGTCTGGAATAGCTAGTGCCCGTCTTTTTCCTTCCGGCTACGGGCTCATGTGTTTACTTGTCTTAGGAAAGTGCGAGAGGAATCTCTGAAGGATCCGGGTGACTTTTTGAGGCTTTTTCTCGACATCACACTCCCAGAGTCTTAGTACTTTCCACCCTTGCCGCCGGAGCTTGCGGATGTTGCTCTGGTCACGGCGTTTGTTGTTCAGGAGTTTCTCTTCCCAGTACTCCCATCGTGTCGCTGGGATGCGGCCCTCTCTACAATGGGGACAGAGATGCCAGAAGCAGCCGTGCACGAAGATGATGGCATTGTATTTTTTCAGGATGATATCCGGCTTCCCCGGGAAGGTCTTCACGTTGAGGCGATAGCGGCAACCCATTTCTGTGAGGAGGCGACGGACGATACGCTCTGGTTTCGTATCTTCGCTACGGATACGCGACATGACTTCGCTGCGTTTCTTTTCGCTCCAGATGTCCACGTTATCGTTATCGGGTTATCTTGAGTGCTGGCCGCAAGAATTCCTTGAGACTCTTGGCGACCTGGAAAGCCAATGGTACCGGAACGCCATTGGAAACGACAGCGAATTTAGCACTGAGAGAGTGGTCGGGCTGGAGGGAATATTCATCGGGGATGCCCTGGATGCGCATGGCCTCCCTGACACTCAGGCGGCGCTCTTTCCATGGGTGGAGGTGCACTTCATTATGGCCGTAGCAGGCCGTCGGGCTGTAACGGTAGCGATGCAGGCGCTTGAAGGACTTGCGCTTGGTATCCCCCTCCTGAACTGTTTTGAAGCGCTCTGAGTAGGCGTTGAAGACTTCGTCCTTGTTCTCTGACGGCAGCGAACGGAAGGCGCTGGCAACCGTGAGTTGGTAGGGGATGCGGTTGGGCCGCAATGGAGTTCGTCCAAACGGCCCCTTCTGCGGCCAGTTAAAGCGTGTCTTCGCTCCCGTGAAGTCAAAAAGTTCCGGCCACGGGAACCAATTTCTCTCCGCCTTCTCAATCATGCGACTAGCGCATACCTTGGCGAGATGCTGGTGCACTCCGACCATAATGAGGCGCTCCCTGTCCTGAGGCACGCCCATTTCCAGGGCATTCATAATCCGCAGGTCCAAACAATAGCCAGATGTTTGGAGTTGCTCTTCCAGCTTCTGCAAGTACGCACGGTTAGCCTTTATGCGGTAGAGCCCAGCTACGTTTTCGAAGACAAAGAATTGTGGCATAAGTGACGTGATGCGATTAACGTAGGTCTTAGTCAGCCTTCCGTTCAGGCCATTGCCGCCTTGGTGCCTGCCACCACTGCTAAAGTCAGGACAGGGCGGCCCGCCAATAACACCGAAGAGGAGGGGTTTGCCCTGTGGGAAGGCTTGCTTCTCTATCACCCGCGCAGATAGGTGCTGGACATTCCTGGTGTTTGTAATGCGCGCGGGGAGGATGTGCCTGCCAGTTGCTTGTCGCCATAGAGTCATGCCGTACGCGTACATGCTCGCAAAAACAGGGTTGTGCTCGTTTGTCCAGACGGTCTTGAAGCCTGCCTGCTCAAACCCGATGTCCATAAATCCACCGCCGGTGAAAAACGACAAGAGCGGAATGGCCTTACTCACAGTTTCCCCACTATCTATGGTTTCCATTCCTCGAGAGCGTATCCTGTGGTCAGGTGCGTTTGTCTATACGAAGCCTTTGCTACATCAGACCGCAGGTTGCAAAGCATTGCGGCTGGTACGGCCTGCATGAGGAACTCGAAGCGTCCTGGAGAGAGTCCCCTAACTGTCACTCTTTGCTCGCCGGTCCCGAGCACGATGAATAGGGTCCCGTTACCGAGCATCTCCACGCTGCTCAAGGTACCCAAAACATCTGTAGGCCACTTTGGACTCTGTTCTCGTTTTTCCCAGTACTTCTTGCACGCTGGCCTGTAGCCACAGAAGGCACAAGCGGCGGGACTGGGGTTTGCAAGACTTTCGGGAGGTGAGCCCGCTAAGATGATCTCCCGGAGCCTGCAACGTGCTTCGTCGACAAGCTGACAGGCCTGGGTAACGTCCATTGGCACATCGTGCTTGGCCCCGGCAAGGGTCGTCACGGTCAGCCGGGCCGGCCACTCACCATCGTTCTCGTGGTAAAGCCACGCATAGAGGAGGAGTTGGACCTCGTACGCTTCCTTGACATTCCCTGTACGCTGATCCGTCACCGCGCCGGTCTTGTAGTCGACGATCTCCACGCCGTGTTTGCCGGGCACGATGCGGTCGACGAATCCGCCCAAGAGCCCGTCGCTGCTCTCTAACCAGACCTCGGAACGGGCGGCGTGGCCAACTGTAGCCTCAGAAATGGAGGACGCTGGGAACTCGGCGGTAATCCTCCGCGCTGCTGCCAATGTAAGGCTTTTCTTGACTTCATATCTCCGAGCACCGTTGCACAGCGGAATAAGGTGGGCCTCCCCCGCATGACACATCTGCCGTTCAACACGGCTTACTGCATCCTCCCAGGCTTCATATAGACTTTCGCTATCAATGCGACCCCGCCCGGCAAGATCGAGAATCCTGTGGGCCACTGAGCCTAGCCTGGCAGCCGGAGAGACAGGGAGGATCGACATTTTCCCGTTAGCCTGCCAAACCGCACGAAGCGTACACTGCTTAAACTGAAAATAACTGCTGGGGGATATCCGTCGTAACGGAGACAGGCCCGGCAGATCTGTTGGGTCAGTTGGCACACTCATTCAATTCCCTCGATTAACATGGATCGGCACTTGGCTGGACGCCGTAGGAGGTTGAACGTGTTTATGCAACCGTAGACTTCACCTCCTGCTGCCGTGATGGCGTCTGCGAGGAGACCGGACGCATTCCGCGTATCCCAGAGCGGGTGGACGACAAGGACGCGCTTTTCTCCCACGGTGAATCCTGGCACGCCTCCCCAAGTCGCCGGCTTGTAGTCGTCGAAGTATGCTATCAAGTTGTCCCTTAGTATCGTGGCTGTTTTTGTCCATCCTTCGAGTTCCGGCGTGCTGAACTTGCCGTCGAGGCCAGACCGGTAATTTGGATACTGCAGTGCCTTCAGGTAACCGATTGCCAAGCGCCAGTCGAGCAGCCCGTGGTAGGTCATGTTGCGGTACACCTTAAGGCAGTCGTAGCATGCTGCATCACAATTAGTCTGATGTGTATGTCCGTTGATTCTCTCGGCATACGAGCCCTGGTAAGGATTGTGGATGCCCTTCAGGATGTCCGCTAGGCTCTCGTAGGCATCTCTAACGAAGCCTGCCCCATTAGGGAGGCGGTCGCTGAGGATGATGTCGGCGACGGTCGTGTTTTCGTCGAGATTGCGCGAGGTGATGCTTCCTACTTCGATCTCTTCAGGGTCGATGTCAAACCGGTCGGCCAACACACGTTGGAGCAGGAACGCTGCTGAGTAGAGTGCGGCCCTGACCCCGCCGTGGGCTGAGGCTGGGTTGAGTGTGAGTCCTTTGGGTGCGCCGACGGGTGCGATGCGCAACACTTCGGTCGTCTTGGCGGCTGCAAGAGCAACCCGGTCATGGTCCCCGCCTCCATACTGTTCCTCGATCCATTGGTGATCGAGGTGGGGTATACCTCTTTGGTTATCAGAGGGAGTGGTCACTAAGGCACCGTGGTAGAATCTGCCTGCATTATCATTGATCCTCCAGACGGTGCCTTGATCGGAAAGCGCCTTGGTGCAGTTAGTCCCGTCAAGCGTGTATCTGTGTGGTTCCTCGTTGGCCTCTACCATCGCCGACGGGATACCGAAAATGACGTTCTGATCCTCTTTGGCATCCGTTCCTCTTGTTAGGTCTGTGCGGAATGCCAGCGGGGTTACGATCTCGAACTGCCGATAGTAGCCGTCCTCTCCTCTTGGGTGTCCACAGTGCGGACAGTGATCTTGTGGTTCTCGCCTGACATCATCGGTCCTCATGTGACCGCAGGCCTTGCACCATTGCACCCACCGTCTGAAGGGGAGCGGGTTTTCAGACGATAGCATCCACTTTTGACCTTGCCGGTAGATTGGTGGCGTGAAGCCTATCGCGGTATGGACGGCTTTGTCCTTGGTCTTCTGTGCTCCAGGTGCGAACTCGGTGATGGCCAGTTCAAGATCGCGATCGATAGTTTGTTCTCCCTTCTGGCCCTTCCGCGTCAGGCGGTGGTAGAGGAGCCGTCTCCTTGAAGGCATGCCGAACATGGGGAGGACGGCTGCCTCAGCGAGCCGTTCGGCGAGGCCTTCGCCCGCGAGTTCTGGGTTATTGTGGGCTTGGTGTATCTGTTGAGGCAGGTCTTGCTCAAGCCACAGTAGGTATTCGTCGCAACTGTCGCCAAGCAGTGTTTTAATAACCGCCCGTTGTGCTTCCTTCTCTCGTGCAAGCCAGGCTTCGACGGCCGCGCGATTTTGCAGCCACCCAGCCTGGGCTTCATCATCATTAGCGAGCCCGAACTCCCCGTGGCTGTCTGGCGGCGTGGGGCTGTGCCACCATCTCATCCCTGCGCCTTTAAATGCCTGGCGGAGGCACTCCTTGGCAAGAAGCCGACGGACGATCCGGGGCTGGTTCATCGTGAGAAAAGGAACGGGCGGGGGATCACCGGTGATGCGTTCGGGTGCTGAGAAATAGTGTTCGTCGTGGCTGCGGCCCCTGCAGAGGGTAAGAGCCAGAGCGAAAGCCTGGCCCCGACGTCCAGCGCGTCCCACTCGCTGTTGGTAGTTGAACCTCATGGGCGGCATGTTGGCGAGGAAGACAGACTGGAGGCTCCCGATGTCGACCCCGACTTCCATGGTTGTTGTAACGCTGAGAGTATCGATCTCGTCAATATGCCGGATTCGTTGCTGATTGGGGAGGTCAACGATGATTCCGCGAAAGTGTCGTTGCCGTTCGAGTTGGTTGTCAGTTTGTGCTGTCAGTTCCTCGCAATGCAGTCTAATAGGCTTGCGCTTCTCCGCTACGGCATAAGAAAGGTGATTATTATTCCATAGCTCACGGCAGATCTTCTGCGGACGTTTCGGGAGTTTCGCCTGGCATGCGGTACAGATATCTGGGGAATGGTGGAGATGGTATCGGGCGCACCTAGGACATTCCCATACAGGATCGTCATCTTTTGTGACGCGTACGCTGAGCCTGCCTGTTGTGAGCATACCGTTCTGGTGGCCCCCTTGGCATAGGGCCGCGTAGATCGCATCGCCCAGGGCTATTTCCCGTACACCTTTCTCGATGGCAATTTGGCGAACGTAGCGCTTAATACGGGCTGCGCAATCGCCGTAGTTCGGCCAGTCAACCTGCGGATATTCTGACCCCTCATGTCGAAACCTGTCGCCGAGGACGCGGACAAATGCGTCGCAGACTTCGATAAATTCATGGTGTGACAGCCCTGCTGTAGTGCCCAATCGCCGCTGTTCTGCGGGATCTATCTGCAGTTTGATCCATCCAAGCCCTGCAGCTTCCAGTCCAAAATAGAGGCGGCCGAAGAAGAGATCGCAAAGCTTTGCAGTAAGTGTCCCAACTATCCTCTCTCTAGCATAGTGGGCTCCTTGAGGCAGGCCTTGCTGCCACGTGAGGTTCTCGAAGTCGAACAGGGTTGTCCAGTGATGGTACTTTTCTTCCCAAAGGAACTCCTGTAGAAGAACGTGATTGCCTGCTGGGTTCACGCCGTTAGCAATGAGTCGCCTGATAAGGATTCCACAATCCCGAAGGTCGTCTGTCGGTGGGAGCACTGCCGATATTGGTACAATGCGGTCACGGCCGCTCGCCTTGGCTTGGACGATCTTGTATTGGGCCCTATCTATTTCGTCTTGGACCGGCTTTGGCATGCCCTCCTTTGCGAGGTCTGCCATCTGAGTGAGGTTGCCGTAACGTTCATATTCTCCCGGGTGTTTGTCAACATACTCTTGTGCGGTGAGCGACAGAGAGACTTTCTGTTCGAGATCTTCGATAAGAGCGGGAAGACCCTTGATGGCCGCTTGGAGTTCGTCGCAAACGATCTCCCGGACAAGGTCGGAGTAGTGATTGCGTTCGACGCCATTCGAAATTTGTGCAGCATCCTCACGGCTATCGGAGAAAACGACAAGCTTTCGGCTTGTGGCATACTCTGAATGCAGTTGGTAGAAAAGCTCTTTAGTGAAGATTTGACTGACCTTTGAGAAACCTGTCCTGAATCCACGGATTGGCGACTTCCTGTTCTGGCGGCTCCCGAAGTCCGTGCTGCATGCTGGGCAGACGCAAGGGAGCGCTCTGTACTCGTCTTCTTCGTCTCGAGGAGCCTCCACGTGGAAGATGTAGCCTCTTTCCCATTGCTCTGGTTGTCTTTTTGCATCCTCGTGAGTGGGCCTGAGGTGGCCGGTGTGGGTGTTGAGGCTCGCTTGCCGCCATTCGCCCCACGCGTTCCGGCCTCTTCGAATTTCTCGGAACTTAGAATGACGCCAGCGTGAAGGTTTATCATACTCCTGGTCTCCTTGGGGCCAAAAGACACCGAACTCCCGATACGTCCTGCGCTCGACAAACCTCGCTGCCTGCCTCTCTGGGATACCCTCGATGTCGGGAGTGGTCGAGAGAAGCTCTATCTCCTGTTCAGGAGTAACCAGCTTTTGACCTCCGAGGAATACTGTTCCGCAGTGTTCACAGTAGAGAAGCTCGAGAACGCGATGACCGCCGTCTGAGATGATCCGCGTGTCAGGGTAGAGCTTACCAATGGGCCTGTTGTCAGGCGTGCCTGCTAAAGGTTTGGACGACGCCCAGAGCCCCTCGATGTTGCGGAAGAAGCAGTGGATCCTGAAGGAGGGGACCGTCCGTTCCCGCTCATACTGCTCAAAAAGAGAGCTGGTCATCAGTATTCCTCTGACCCCCTGCTTGGCCGCATTAAGATTGTGGCTTGGAAAGAGTCGTTTAGCCATGTCAGTGAGTGAGACGGCACGTACTGCACGATCAATGATGCAGGCGTCAAGCAGGTGCGCCTGCAGGTCGAGGCTGTCCACGGCATCAAAGAAGCGCACGGGCGTGCTGTCAGTGCCCAGCATTTCTGCTGCTTCGGCCAGTGTGGCGTCGGTGATCTCAGACGCAACGGCGAGGTGCTCGAAAGGAGCTAGGGGCAGAGCGGTGCTTGGCTTTAGCATCGGTTCTTGCATGCCTTCGATAACATCAAAGTCTGCAGATCCGAAGAAGTCCTTAAGGAACTGGCGGCTCCGTTGATCCTGTGCCTCGAGCGATGCGCTTGACGCCAGGATGCGTAACTGGGGATGATCGGGATGGAGGCCGAGCCGATGGAGCAGGAGGCGGAGAAGGTAGGCAACCTCCGCACCAGCCGTGCCCCTGTAAAGGTGCAGCTCGTCCACGATGAGGTGGAACACGCGTGATTCTTTGGTTTGCGCGCGTTGGTCAGCTGGCAGGTCCTCGCCTTCGAGCCATTCGCGTGTTTTCTCGAAAATAGGCTCATCCGCCTCGCGCATCAACATGATGCTCAACATCGAGAAGTTTGTGATAAGGATGTCTGGCGGTTGGTCTTGCATATCCCATCTGCTTCTCATCTCAGCCCCGTTGAGGCTTGGGAAGAAGTCGATAACCTCGCAGTCTCGGGGATTCTTTCGTGCATGCTGGCAGGCGGCCTCATAGGCCTTATCGGCTTCCTGCATTCGCTCACAGAGTTCAAGGATTTTTTCCGTGTGTGGATTCCTTGTTCTCCGTAGTTCGTGGCCCGCAACGGGTGTAGAGCCGTTGTATCTGCCAAGGTAGATGCGGTTTCCTGGGGATTGCTCTTCGAACCATGTCTGAGCCTGGTCCGAGTTAAGGGCCTTTCTGAGGCGCGTGAGCTGGTCTTCGACGAGGGCGTTCATGGGATAGAGGATGAGCGCCCGGACTGCAGACCTCCGCACTTCGTGGCCTCTTTGCGGGACCCTAAATGATCTTTCTAACTTATTTCCTTTCTTACAGCTGTCTTGCCAATCGCGGTTATTCCACCAATCATGGACATGCTCGTGAGGTTGGCCTGGCCGTGACCATCCAGGCACTTCTTTGACGAGTTGAGCGAAGAGGGGCAGTAGAAAGGCTTCGGTTTTGCCTGAACCTGTCCCTGCGGTAACGACGCAGTGCCGGCCGGTGAGGACTCGCTGCAGCATGACGACCTGGTGGTGATGCAGTTTGTTGTCGCCAAAAAGGCCGCACTTAACAAAGCTCTTAAACAAATCTTGTTGATGACCATTCAGTCCTGGGAGGTCGCTCCCGTCAAGATCGTCGATGGTTTTACCGGAACTTTGGTATGAGGGAAGTGGTTCGAGCCAAGGCTCCTGGTTCAGGACGCCGGGCTGCCGGAGAAGTTCTTCGCGTTCTTCCTCCAAGCCTGGGAAGCGTGTCCCAAAAGCAGTCTTGACATACAAGATGAAGTTGTCACGTATTTTTTCAAAAGCAGCGATGGGGTCATTCATAGTCGTTCCCTTTGAGCACGATATCCTCCATATCAATCCACACGAGCTTCTGCTTGAGCTTAGTGGCTATCATTTCAACTATCGCGTAAGGAACATCCTGGTAGAGGAACATAGGGTGCCCTGCTGGGATAGAGGCAAGGGGGCGTCTTGTTGTGCCGACGGCCGGATGAGCCCCAGCTGAGAGTGCAGCCGCTCGAGCTATCAGGCCTGGAAGTGGTGTAGTGGCTGGAACAACAAGCGCACGGGACCGGCCCTCATAGAGCAGGACGTTCCTGCCTTGCTCAGCGAGTACGATGTACCTCCCCCAGTTGCGCTCTACTTTCGCTGCATCGGCTGCCCGCCAAAGCCAGTGCCTGCGTTGCTTGTCGATTGGGTTCACGTACTCCGCGAGCCACAGGGAATGATCAGGCTGTTTCCCTACGCTGCTGAACTTCAACTGGTCGTCGCGGAAGATCCTGCACGTCCAGCTAGGCGCTTGCCTTGGTTCGAAGGCAACATTGCCACTCATCTCTGTGATGGACAGCGAAAGATTGATGAGCTTCCAGGCCGCTGGCTCGTCAAGGTCGCAATCGATACCGGCTTCCTGACTTATAGTTGACAACGTTTCTTTGTCAACTGCCTCGACTATGATGCGGTCAGGCATATTGATCCATCCAATGCTCTGGGGCTGTTGCACAAGTCGTGCGTGGCCGGCAGTCTTACGAACTGCCTCACGTAGGCTCCTGACAGTCTCGGGCACGCGTCCTCCAGTGAACAACGCACACGGTGTTCCCGGCGACGGCAGCAGTACAAGCACAGGTGGGCACATGTGTAGCTGACGATGTGAGTAATCGACCTCGAAGAAGCCAAGCGCCACGAAGGAACTTATGACTTGCTGCCGCATATTGATGCCAGGCCACTGAACTCCTCGTCCTTGAGCTGGCGATGGTTTGCAAACGATCCTGAAAAGGTCATTGAGACGGTCAAAACTCAGTGAGGCCGATATACTCATAGCGTAAAGGAGTTCACTCGACATCCTTCGCTGCCTCCATGTACTCGTGCCACCTCTTGCGGAGTATTATGAGTTCGGGGGGCACTATGCGCTTGCGGTTGTGCCAGACGACATCCTTCCATCGTTTGACCAAGGCCCTTTCCCCCTGTGGCCTTCTCTTCGTATAGGGCCGCCCTGCCTGTTCTTCTGTTCCGCAGAAGACTGCCTTACCCTGCTTGCGGCCTGTCTTGACGATTGCCCACACTGGCAACCAATCTGGCAAGTCCTCCTCAGGCCAGACAGCAATTTGACCCGGTGTCGCGCCGACCAGAGTGACGTGTGTCGAGAGATGTAACGGCAGGTCTTTAGAGTATGTGGGCGGACCATCACCTGGCTTGTAGTGGACGACGGCGCCACACGCATATTGTGGGCTGTCCTGCGAGGGCATGCCAGCCGGATTCCGGCAAAATGAAGTGTAATCTTCCCGCAACGGAAGGTGGGGGCTTTCTAGCCTGATTATCTTTCGTAAGGGCTGTTCGTGTCCATGTGCTTCGATCCGAAGTGCCCTTCCTTCGGGCGCATCGTCCGGTATCATCCATATGTTGCTGTGCGCGTCCCTTTCGAGAATCTGCGTGTCCAGAGTGACGGACTCGGTCCCTAGGGCGTTTTCAAGCATTATGTAGGGTGGCGCTCCCTTGAGGTACACGTTACCCCGTTCTGTCTTGACGCCCCCTCTTACAAGCAGACGTATGGTGGAGGAGATAGTGAGAACGTCCACGCCAGGACATGAGTGCCTCGCGTTCTCGCCAGAAAAGAGTATCCAGCCGGGTGGGAGTCCGTCAGCACTATGTTGTTTGAAATTGCTGCAATGCTGATCGCCCCATCGTTTAATCATTTCAACATTGTTGCTTGTGGCGATTAGGAACGATGTGTTCCGCTCCAAGCGCTGCCTCTCGATATAGTCTGGAAGGCCTTCGGGGTAGCCTGGTGTGAAGACTCTGGTGGTAGCTGGGCGAAGCGTGGCGGTCCATTGGTTATCTACGTCAAGAAAACGTTCGCCGTGATTCCAGTCGAGGGCCGTGCCGTCAAGATCGCGGGAATCGGCAGGATCGTATAGCGTGCTCGACCATCCACCAAAGAGGTCCTTGCACATCCAATTACAGTCACTGCCTTCACGTACGAATGTGCAGCCGTCATCCGGGATGGTGGAAGCCGTCTTGATACGCACGCGGCAGGTTACAAGCTGGGCCAGCGCGTCATACTTCAGGCAAAGACGTAGGGCGGTCTGGGTTCTCTTCGCCTCGACCCGCCGTCCGGGATGATCTTCTTCGAAGACGCTCCCATCCCAAGCCTCAAGTTCTTCGATGACCACGTCGGCCAGAGCAGCACGGAGCACCATGGCATCGCTGTCATGGCTATCAAGGACTCGAAGCGTGCGGCGCTGAAGCAGCGATCCGGCAGCCTGGCGGAGGAGACGGAGGATAACCTCTGGCGACGGGAGATCTGAGGGGTCAAGTGCTCGCTCGCTGAGCAAGAGCGGTAGCCGCCTGCGCTCGTCTTCAGAGATCAGGGTTTGTGACAGGGGGAGGCCGACCATCCACCACTGTCCACGAATGCGGGCGACGAATCGCCCAAGGTTCTCGTTTTTGTCCTCCCTGCTCCACTTTTCAAGATCGTCCCAGAGGTCGATCATTTGCTCGAAGGACGGGGGCCGACCCTTTTGGGTAACGCCCCCTTCGCCAAGAAGGTCGTTGAGCCTAGGATAGTATGCGTGGGGCGCATAGTTGCCTTCTAAGCCAGCTGCGAGTACGTAGAGCGCCAAGTATACGATATATGGAGGGTAATTGAGATCCTTCTCGCGCCACGCTTCGAGGGTCTGCAATGCCTTCTGGCATATGCCAGACTTCGTAGCCCAGGGAGGCCCGGTCTTCACTGCCGCCACAAATCCATCGAGGCCGACGCCGTGAGGTCCGCCTAGTTCCTTTATCAAGGATTCATTCACATAGAGAAGAACTTCCTTTCCCGCTTTCTCCTCGGAAAAGAAGTGACTGGCGATTATATCGTTCCATTTCAGATAGCTCAGCGGCATTATGTCTTCCTTCAGGCTACGCGTGGCTATTAGTCAAGCGGCGAAGTGAGGACTCGGAGTGCTATTGCGGTGGAGCCTTGGTCCTCGGACTCGTCGTTTCCCGGCGGTTAGCTTAACCTGCATTCCGTTAATTGCGGCTTAGGAACGCCCAAGCGGTTTAATGAGCCATTTAAAATCAGGACTTCGGCAAGCATCATACCTGCGTGGTGGATGCCGTTCAATCGGCGTCCGCAGTTTCGTCTTCGAAACCACTCTCACTGATCCACGGATGCCTTTTTCAAAACGCTTTCAAGCCTGTCTGAAGGCGATGAGGTCACAATTCCAGACCGCATCCAGTCCATATTAGACAAAGCAGCCCGGCCTCAGATCAGCGACTTTCTGACTTCTGTGAAGGGACCTCGATTATTGGAGGCGAAAATCCAAGTCGTCCTCACCGCCCTGTCCCGCGGCGCAGACTCGCTTCCCAAAGCGAGGCAGGCGGCGAGGGTCGCCCCAGCGGCCCGGACGCCGATGCGGTTCACGTGCATCGACAGATGCGACGTGAACGAGCCCGGCACCATCGTCCCCAGACGATGCGACGGGCGACCGCGAGACCAACGACTCGGCCCCCAGGTCGAGGCGACGTGAGGTGGAGCCCCAGCGACGCCTCACGGGTTGGTCGGCTGCGCGGTCCCGGCTCGCACAAATGCGCCCCAAAAGTATGGCAACATGTGCCCTTAACATGCGGGAAACTGAGCGCCACCGTGTGTAGAAGGAGCGAGCCGTGACCACCCCCAAGACTGAGCCGCGTCCAGCGGCGAGAACCCGAGTGAAAACGAAGGTTCCCTTGGGGGTGGTCACGGCTGGCGACCCCTCGCAACAGCCGGGACCGCGCAGCGGGGTGGATGGCCCACATCCTCCGCGTCCAGCGGGGCATGTGGTGCCAGAGGGGCTCCCCCTGGGCGGGGCCTGGCGCTCCCAGGCCCCGACGGTGAAGTGGCCAAAAAGCGTTGTTCAAACGCGCAGTTGGCCACGAGGCGCAGCCTCCGCCGGGCGCCGGCGCTCCCGGCACCCGGCCGTGACCGGACACGGGTCGATCACGAGACCGACGACGACAAGGAGGCGGTTGATGTACCGCCTCATTCACCGGTGAAATCACCACTGACATATGACAGGGGTAAGATCAGGGGTGGCGTCAGGGGTAGAATGGGCGAAACACGGCCCTTGCCACGGGGCGAGAACCAGGACGGGTCAGAGAAAATGGCGAGTGATGCGGCCCCGTCCTGGCGCACCGCAAGGCGATGACGGTTTTAGGGAATGAACCAACCAGTTTCCCTGAGAAACTGCGTTGTATGGTAAGGGACAGGCAGAGGAGTGCGAGACGCGGAATGGGAGGGACAGGTAGGTGCACGTCGCTTGAGGGGTTCACTTGACGAAGGCGGTCATTCACACCGTGATCGGGTGGGGGCGACGAAGAACGGGCATGAGCGGCCGGCGGACGGGCTATGCTGGGGCGACTCAGGAGACCACGGAACGGGCGGCATCGCTGTCCGGGACTCTCATTCGAGATTGGAGGGAGTGGTCAGGCGTGAAGCCAGGGAAGGAGGCGGGCTTGTCAGGCCTAATGGCGTTGCAATCCTTCTTCCCTCAACGGGTCTCGTGGTTCATTCCCCGCTCATGCCATCCCCGCGCCCCTTGCTGTAGCTTGTAGCTTTTTTGTAGCTTTTCCATTTCTCGCTTTCTTCAAATCTTTATAACTGATTGATTGTATGGTGGGCCCACCAGGACTTGAACCTGGGACCAACTGATTATGAGTCAGCCGCTCTGACCAACTGAGCTATGGGCCCGCGTCCAATCTTGCCTTAAGGAACCTCTGATTTACTGCACTATCGGGCGCAGGGCTGCGTTGTGTCCTCG
>VYFB01000098.1 GCA_009842645.1 Nitrospira sp. SB0677_bin_15 | reverse complement strand
GTTGAGCGAGGACACAACGCAGCCATGCGCCCGATAGTGCAGTAAAGCAGAGGTTCCTTCTCCCTCATAACAAGGAGAGTCATCATGTTTCGTCCTTTGACATTCGTCCTGCTACTCGTTTTTCTTACGTTGACGGCTACACTCGCTTGGGCGTTTACCGATGAACCCGGCAAAGAAGGAAGTTTTTACAGTCCGATCATCCGTGTGGTCCCGGACAAAGGCTTTATCCTGATCAATAGCGGGAACGGTATTCTCTGGCTTAAAGCCAGCGAGGCCGCAATGCCGCATATTGCAACGTTGCCCGTCGGTGGGCTGATTGACGTTGTGGTCGTATTTCAAGGCAAACCCAATCCGCCGGTTATCAAATTATGGAAATTGGCGAGCGGCGAGTCAACCTGCCCGGAGTTTGATGGAAAACAATGCCTGCCGCCCGCAAAGAAGAAATAAGGAATAACAGTTAAGGACAGCTCAGGAGTGAGAAAGAGAAGAAAAGTACAACGAGTTGGAGGGTTGTGAAGACCGAGTGAGAGCAGTCGGAGACGACTACGTGTCTTCCCCTGTGGAGAGGATTCTTCGAAGACGGGGCAGGTCGTCGTCTTTTGTCAGGGTTTGGTCTTTTCCTAAAAACGTGGCAAGGCGTTGTGCGTCAGCCTCAAGCTGCTCTTCTCGGATTCTCTTGCGCCGCTTTTCAATCCAAACCTCTGCAAACATTGTCGAACCCTCCACCATCGTTACCGACAACGCCGCACTCAAAATCAACACAGAGACGGTATTGTCTAAAAATCGGTTCAAGGAAAAACATGGCTCAACGTTCACCTCATACCATAAAATATACCCAAAACCAGTCCCAAACACAATGAGAAACACACAAAGATGCTTGAGCGTGGGCGGCGAAAATTCATTCATCTAATATCCCTCTTGCCCCATCTTTGTACATGCCTTGTCCGATAAAGTCACGAACTATGTCAACGCAATTTTGACGGCGCTGGTAGTGGGCACATCTCAGGACAGATAACAAACCTTACAATACCCTCCGACAAGGTTCCAGTCACTTCATTCGTCCTTGAGAGAACAAGCCTTCATGATTTTATGACAGGAAATACTCAGGCAGAAGCAGCGGCTGTTGGTGCACAGACTGGGAAGGAAAATGGGGAGCCCAATTTTATGGAAATGGACCATGCGTTGCTATCTGTTCCCCCTCATCTATAGCAGGTACTTTCGGGGCCACATCTAGAATTTCCGACGGAGAGAACAGCGCCTTGTCCAAAGATCGCACAATTCTTGGAGCCTTCGGGGCATATCTTCAAGAATGATTACAAGATCGTGGCCTTTTTTTCTTCGAGGCGTTGAGTTGGTGTGAACAGGCCCTAGCTCAACGCCACGGCCTTGAAAGAAGCATGAACTTTTTGGCCGGGTCGCAGCCGGAGTTGGTAAAAAGATTTTCTTGTAATCATGGCCAACAATGGACACCCCACGTCGAGTTTCACTTCGACGGCATACTGGTCGCCGGGTGAGTTCCGGACCTCGACAATCGTCGCTTCCAGCGTGTTCAACGCGCTGCTTGTCGCAGGAGGACCACCCACCACCAGACTGACGTCACGCGACAGAATTTGTACCCTCAAGGGTGCCCCGGGCGGAAGAGCCTGTTGAGGGAGGAAAAGGGATTGTCCCAAAAATTCAACTCGTGTCAGCCCGAACTGCGGTTCATGCTCCATAATTCGCGTTTCAAGGATAGCCCCGACCACGTTTGATTCGACCAACCCCGGCAGGTCCAAACGCGAAAAGACTTCCTGAATCGACCCGGTTGCCGCCACTTTCCCCTCCTTTAACAGAACCACGTGGTTGGCAAGTGGCAAAATTTCTTGAAGGTCGTGACTCACGTACAGAACCGGAATCCGCAATTCCCGATTCAATCTCTGGATAAAGGGAAGAATCTCTTTTTTTCGTTGTTGATCGAGAAAGGCCAGGGGTTCATCCATCAACAGGAGTTGCGGACTGGCTAACAGCGCTCGCCCTATGGCCACACGTTGTTGCTCGCCACCGGACAAATTGGATACCCGGCGTTCAAAGAGCGACTCAAGCTCCAACAACTCACTGACGTGAGCAAAATCAATGCGCCGCAGTGATGGATTGCTGCGCTTCATCCCATACTTGAGATTTTGCGTCACTGTCAGATGCGGAAACAATCGCGCTTCTTGAAAGACAACCCCAACGCGTCGCTGTTCGACCGGCAGAAAAATTCCCTGGGCATCGTCTTGCCAAACCGCCTGATCGAATTGAAGAAATCCAGACGGAACGCGGATTAACCCGGCGATACACCTCAAGAGCGTCGTCTTGCCGCTCCCGGACGAACCGAACACCGCAGTCGTCCCTTCCAGCGGAACGGTGAAAGCCACGTCAAAATGAAAACCGGGATAGTCGATGGAAAATCGTGCGTCGAGTCGTTTCATGAGACGTGAATGGGTAAACGTCTGTTGGCCGTATACACAATCGTCAGGACGAGAAAACTGAATATGAGAAGCACAGCCGACAGGAAATGGGCTTGGGTATATTCAAGCACCTCGACGTGATCATAGATGGCAATGGAGAGGACTTTGGTAACGCCTGGGATATTCCCGCCAACCATCAGGACCACGCCAAATTCTCCCAGCGTATGGGCAAAGCCCAGGACAACGGCGCTCAGGTACCCACGAACCGCCATCGGCGACGCGACGGTAAAAAAGGCGTCAAGCTTTGAGGCACCCAGCGACCAGGCCGCTTCCAAAGGTTTTTTGCCAACGGCCTCGAATGCTCCGTGCAGCGGTTGAACGACAAAAGGCAGTGAATAGAACGCCGAGGCAATCACCAATCCCGAAAATGTAAACGAGAGCGCCGAGCCGGTAAGATCTTTCCAGGCCCCGCCAATCAATCCATGAGGCCCAAGTGCCGTCAACAGATAAAAGCCAAGTACGGTTGGCGGCAACACAATAGGCAGCGCCACAACAGCCTCGACCAGTGTCCTGAATCGCGAACGCGTAAATGCCAACCACCACGCAATTGGCGTGCCAACCAGCAACAACACAATAACGGTTACCCCTGCCAATTGCATGGTCAGCCACAACGGGCTCCAATCCATGTCCGGCACGGTCATCCTCCGAATCTCCGGCCTCGATCATTCCAAGCCATAACCGAATCGTTCAATGACGTTCCGGGACCTGACGTCTTTCACGTAGTCCAGGAACGCGCGTGCGACTTCCTGACGCTGACCGGAACGCAACAATACCGCTTGTTGCCGGATAGGGGCATACAAATGCACCGGCACGTCCCACCGGCTTCCTGATCCGTTCACTTTGGGACCCAAAACCTGCGAAAGGGCGACGAATCCCAGTTGGGCATTCTGCGAAAACACAAAATGAAAGGTTTGTCCGATATTTTCTCCCCGGACCAACCGATCCTGAACCTGTTCCCAAAGTCCCAGTGCCTGCAAGGCTTCCTTGGCAGCGGCACCGTAGGGCGCAGTTTTGGGATTCGCAATGGCCACGTGCCTGACGTCACTGCGCAACAGTATGGATTGTTCATTTCCCTCAATCACAGCAGGTCCCGGATGCCACAACGTCAATCGTCCCACCGCGTACGTAAACCGGCTTCCCGGAACTGCAAATCCTTCCTCTTCCAGCAATTTCGGACGCGTGACGTCCGCGGAAAAAAACACGTCGAACGGAGCACCGTTCCTGATCTGCGCATACAGCTTGCCGCTTGAACCTGAACTGACAACGACGGTATGTCCCGTGTCTTGCTCGAAGCGGGTCACAATTTCATCGAGTGTCGCCCGAAAATTGGCTGCAACCGCGATGCGCACCTCTTCGGCGGCACTCGTAACCGGACACCACGTCAGGAACAGAAGGAACAACAAACTATGAAGTTTGGCGATCATGGCATGCGCACTGATCGGGACTGCGAACGCTGTTTCTTTCCCCTCACCCCGGCCCTCTCCCTCAAGGGGAGAGGGAGTCGATGGCAACGTACCAGCGAACTTTCACAAAACCGACGTTTCTTCTCATGACTCATGTGCATTACAACCTGAATTTCGTCTGTATGTAAAAATAATCGCTGTCCCTGTTTCCGCCGGGAGGCAACCCTGCCGAGTCGGGTAGCCTGTCAAAATAACTGCCTTTAAACCAATGCGTGTAGCCCAATTCGAATTCCAGGTTCTCGTTGGTTCTCCATTGAGCCCGCAGTTCAAGATCGTGGCCGAGAAAGTTTCCTGACCCGCCCGTGAGATCATGCAATCCGTTACGGCCAAACGCCCCCCGTGAGGTAGCGAGATACCACACCCGATGTTTGAGCTGCACTTCACAGCCCAGGCACGGAACCGCGATCACTCGCCAACCCGGCGAACTGAAGTTCGACCGAAAAAAGGGTCCGAAATTACCAGTGGGCATATAATCGAAACGTCGTGCGCCGAACAGCGTGTCGAAGGCCGAATGCTGGCTGTCATTTGCGTTCCGGTCGCCGCTGGCGTAGTCATAATGAATCAGAAATCGTGGCGACCATGGGAGATCCAGCGTATACCCAACATCGATATGCTGAAAATGAGCAAAATGATCGATGTGGCCTCTTTTCCCCGTCTGCACGACGCTCTCGATTTCACAATCGATTCTTCCCGGTTTCGGGTCGTCATAGAGGCGCGTGCCGAAAGTCGAATAGGTTCGATGCCTGCCGGCGTCGGGGCTCCGCTTGTCGTTCAACCCGAAATAATAGGCATTGAGGCGCACCCGCGGGATGTGAGCCGTCTCGACATAGCCTCCCCAAAAGACGCTTCGTTTTGACTGTTTGTCGGGCCGCACTTCGTCCCGCAAGACCGGTTCCACCAGAAACAAACGAACTCTCCACTGCTTATCCCGTCCCAGTTGCCAATGCACCCCGTCAAACGCATTCGACGTGTTGCGATAGTCGTTCCGGATGATCAGGCGACCTCGACCGAAGTCCATCGTCAACCGTCCAACGTGCAGATCGGTACGAAGACCGGCTTCTAACACGTTGTTAAACGTGAAGGACGCCATGATCTGCAACACGTCCATTTCATCCCTGATGGCCGTAGTGACGTAGCTTTCAGCACCATCGAGATACACCCTGGAATCCTGCCCCTCAAACAAAAACTTGACGTGACTCCCGTTCAGACCCAACCGCACACGGGACCGTTGTTGAATTTGGGAGTCCGTTTGACCGGCAGGCTGGCTTCGTCGCCATGGATGGTCATAGGTTTCGAAACGCGTCCGGTGTTCGAGTCCAAGATCCAGCCAATCCGGGAGATGCAGGGCAGCCTTCAGGTACCGATTCCATTGCCATTCTCTCGTTTGAACGAGTACGGCATCCGCGGGTTCAGTTGTCTGCATCCCCGAAGCCCGTTCAAGCCGCCCGCCCCCCGCTTGGGGAACCCCATCCGTAGAGG
>VYFB01000114.1 GCA_009842645.1 Nitrospira sp. SB0677_bin_15 | reverse complement strand
TTATGTGTATTTGAGAGGTTTCCTCATCACGATTGATGGCCCTGCCGGGGCAGGGAAAAGTACGACGGCGCGGGCGTTGGCGGTGCGTTTGGGGTACGCCTATCTGGACACGGGCGCCCTTTACCGCGCGGTCGCTTGGGTGGTCCGACGAGCAGGGATAGATTACACCGACGTCGAGGCCATGGAGGAACTGCTGTCCTCAATGGATTTTCACGTGTCTCTCGACGAGGGGGTAACGCGAACGTTTATCGCCAACGAGGAAATCACCGGGCAGTTGCGTTCACCCGAGATCAGCCGTTTGGCGTCGACCGTGGCGGCGCTGCCGTACGTGCGCGACAGGTTGTTACCGATTCAGGCACGGTTTAGCCGTGAGGGCGGAATCGTGGCTGAAGGCCGGGACATGGGAACCCGCGTGTTTCCCGAAGCGGACGTGAAATTTTTTCTCGAGGCGGACATCGAGACACGGACGACTCGCCGGCACCGGGAGACGGTACACGACGGTCATCCCGAAACACAGCCGGACGTCCGGCGAGCCATTGAGGAACGGGATGCTAACGATCGTTCGCGAGCGACCGCGCCGTTGAAACCGGCCGGTGACGCGGTCGTGATCGATTCCTCGTCCTTGACGGTTGAGCAGGTGGTGGAACGTATGCTGGCGTGGATTCCGGGTGAGTAGCGCGGTCTATGGAATCCTGTGGATCCTCACTCGCGTGGCCGGCCGCGTGTTTCTCCATTATCGGACGCGAGGCGCGGAACACGTCCCGGCTGCGGGCGGGGTGTTGTTGGCGGCGAATCACGCAAGTTACGCGGATATTCCGTTATTGGGTTGCGGGGTCCGGCGCCGTCTCTTTTACCTGGGACGGGCCAATTTGTTTCCCTATCCCCCGTTCGGCCGCATCCTTCGCTGGCTGGGGTGGATTCCGTTGAAGATCGAGCGCTGGGACCGTCAGGCGTTCGGGTCAGCAGTGGAGTTGCTCAAGGCGGGCAAGGCCGTGGTCATTTTTCCGGAAGGGACGCGAACCCCGGACGGCATGCTTCAGCCGGGAAAACCGGGAATCGGGCGGCTGGTGGCTCAAGCTCAATGTCCCGTGGTGCCGGTCTATCTCAGGGGGACGTATCAGGTGCTCCCGACCGGGGCGTCATGGCTGAGGCGACATCCCGTGGAAGTGTCGTTTGGGGAGTCGATGGATTTTCAAGAGGAATGCCGACAATACCAGGGCAAAGAATTGTATCAACGGATCAGTCAGATGGTAATGGCTCGGATTGCCGAATTGCGCGGCGTGGATCATTCGGCAGTACCGACAACGTGAACCCGAGAGAGATTGAGCTTCCACGTCTGTTCCGGCTCGATCCCCGTAACAACGGTTGCCGGGAGGCGATCGTGCAGGGGCGGACCCCCACGTCCGCCCGAGGAATGAGGAATCATCAATGAGCATGGAAGTCGTTGAAGAAATGGACCGCGGGGCACTGGAAGCCCTGTATGAAGAAAGTTTCAAAAATTGCGAAGAAGGCACGATCACGGAAGGCCGGGTCGTGGTTATTCAAAAAGACCGGGTGATCGTGGACATCGGGTATAAATCCGAAGGCATCATTTCGACGAACCAGTTTATGCCTGATGAACTGAACACGCTGGCCGTCGGTGACCGCATTCAAGTGTACATTGAGCAGCGTGAGGACGCTGATGGGAATTTGCTTCTCTCCAAGGAAAAAGCCGACAAGATGAAGATCTGGGATGAGCTGGAAGTCGCGCATCAGGAGGAGCGGGAAGTCCAAGGGAAAGTGATCTCGCGCATAAAAGGCGGCATGATGGTGGATATCGGGGTCAAAGCCTTTTTGCCCGGTTCGCAAATCGACCTGACGCCCGTCCGCGATCTGGATGGCCTGGTCGGTAAGACCTTCCCGTTTAAAATCATCAAAATCAATCATCGACGCGGCAACGTGGTGATTTCCCGCAGGGCCCTCTTGGAAGAAACGCGGGACAAGCGGCGGCAAACCACGCTCTCGACCCTCGCCGAGGGGCAACTGCTGGAAGGCACCGTGAAAAATATCACCGACTACGGGGCGTTTCTGGATTTGGGCGGCATCGACGGCCTGCTGCACATCACCGACATTTCCTGGGGACGGGTCGGCCATCCCTCCGATATGTTCGCCGTTGGGGACCGGTTGGAAGTGCTCGTGCTCAAGTACGACCGCGAGTCCGGACGCATCTCCTTGGGGCTCAAGCAGAAGACCGCCGACCCCTGGATGAACATCGCCTCCAAATACCCCGAGGGGTCGCGGGTGAGCGGCAAGGTCGTCAGCCTGACCGATTATGGCGCGTTCGTGGAACTGGAGCCGGGCGTAGAGGGGCTCGTCCACGTCTCGGAAATGTCCTGGACGCATGAAGTGCGCCATCCGTCACGGGTGGTTGCGGTGGGAGACGCCATCGACGCGCAAGTGCTGCACGTGGACCAGCAAGGTCGCAAGATTTCGCTCGGCATGAAACAGACCGCGCCGAATCCGTGGGACGTCATTCAAGCCCGCTACCCGGTGGGCACGCAAATCGAGGGGAAAGTCAAGAGCGTCACGGACTTCGGGGCCTTCGTGGGATTGGACGAAGGCATCGACGGCCTGATTCATATTTCGGACATGTCGTGGACCAGACACGTCAAGCATCCTTCGGAATTATTCAAGAAAGGGCAACGGGTGTCAGCGGTCATTTTGCGCATCGACAAAGAAAAAGAGCGATTGTCGCTGGGCTACAAGCAGCTCACGGCAGACCCGTGGGAAGCGGACATTCCGGCGCGGTATCAGGTGGGCAGCGTCGCAAGCGGGGCGGTTTCCAAGATTGCGGATTTCGGTGTGTTCGTCGAACTGGATGGGGACGTGGAGGGGTTGATCCACGTCAGTGAAGTCGGGCCGGACGTGGCGAATAAACTGGAGGAGAACTTTGCCATAGGCCGGAACGTGACCGCGAAGATCGTCAAAGTCGATTGTGAAGAACGGAAAATTGCATTGAGCCTGAAAGACTGTCCGCAGGGACCGGGGGGCCAGGATAGCGAAACGGTCAGCGACCCAGCCGCCGCCGGCGAGGGTCCCGACGTAGGGGCAAACCTGCGTGTTCGCCCTGCCCCTGATCAGGAGCAGGACGTCCCGACCTCGCCGGAAACGACGTAGAGGATTGACGCGGGGGTATGGACGACGGACCTTCAAGAAAATCTCCTTCCAAGTGGCGACGGGGCCTCTGGATCGTCGTCGTGGCCGGGACGTTAGCTGCGGCGGGGAACGCGTTGTTGCCGGAACTTGCCACAGTCGGCAAGGAGCGCATCGCGGTCGTCAGGATCGAAGGCCCCATTCTGGATTCGCGATCCACCGTGGATGAGTTGGAATCGTATGGCCATGATCCGCTCGTTAAGGCCATTGTCATTCGAATCGATTCTCCGGGCGGCGGGGTTGCGGCCTCTCAAGAGATATACAATGCGGTCAAACGGGTGCGGGCGGAAAAGCAAAAAACGGTCGTGGCCTCCATGGGGACGGTGGCGGCGTCCGGCGGGTATTATATCGCAGTCGCCTCCGACCGTATCCTGGCCAATCCCGGAACCCTCACGGGCAGTATCGGCGTGATCATGCAATTGGCCAATTTTGAAGAGCTCATGGACAAAATCGGCGTAAAAAATTTCGTCATCAAGAGCGGACGATATAAAGACGTGGGGTCTCCGTTTCGCGTGATGGGTGAAGAGGACCGGAAGCTGTTGCAATCGGTCATGGACGATGCTCATCGTCAGTTTATCGAGGCCGTGGCCGAAGGGCGCGCATTGGACGTCGCCGACGTTGAAGCCTTGGCCGATGGACGGGTGTTGACCGGGCAACAAGCCAAAGACGTGCTTCTCGTCGATGACCTGGGAGACCTGAAAGAAGCCGTCAAACTGGCGGCAAAAATGACCGGGATAAAAGGCTCTCCGGCGGTGATCGAGACGACGCCGGAATTTTCATTCCGGGATTGGCTGGTGGGGTCCTTGTTCGGCGACACGCCCGCGTTGCCGCTTCAAACGGGAATAAACCTCATGTATTTCATGGCGCTGTAGACAATACACCCTCTCCCCGAATACCCCCTCTCCCATTTCCTGCCTTAAGCGGGAAATAGGGACCAGGGTGAGGAAGCTTTGCTCCCTCTCCCCTGGCGGGAGAAGGCTGGGGTGAGGGGGACAAGCCCGGTGAGCGCAAATGGTGCCGAATCAGTCTATCAAGGAGTGGAGTCATGACCAAGACACACCTGATCGAGAAAGTGGCGGAAAAAGCCAAGACGCTCAGCCGCCGTGATGCAGAAAAGGTGGTGAATGGTATTTTCGACTCCATCCGTGACGCCTTGAAGCGAGGCGAGAAAACGGAGATTCGCGGGTTTGGTAGTTTCCGGTTGCGCGTCAGACGCACCAAGGACGGGCGAAATCCGAAAACCGGAGAGACCGTAGCCGTGCCTGAAAAACGCATGCCGTTCTTTAAGGCGGGTAAAGAGATCAAGGAATTGCTCAACGAAGAAAGGCTGTCGCATGAATAATCCTGACCCGACGTTGACGGCTCCGACCTGGACCCCTGAAGCCCTCGCGCGGCTCGGGCGGGCGCCGGTCTTTTTGCGGGGCATGGTCAGACGCCTGGCGGAAAAGAAAGCCCGCGAATTGGGTGAAAACGAGATCACCGGGGAAATGCTGGACCGGTTCAAGCGGCAGATGATGGGGAGTATGGGCGGGGAAGCGGGGATGGCTGAAGCGGCCGATCAGATGGCCCAAGGGAAATTGCCCTGGACTGCGGAAGCCAGCAAACGGTTGGAAAGCGTGCCTGAGTTCATGCGGGGCATGATCAAGCAAATTACCGAAGAGGTGGCGCGGGAACGGGGACACTTGGAAGTCAACGTGGAACTGTTCGAAAAAGTCGAAGCCATGGGGGAACAGGCCGAGGCCCGGATGGCGCCGGTAGAATGGACTGAAGGGGCGCAGGCGATGCTCCGGGAAAAAGTGAAGGATTCTCCACCCATTGCCTTGGAATTCGTCACGGATATGCTGAAGCGGGACGCGGAAGACTTGGCGCGGGAAGCCGGCCTGGCCACGATAGATGAACCCACGTTGTTCAAGATCTGGGAGGCGCCGCAGGAAGCCGTGGCGTGGACTGACGACGCGTGGAAACGGTTGCTCACGTCGCCGGATTTTGTGCGTAGCGGCATCCGCAAGGCCGCGGAACGGCGAGCCAGAAAACTTGGGTTGCGTGAAATCGACTCAGAACACCTGACCAAATTCCGGAACGAAGCCATGATGAAAGCCGTCAAGCGGATCAGAAGTTTCGGGTACCAGGAATTGACGTTTGACGCCTTCGACGACGCGCTGGTGAAAGTCAAACGCTTGAAAGGGAACAGCCAAGCCGAGCAGCGCCTTGAAGAAATCCGCGACTTCATGACCAAAGAGAAACCCGAAGTCGGTGTGCTTGGCGAAGAACTCATGGACCGGTTCCGCAGGTATCTCAAAGGCGAAGGCAAACTTTAGGAACCTCTGATTTACTGCACTATCGGGCGCAGGGCTGCGTTGTGTCCTCG
>VYFB01000004.1 GCA_009842645.1 Nitrospira sp. SB0677_bin_15 | reverse complement strand
CCACGTTCTGGACGGACGCGCCGGTGGCCCTGCTGGCCTCCCCGGGGCCGGCGGACCTGCGCGTGACGGCCGACTTCGGCTGGGGGCTCCCGCTGACGGCCGGCTTGGGGGTGCCGCACGTGACGTATGGCTGGGCGCCGACGAGCCGGGAGCTGGCCCTCGGCTGGCGCCTGCTGCCCAACCGGGCCAGGGATCTGACCCTGGACCTGACGGTCTCCCACCGGGAGGCGCGCCGGACCGTGCCCGTCCGACGGGTAACCCTGTCCCTCACCCAAACCTGGTAGCCCCGGGACCCCGGGGCGGCCGCTGCCCGAACGGAGACACACGCAAGGAACCTCTGATTAACATGGACGATTGCGGCCCCCCAATCACATAGCAAAGGAGGGGAGCAGAAGGCGCCGTGAACCTGCCTCCGCGAAAGAAAAAGCGCGGCCAGGCATCTGTGCTATTCCCGTGTTTTTCGCTATCCGTGCTATAATACGTCACCATGCGTATTCTGATCGTCGAAGACGAACCCAAGGTCGCTTCCTTTATTCGCCGCGCGTTGGAGGAGGAAAGTTACGCGGTGGACGTGTGTTCCGACGGCATTCAGGGTCGAGACCTGGCATCGGAAGTTGACTATGACCTGATCATCCTGGATCTCATGCTGCCCGGCCTGCCCGGAATCGACGCGCTGAAAGCCATCCGGGACGCCAAGGTTGCCACTCCGATTCTCATTCTGACCGCGCGTTCGAAAGTAGACCAGCGCGTGAAAGGGTTGGACGCCGGCGCGGACGACTACCTGACCAAACCCTTTGCCATTGAAGAGTTGCTCGCCAGGACCCGGGCATTGTTGCGTCGAGCCAGTGGAGACTCGACTGGCCTATTGCAGGTTGACGATCTTATCCTTAATCCCACCAACCATGAAGTCACACGCGGCGGGCAACGGATTGACCTGACCTCGAAGGAATACGCGTTGCTGGAATACATGATGCGCAATTCGGGACGTGTCCTCACGCGCCCGATGATTGCCGAGCACGTGTGGGACCTGGATTTCGACACCTTCACAAACGTCATCGACGTCTATATCAGTTATCTCCGAAACAAAATCGATCGCGGCTATGACCGGGGGCTGATCCATACCGTCCGCGGCAGCGGCTATACCCTGAAGTTGACCGATGCCTAGCCCGCGGGCCAACACGTCCATCCGCGTCCGGTTGACCATCTGGTATGGCGGGGGCTTGGCCTTGATCATGCTCCTCTTCGCGACCGCGCTGTACGTCGTTATGGCTCGCGCGTTGGAAGACCAGGTTGACCGTTCGCTGGAGGAAGCGGCCGTGGCAGCCTCCCGGTCGCTTGAAGAACATCGCTTTGGTCCATTCCTGCTGTTGGACGACTTGGCGCAAGCTTTCCCCGAGTTGGCCCTTATCGACAAATTCTTCCAGATTTTCGGCCCGCAGGGTCAAGTGACCCTCCAGTCCGCGAACATCAAGACCCGCAACATTCCCCTCAGTCAAACCGCCCTTCAATCGAGCCTGCAAGGCCAGGCCGTCTTCGAAACCGTCCGGTTCCACGACGAAATCCCCATACGCTTGCTCTCGTATCCGGTTCGACATGGACAGGCCCTCGTCAACATTTTGCGGGTTGGAACATCTCTCCAGCCCGAGAAAGAAATGCTGGCTCGCCTCGTGTTCGTCTTGCTCATCGGCTCCCCGTTAGCCGTGGTGGTGAGTGTGTTGGGGGGCTGGTTTCTGGCTGGGCGGGCGTTGCGACCCGTGGACGATATCACTCTGACCGCTCAGCGAATTGCCGGAGGAGATCTCACGCAGCGGATCGAAACCACGTCGAAAGACGAAATCGGCCGCCTCGCCAATACGTTTAACAATATGATCGGCAGGCTGGAAGCCTCGATTCGCCAAATCCGTCAATTCAGTGCCGATGCATCACACGAATTACGCACCCCGCTGACAATCACGAAGGGGGAAACCGAACTGGCGTTACGAAAACCCCGTTCGGCGGAAGTGTACCGGGAAGCCCTGGAAAGCAACCTCGAAGAAATCGACCGGATGAGCCGCATTGTGGAAGAACTGATGTTCCTCTCACGCACGGATCTCGGAGAAGTGCACGTCGCGTCAGACCCCGTACAACTCGATACATTGGTGCAGGAAATTCACATGCAAGCCATGGTCCTGGGCAAAGAGCAACGGATCTCAACGACCTTGGGGCAAGTCGAACCGCTCCGAGTATCGGGGGATGAATGGCGGCTCCGGGAGCTGATCCTGAACCTGGTCGACAACGCCGTCAAATATTCCTTGCCCCGCGGCACCGTGGAACTCGAGTTGACGCAGTACCGCGGAATGGCCCGGGTGACCATTCGGGATCATGGAATCGGCATGACTCCGGAAGAACAACGTCTCATCTTCGACCGATTTTACCGAACCGATGCCGCACGGGCGCATGCACAAAAAGGGACCGGCCTTGGGCTGTCGATCTGCAAATGGATTGCCGAAGCCCACCACGGCACCATTGAGGTTGTCAGCACCTTCGGGCAAGGCTCCTGTTTTACGATTACCCTACCCCTGCTTCCTGCCGCCGCTGCTTCTTGACGATTCACACCTGGTCCCTCTCACCCTAACCCTCTCCCGCCTGGGGAAAGGGAATCGGAGCGTTTTTCCTCGTCGCGGATTAGAAATTTTTAATCCGCGATTAATTTTCCTTTCATGTTCCAGTGCTACAACTATTTCAACACATATTTCAACACATGATTGAACGGAGTGATACACAGCTTCACCGCCACGCAAAGGAGGAACCCATGAAACAATCGCCGTATCGTTCATCGTCCACGTCGCTCACCGGGAAGCAGGGCAGGAAGAATTTCCTGATCGTTCTCACGATGAGCGTATTGTTTACGGGAATGCTGGTCGCCGCGTTTTCGACCGGCGCGGTGGGATCGCCGGCTCCTTCCGCAGTTCCGGCTCCGGCGTCTTCCATGACGCAAGCCCATCCGTCCGATACCGCGGTCGGACGCGGGTTCGCGCACATTGTCAAAGCCGTCAGGCCAGCCGTCGTCAATATCACCGCCTCCAAGGTTATGGGCACGGGGCTCTCTGACGCACCAGATCTCCCCGGCCTCCCCGATTGGTTCAAGTTCGGCCCGCGGGACAAACATTCCTATGGGACGCCTCCCTTTTCCAACCCCTGGCAAGAACCCCGCGGCAAGGGGATGGGGTCCGGGGTCATCGTGAGTCCCAAGGGATACGTGGTCACGAACCACCACGTCGTCGATGGCGCGAAGACGGTCACGGTTGCCTTGCTCGACAAACGGGAATTCACCGGCTCGATCGTAGGCAGCGATCCGCAAACGGATTTGGCCGTGATTAAAATCCAAGGAGACAACCTGCCGTTCATCGCCTGGGGCAATTCGTCTCAACTCGAGGTCGGGGACTACGTCCTCGCAATCGGAAGTCCCTTCGGGCTGCGCTCCACGGTCACACAGGGCATCGTGAGCGCCAAGGGTCGCGGCGTCGGCATCACGCAATATGAAGACTTCATTCAAACCGATGCCGCAATCAATCCCGGGAACTCCGGTGGCGCCCTGGTCAACATGCACGGCGAATTGGTGGGTATCAACACCGCTATCCTCTCAAGGACTGGCGGCTACCAGGGCATCGGATTGGCCATTCCTGCCAGCATCGGCCAACACGTCTATGCCAGCCTGGTGTCGACGGGAAAAGTCACTCGCGGGTTTTTGGGCGTCGGGATTCAAGCCGTCACGCCAGAACTGGCTAAGTCGTTTCACCTGGACCGTCCGGACGGTGCCATTGTGACGGAGGTCCGTGACGCGAGCCCGGCTGACCAAGCCGGACTCCGGCGAGGCGATACCATCATCGGATACCAGGATCAACCAATTGCCGGACCCAGGGAGTTGCAACGGGCGGTGACCACCACTCCGGTCGGAACCAAGGCCACCATTACAGTCATGCGTGACGGAACCGAGCAGGTCCTGCGCACGACAATCGTTGAACATCCGGTGGGGCAACGGGTCGCCGCCTCGCAGCAACCCGATTCAGAATCTCGCTTGGCCGGACTGACCGTGGAGGATCTCACTCCCCGCACGGCCAAACAACTCGGCATTGGCGGTCACGTCGCGGGTGTCGTCGTGACGGATATTCGCGCGGGTAGCCAAGCTGAGCAAGCCGGACTCGTTCAAGGTGACGTGATACGTGAGATCAACCATACGCCGGTGGAATCGTCGCAAGACTTTCGACAAGCGGTGAACGCCTTGCCGAAAGAGCAGACGATTCTCCTGTTTATCAACCGTCAAGGAACGTCGCTGTTCCTGACTGTCAAGGTGTAACCGGAGAAGGAATCGGAGCCTTTCGCGACGAGAGAGGAGAGAGCCATGAAGACGACCGACAACAAACCGTTCAACATCGACAAGGTCGAAAATCAACTTCCAATCAACGGCAAGCTTCCTGTCTCGAAAGTTTTCCCTCATGATATCCCGACGGTGGATACCATGATCGAGGATTTTCCGGATGACAAAAGAAACGAAGAGAAGAAAACTCAGGACACCGCGCTGGAACCGGTCTATTTTCGTACCTTCCGGTCACGCCCGCTCCTGAACAAACAAGATGAGTTGGAGCTAGCCAAACAGATTGACGAGAGCAGCCAAAACATCCGGGGCGTGCTCGCCCAAGCCATTCAAGCCGTCAGCAGCCTCGGCGACGGGCCTGAGTTGCATGAAGCGTTGCATTCCCTGACCGAGATTCGAGAACTGAGCGGCTTATCGGCCCCTGCCCTGAACGAGGCGAAGGAACGCTTGTCCGGACTCAGCAACGCCTTGCCCGGTCGCGGATTGAAGAGTCGCATGATCGGGAAACGCCTGCAAGAACTTCAACGCAAGCTGGCTGAGAACCGCGCCCAATTGGAACAGGCCAAGGAAGAGTTGGTCCAACGCAACCTTCGTCTTGTCGTCGATATTGCCAAACGCTTTACGGGACGCGGGCTGGCGTTTCTCGATCTTATCCAGGAGGGAAACATCGGATTGATGCGTGCGGCCGAACGGTTTCAATACCGGAAGGGGTTTAAATTCAGCACGTATGCCACGTGGTGGATCCGCCAAGGTATTTTACGCGCCGTGGCCGACCAGTCGCGAACCATCAGGGTTCCGGTTCATACAACCGAAGCGTGGCAACGCATGATCAAGGTTTCCCATTGTCTGGCACAAAAGCTGGGGCGCGAGCCCAGTCACGAGGAAATTGCCCTGGCTTTGGCCACCAATCCCGAACGGGTGCACCAGACGATGCAGGCGTTCCTGGAACCGATTTCTTTTGATCAACCCAATGGCGACGGAGAAACGTTCCTGGAAGATTGTCTCCCGGATGACAATGCTCCGGCTCCTGACGCCAATGTTCAGGAAGAACAGATGAGGTCCCAACTTCATCGTTTGCTCGGGTTCTTGACGCCACGAGAAGAACAAGTGATCCGGTTACGTTTCGGCATCGATAACGGAAAATCCCGTACGCTCGAAGAAGTAGGGAAACTCCTGAACGTGACGCGCGAACGGATCCGACAAATCGAAGTGCTGGCGCTGAAAAAACTTCGCGAACCGACGACGAGAGCACAACTGGCGGCAATGTGTTGACCCATATTACTC
>VYFB01000128.1:14277-33036 GCA_009842645.1 Nitrospira sp. SB0677_bin_15 | reverse complement strand
ATAAGCCTCGGGTTTCGCTCCGGGACGCCTTGCCCTGCATCCCGCTATCACAATACAGCAGAGGTTCGTTTTAAATCAGAGGTTCATTCAATGATCAGGTCATCCACCACGGAACGGAACGTTTTCTGAGGAACGCCGTCCAGATAGCCGCGATAGCCGATACCGTCTTTGATCACTTCCGCTAACGCCCCTTGATCGAACAAGTGGGGGCCGGCAATCACGTCGTCCCGGCTGAACAGGATGTCAGCCCGATACCCCGACACCAATTTCCCGGTATCGTTTTGCCCGATGCGCTCCGCCGCAAGCCCCGTCCCGCTGTACCATGCCGCCAAGGGAGGCAGGCCATCCCTGATCAGCGAGACCATCTCCATGTAATTCCGGCCATGCATTCCGGGGAGGATCGGGTCAGTCCCCGTAATCATGTTGAGACCGCTCGCCTGCGCGATCCTGACCGATTCAGCATGTGCCTCAGTCACCTGTCGCACTTTTTCGGCGACAAAAGGCGTGAGGTTCTCCGCCTTGGGCAACTCGTAATTGATCCATGACGTGGGGGTTACCGTACACCCTTTGGCATAGGCTTTTTCCGCCAGGGCTTCATTCAGAAACGAGATATGCTGAATGTCATGGACTCCGCAATCAATGGCCAATTCGATCCCCTGCCGGCTATGGGCATGGGCCGCAACCATCATGCCGCGACCGGCGGCTTCGTCACAAATCGCTTCGATTTCCGCTTGCGTGAAATCCCGATTCTCCAATTTGTCCGAAGGAGACACGACCCCGGGGCTCGTACAAATTTTCACCAGGTCCCCGCCGCACGCGGCGATTTCACGCACGCGCTTTCGACAATCCCAAGGCCCGTCCACAATGCTCGAAGGACGGCCGGGACCGGCAGGCCACAGCCGGGACATCGTGTCATGACACCGGTCCGTGCCTCGAAAGTCCGCGTGACCACCGGTCGTGGACAGCATGCAAATGGCAATTTTCAAGCGAGGCCCGATGATCACGCCTTCCTCCACCAACCGCTTCACCACGTGTGTGGCGCCGCCCACGTCACGAACGGTCGTCACCCCGCCATGGACCAGGGTGGCATACAGAATCCGCTCGGTATAGACCAAACCGGCGGGCCCGCTCATGGTCGCCAGGTCTTCATCACGAATGCCCAACACCGTGACGTGACTATGGCAGTCGACGAGACCGGGGGTTGCGGTGAGGGAAGAACAATCAACGCGGCGAACGTCCTGACCTGGAGAAGTGTCGGCCCGGTGCGGTTTCACCGCTTCTATGGTCCCGCCTTCCACCCACACGTCAACCCCTTCATGAACCGCGGCATCGGTGCCTGAGGTTCCGTCATACAATTTCCTGACGTTGGAGAAAATGATCATCGTGTCACCCTCCGTGGAAGACGGAAGGGTTCCTGTGTACCGGAACCTCGAAAATTTCTCAAGCAACGAACGGCAGGGAGAAACCCCCCTCACTCCCCCTTATCAGGGGGACGACAGAGTCCCCCTTTCCCCCCTGATAAGGGGGGCCAGGGGGGTTGAGGGCGGCCCGTCCAGGGAGCTTCCCGTATTGAAAAATTCTAACGTCTCTGCCTATATTGACCAGCGTTTACCGGTTTTGTTCTTTTTTCTGATCTCCGGAGCTGGAGCGTATGTCTGACCCTAAGAACGTTTTCGACGAAATGTTCGGGACGGGCGAACAGTATCGCGAACCGTATCGTGACTATCGCCAATGGTTTGAATCCCAGGACGCGGCGTGGCTGCATCGCAAATCTGATGAAGCCGAGACTGTTTTTCGCAAGATCGGGATTACCTTCAACGTGTATGGAGAAGAAGAAGCCAGCGAACGACTGATCCCGTTCGACGTCGTCCCGCGCATTATTTCCAGCCGTGAATGGTCGCGGCTTGTTCGAGGGATTCGGCAGCGGATCCAAGCCATGAATGCCTTTCTGTACGACGTGTATCACCGGAAGGAAATCTTTCGGGCAGGGCGCATTCCCATAGAGGTGATCGCGAACAATACCGCCTTTCTGCCACAGATGATCGGGGTCTCCCCACCGGGAAACGTCTACACCCACGTCGTCGGCGTCGATATCGTCCGCACCGGCGAAAACGAATTCTACGTCCTGGAAGACAATGCCCGCACACCGTCCGGGGTCTCCTACATGCTGGAGAACCGGGAAATCATGCTCCAGATGTTTCCGGAACTGTTTGCGCGAGTCAACGTGCAGGCCGTCGGCAACTATCCCAAAAACCTGCGACGCTCGCTCGGCAACTGCGTACCACGTTCGTACGAAGGGACGCCGGTCATCGCGGTGCTGACGCCCGGCATTTACAATTCGGCCTATTTTGAGCACGCGTTCCTTGCCGGCCAGATGGGCGCGGAACTGGTCGAAGGTCATGATTTGCGCGTGGTCGACGGACGCATTGCCATGCGGACCACCCAAGGGTATGTCCCCATTGACGTCATTTACCGGCGCGTGGACGACGATTATCTTGACCCGCTCAATTTCAACCAACAGTCACTCTTGGGAGTGCCGGGCATTTTTGACGTCTACAGGGCCGGCGGGGTCACCATCGCCAATGCCCCGGGCACGGGCATTGCCGATGATAAGGCCGTCTATTCCTATATGCCGGACATCATCGAATTTTATACGGGCGAAAAGGCTCTGCTGAAGAACGTGCCGACCTGGCGTTGCGCAGAGCCCGATGCGTTGCGCTACGTGCTGGACCACCTGGCTGAGTTGGTCGTCAAAGAGGTCCATGGTTCGGGCGGATATGGCATGCTGGTCGGACCGGCTGCAAGCAACAAGAAACTCGTCGAGTTCAGGAACAAGTTGAAAACGACACCCGGTAAGTATATTGCCCAGCCTACCCTGTCGCTTTCCACGACCCCGATTCTGACCAAGAACGGTTTGGATCCACGCCACGTGGATCTTCGGATTTTTGTCCTGGTTTCACCGAACGAGATTCATATGACTCCTGGCGGGCTGACCCGCGTGGCCTTGAACAAGGGGTCACTTATCGTCAATTCCAGCCAAGGCGGCGGAACCAAAGACACCTGGGTCCTGGAGGAATAACCCGATGCTCGGGAAAACCGCTGACGGTCTGTTCTGGATGTTTCGATACCTCGAACGAAACGAAAATACCGCACGCCTCCTGGACGCCGGATTTCGCATTGCCCTGACTCGCGCCGACGCAGCGGAAAACGAGTGGGCTTCCGTGCTCACCACAATCGGCATCGAGCAGGCTTTTCTGGAACAATACGAACGGATGGAGACGGCCCACGTCATCGACTTCCTGTTACGCGACCCATCCAATGCGTCCAGCGTCACGTCGATGATTCAGGCCGCACGCGACAATGCCCGGCTCCTGCGCACCGCGCTGACGCGGGAACTGTGGTCGGCCACCAATGAATGCTGGCTGACCCTCAGGGAATTGTTGGCCCGTCCCGTACGAGAGCGGGAATTGCCCTTTGTCCTCAACACGATCCAACAGCAAAACGCCCTGCTCAACGGCACGCTCCACAGCACCATGATGCGAAATGAGGTATTCAATTTCGCCCGTCTCGGCACGTTCCTGGAACGGGCGGACAACACGGCGCGCATCCTCGACGTCAAGTATTATCTGCTGCTGCCGTCCGTCTCGCTGATCGGCAGTTCGCTGGATAACGTGCAATGGGAAACCATTCTCAGGTCGGTATCGGCTCAACGTTCCTACCACCGGCTCCATAAAGGCGATGTTCGCCCGAGGGAGATCGCGAATTTCCTGATGCTCGATCTCCGTATGCCGCGTTCGCTCGCCTTCTGTTATTCAAAGATCGTGGATAATCTTACGCATCTCGCCAAGGATTACGGCGCTCGTCAGCCCTGCATCGATCAGGCGGAAACGGTATTCGCCAGGCTGACGAACCGTTCCATCGAGGATATTTTCGAATCCGGGTTGCACGAATTCATCCAGGACTTCATACGGGACAACAATGCCTTGGGAAGCCAGATTGAAAAGGATTACCGCTTTTACGGATAACAGGATGCGACTGATTATTTCCCATCTCACGACGTACCAATACGATAAGCCGGTCCACTATGCGTTACAACAGGTCCGGCTGACGCCCAAGTCCCAGGCGTCCCAGAACGTGTTCACGTGGGACATGACGGTTGAAGGCGGCCGCAAAGAGCTCGAGCTGACGGACCAGCACAATAACCTCGTGACCCTGATCAGCCTGACGGAAGAACAATCTGAGATCAGCATCCATTGCCACGGGGAGGTCGAAACCATCGAACAAAACGCGCCGTCCGGATGGCCGGACGGCTATACGCCGCTGTGGTATTTCAAACGATCGACCGCACTCACCAAACCGGGTGCGCACGTCCACGATCTCGTCAAATCCCTGGTCCATGACGACCGGGACGAGCTGACGCGGCTGCACTCGCTCTCCGGCCTGGTTGCAAAGACCGTTTCCTATACAAAGGGACGGACAACCCCTCAAACCACGGCGGAAGACGCACTGGGGATAGGGCACGGCGTGTGCCAGGACCACACGCACGTTTTTCTCAGTGCGGCACGGCTCATGGGTTTTCCGGCTCGATACGTCAGCGGGTATCTCATGATGGACGACCGCGTGGAACAGGACGCGAGCCATGCCTGGGCGGAAGCATGGATGGACGGAACAGGATGGACCGGCTTCGACGTATCGAACGGTGTCTCGCCGGATGAACGCTACGTGCGCGTGGCAACGGGTCTCGATTATAAAGACGCTGCGCCCGTATCCGGCATCCGGACGGGAGACGCCCGGGAATCCTTAACCGTCACCGTCCGCGTGCAACGCAAGGCTCCCTGACAACGGCGGCCACTTGGCAGGCTCCGTGAGAGCATGATAGGGTTATTTGAGCACGACTTATTCCCTATTCATGACTGACCGCACCGCACAAAGTTGGTTGAGGCCCGCGAAGACGTTCTCCGATCGACACATCGGACCGACGGAGGCCAATACCCGGGAGATGCTGAACGTCCTCGGGTTCCCGTCGCTGGAAACATTGGTTCAGGCCACGGTTCCTGAAGACATTCGCCTGCATGAAGCCCTCGACTTGCCGCCCCCCCGGAGCGAGCAGGAGGTATTGTCCGACCTCAGACGCATGGCCTCCAAGAACCAGGTGTTCCGGTCGTTTATCGGGATGGGGTACTACGATTGTCACACGCCCCCCGTCATTCTCCGAAACATATTGGAAAATCCGGCGTGGTACACCCAGTACACGCCCTACCAGGCAGAAATTGCCCAAGGACGCTTGGAAGCCCTGCTCAATTTTCAAACGATGGTGGCGGACCTTACCGGCCTCCCGTTGGCGAATGCGTCCCTCCTGGATGAAGGCACCGCGGCGGCGGAAGCCATGGCCATGTGCAAAGCCATCACCGGCCGGCCGGCGTTTTTCGCTTCGGAAGCGTGTCACCCGCAAACGCTGGCCGTGGTCCGGACTCGCGCCGCGTCGCTCGGGCTTCAATTGGATATCGGCACGGTCGATGCGATCGACTGGGAACGGACGTCGTATGGCGGCCTCCTCCTGCAATATCCCGCCACGGACGGCACGTTTCGCAATGACCACGAACTGATCCGTCGGGCCCACGACGCAGGCACACGGGTCGTCGTGGCCACCGACCTGCTCGCCCTGACTCTCTTCAAACCACCTGGAGACCTCGATGCCGATATCGCCGTGGGGTCCAGCCAGCGATTTGGGGTTCCGTTGGGATTCGGCGGGCCGCATGCCGCGTTCCTGGCCACGCGCGAAGACTACAAACGCCAAATACCCGGACGAATCGTCGGCGTCTCCAAGGATAGTCAGGGGCGAACGGCATACCGGCTGGCGTTGCAGACCCGTGAACAACATATTCGTCGCGACCGCGCCACGAGCAACATCTGCACGGCTCAGGTGTTGTTGGCCAACGTGGCCGGCATGTATGCCGTGTATCACGGACCCGACGGGCTGAAACGCATTGCCGAGCGCGTGCACGGCTTGACCCTCGTCCTCGCCAAGGGCTTGACCCGTCTCGGATGTCGCGTCCCGGAAGAACTCTTTTTCGATACGTTGCGGGTGTCTACGGACGGCCTGCAGGCGGACCACGTCCGCGAGCGGGCGAAGCAGTATCGCCTCAACTTTCGAGAATTTGAAGACGGCTCCTTCGGCATCGCCCTGGATGAAACCACGACTATGGAGGACGTGGAGACCCTCTGGAAAACGTTCTCAAAAGACGGACAGGTACGGTTTACGGCAAAAGAACTCGCCGATACGGGCTCCGTCTCACTACCGGCCCCATTTGCCCGCACGACCCCGTTTCTGACTCACGAAGTCTTTCACCGGTATCATTCCGAACACGAGTTGTTACGCTACATGCACCGCCTCCAATCCCGTGACCTCTCGCTGGTCCATTCCATGATTCCCTTGGGCTCCTGTACCATGAAACTCAACGCCACCGCGGAGATGCTTCCCGTAACGTGGCCGGAATTCAGCCACCTTCATCCGTTTGCTCCTCCGGAACAAACGGAAGGCTATACCCAACTGTTCCGGGAATTGGAAACCTGGCTCTCGGAAATTACGGGGTATCCGGCCGTCTCGCTCCAACCCAATGCCGGCTCCCAAGGGGAATATGCCGGGCTGCTGGTCATCCGGGCATATCACGAAAGCCGCGGGCAAGGCCACCGGACCACGTGTCTGATCCCGGCATCGGCTCACGGGACCAATCCCGCAAGCGCGACCATTGCCGGCCTGCACGTCGTTCCCGTGGCCTGCGACGAACGCGGGAATATCGACCTCGCGGATTTGCGCGCCAAGGCCGACCGGCACAACGAAACGCTGGCCGCGCTCATGGTGACGTATCCTTCGACGCACGGAGTTTTTGAAGAAACGATTCAGGAAATCTGCGGCATCGTGCATGAGCACGGCGGCCAGGTCTATATGGACGGCGCGAACATGAACGCGATGGTGGGCCTCTGCCGGCCGATCGACGTCGGCGCCGACGTCTGTCACCTCAACCTGCACAAGACCTTTTGCATTCCCCACGGCGGGGGCGGACCCGGGATGGGACCGATTGTCGCCGCCGCGCACCTGGCCCCGTTTTTGCCGGGACACCCGATCCGTGACACGGGTGGCGAACGCGGCATCGGGCCGGTCTCCTCGGCGCCACAGGGAAGCCCGAGCATCCTGCCGATTTCCTGGGCCTTTATTGCGCTCATGGGCGCACAGGGATTGACCCGGGCCACCAGCGTCGCCATTCTGAATGCCAATTACATGGCCAAGCGATTGGAGAAGGATTTTCCCATCCTGTATACCGGAAAGGGCGGCTTGTGCGCCCACGAATTTATTCTGGATCTGCGACCGTTCAAGAAATCCGCCGGCATTGAAGTGGAAGACGTGGCCAAGCGCCTCATGGACTATGGCTTCCATGCCCCGACCATTTCGTGGCCGGTGGCCGGTACGATGATGATCGAGCCCACGGAAAGCGAATCCAAGTCGGAACTCGATCAGTATTGCGATGCGCTGCTGGCAATTCGACAAGAGATCAGGGACGTTGAAGAAGGGCGACTCCCACGAGACGACAATCCCCTGAAACACGCCCCGCATACGATTGAAGACGTCACGAACCCGGACTGGAAGCGTCCCTATGGCCGCGACCAGGCAACTTTTCCCCTGCCGTGGCTCCGGGATTTGAAATTCTGGCCGGCCGTTTCACGCATCGACAGCGCCTATGGAGACCGGAACGTGGTCTGCACGTGTCCCCCAATCTCCATGGCTCCAACCCCCCTGCCCCCCTTATCAGGGGGAGAGGAACTCGGCCGTCCCCCTGAGAAGGGGGATTGAGGGGGTTGTCTTTCAAAGGAGGGGTGCAGAGGAGGCAAAGAACGCCGTCGTCTTCTGTCAACGAATGACTGAACATCTACCTTGTGAAAGGGAGCAACCGAAGGCACCATGAAAACGAAATCACCGAACGCGCTGTTGTGGGCCATCCTGACGGGCATTGTGTTTGGAACGATTCTCGGGGGGACCTGGCCGGAAGCCGGGCATTCCGTTGCGTTCCTGGGAGAAGTATTTCTCAAAGCCCTGTTCGTCCTTGTGGTCCCACTGGTCATGAGTTCCATCATCGTGGGTGTCACCAGCCTCGGCGACGTGCGGCGACTCGGCCCCCTGGGGGGCCGCGCAGTCCTGTATTTCATGACGACCACGGGCATCGCGGTCGTCATCGGACTGATCCTGGTCCTGCTGATCCAACCGGGCACCCCGGGATCGACCGGGTCCGCTGCCAACGATATGACGTCCGTCTCCGAACGATTGCAAGACAAACCTACCAACGTGCCCGAGATGCTCAGGACTATCCTGACCGGGCTCATCCCGAAAAACCTGTTCTCGGCCATGGCCAACGCCGAGGTCCTGCCTCTGATCATTTTTTCGTTGGTGTTCGGCGGGATACTGACGACGATTGGAGAACGGGGCAGGCTCGTGATTCAAGTCGTCGAAGGCGTGAACGAAGCCGTTATGGCCATGGTCCATCTGCTGATGTGGGCCGCGCCGGTGGGCATCGGCGGGTTGATTGCCGGCCGGTTGGGCGAGGCAGGAGGATTCAGCGGCTTTTGGCCGCAATTGGTGCAATTAGGCGCCTATGCCGGCACCGTCATCCTGGGCTTGTTGATCCACGGCCTGATCGTGATTCCCCTGATCCTCCACTTTATCGGGAAACGGAACGTTTTCATGTATGCACGGAACATCGGCACCGCCCTAACCACGGCCTTCTCCACCAGTTCGAGTTCGGCCACGCTGCCGCTCACCATGGAAGCCGTGATCGAGGAAAACAAGGTCTCGCCCCGAACCGCGCGCTTCGTGCTGCCCTTGGGTGCCACGATCAACATGGACGGCACGGCCCTCTACGAGGCAGTAGCCGCCGTGTTCATTGCGCAGTCCTACGGCATCGAACTCGGGGTTGCGCAGACGGCGATTATCGTGCTGACGGCGACCCTGGCCGCGGTCGGCGCGGCCGGGATCCCCGAGGCCGGTCTCGTCACGATGGTGATCGTGCTGAAGTCCGTCAACCTGCCCATCGAAGGCATTGCCCTGATTCTGGTGATCGACTGGTTCCTGGACCGCTGCCGCACCACGATCAACGTCTGGGGAGACGCCGCGGGATCGGCGGTGATTGACCGGTTGGAGAACCGGGGCGGCAGGGAATGAACCTGCCGCCCTGTTCCGTTAAGCAGAGTTAGAAGCCGTAGATGATCCCGATGCCAACGTCGTGTCCATTGATGGCGACATCGAAGCGCCCGTCCGACACGTCACCTTTGAAGGTCGGGGACGAGGTCCCGAAATATCGCCAGTCCAGGCTGACCGTGATTGAACGCCCTCCCTCCAGGGGAAACTCGTAGCCAAGACCCGCGCCCGCCTGATAGGCGAAGACGGTATCACTGTCGTCGCTGAGCGATCTGCCGGTAGCCACAGACTCCACGTCGATCGAAATCGAAGCCACCCCGAGACCGCCTCCAATATAGGGTACCCACCTGGATCCGGTATCAAAATCATAGTCCACGTTGGCCATGAAGGCGAGCATCGAAAAATTGCCGTCGATGTCCTGTTTTCCCGTAACAGCCGCGTTCGCGAGATCTTTGTGGGGGGGGAGGAGATCAGCGTACATTGTTTCAGCGGGATTAGGGTATATTGTTTGACCGGCTTGTTGATTTACTCCTGCAGCTACCCTTGGAGCGGCAAGTTCCGCCAAGCCACCCGCGCTTTTGACGTCCATTGCGTCTACACCATGTCTGCGATAGTCGATCTCGGCCTCCACGCGCAAGCCGCTGGGAAAGGCATACCCGGCCATGCCTCTCACGGCAAACCCGTTATTGGTGGTCGCGTCGATGTTGAGCGGAAGATAGCCCTTTTCATCATTAGCACCAGCCGTGACGTCGGAGTCGTTCAGAATACTGAGGCTGCCCCCGACCCCAACGTAAGGCCCATCGGCGGCCACGGCACTTGTGCCGAATGAGACAAGCACCAAGGCGAGTGCAGCCAACACGCCCATCAGTCTGTTCGAGAAACGCCGCATGCCGGGCAGCAACGCCGGTTTGTGGGAACCGACAGTCAATGAGGGATCGTAGGACATCGCCTTTTCCTCCACGCTGAATAATTGAAATGAAGTCTGCTTCACCACTGACGCCATCACAAACTCGTACATTGTACTTACTTGGCATGCTATAATCAATTATCCATTCAGGGACAAATGATGCCAACGTCTCACACCATCGGCTCCTTGGTTCTCGACCGCCTGCACCGGCTGGGGCTGAAGCACATCTTCGGCATTCCGGGTGATTACGTGCTTTCGCTCTTTCAACTGATCGAGGAATCACCCATCAAGCACGTCGGCACCACTCGCGAAGATTGCGCGGGGTTTGCAGCGGATGCCTATGCGCGTCTCCACGGCATCGGCGGGGCCTGCGTCACGTATTGCGTCGGCGGGCTGAACATCGTTAATGCCATTGCCTGCGCGTATGCGGAGCGGTCGCCGGTCGTGCTGCTGTCAGGGTCGCCGGGCCTGGCGGAACGACTGACCACGCCCTTTCTTCATCACATGGTCCGGGATTTTTTTACCCAACGCGACGTATTCGAAAAGATCACCGTGGCATCCGTGATCCTCGACGACCCCCTCACGGCCGAACGGGAGCTTGATCGCGCCCTGACCGCCCTGATCCAATACAAACGCCCGGTCTATCTGGAAATTCCCAGGGACATGGTCTTCGCCCCCGTTAGCATTTCTTCCCACGCGCCTCCCACGATAACAGGTGAAACAAGCAATCCCGTCGCGTTAAAGGAAGCCGTCGACGAGGTGCGTACTATTCTTTCGAGTTCGGAACGGCCGGTGATCCTGGCCGGCGCGGAGATTTACCGGTTCGGGCTCCAGAACGAACTCACGACGTTGGTCGAACGTATGGGCGTTCCCGTGGCCACGACGCTGCTCGGCAAATCGGTCCTTCGGGAGGATCACCCCCTGTTCATCGGCGTGTACGGCGGGCTTGTGGGTCGTGAGGAAATCCTGGAATTCGTGGATCAAGCCGATTGCCTGCTGACGTTGGGCACGCTCCTGACCGACGTGGAAGACGTCAAAATCCATTCCACGCTCCTGGCCGCGGGACGAACGATCCATGCCACGGCCGATTCGATTGCCATCAAACACCATCGCTATGAAGGCGTTCAATTTGAGGACTTCATCCGGGCGCTCTCGACGGCTCCGCTACCCTCGTTTCTCCCGCGCCCGCTGCCCACTCCGGATCCCGGCGCGTTTGAAGCACCGCCCTCTCACGCACCCGTGACCCTTCAGAATATGGTGGGCTACCTGGACGGACTGCTGAACGAACACACCGTGGTGATTGCCGACGTGGGCGAATCGCTCTTCGCCTCCGCGGATCTCCGCGTGCGGAAAAGCGCCGAATTTCTTTCCCCGGCCTACTATACGTCCATGGGGTTCAGCGTCCCCGCGGCACTTGGCGCGGGATTCGCCGATCCGTCCCTGAGACCTCTGGTCCTGGTCGGCGACGGCGCGTTTCAGATGACCGGGACCGAACTCGCGACCTGTCTCCGGCACGGACAAACGCCCATTGTCATCATTCTCAACAACCGGGGCTATACCACCGAACGGGAAATCCTGGAAGGGCCGTTCAACGACGTGCATGAATGGCGCTATGACAAAATCTGCACGTTACTCAACGGCGGTATCGGTCACCGGGTCGAGACGTTCGGGACTTTTGTGCAGGCCATGGATTCGGCCATGGCGGATTCCGGACACCTGCACGTCCTCAACGTGATCCTCGACCCCAAGGACCGCTCGACCGCCATGACCCGGGTGGCGCGCCGGTTAGCCAAACGCCTTTCCCAGCCAAGTCCCGAGCGTTCTTGACCCTCCTCATTCAGTTCCCTTACCCTTCAGGAACGCCGATGGATTCCCCATTGCCTCCTCTTCCGTCATTCTCGCGGCACGGGTATCAAGCGGGGTGGCTCTCGCAACGCGGGAATCCATCCCCCACGCATTTTATGCGTGATGAAAACAACAGATAAAAGATCCTGGATTCCCGATTACTAACAGCCTGCCCTCGACGTTAGTAATCGGGGGTCAGGAATGACGGAAGGGGACTATTGTCTTATCAATGACAGGAAAGGTAAAGATCGTCGTGCCGGGGTGAGGTCCGTTTATGAAAGTATCGTTCCATCAATTCAATCCCAGGAAATTCTCGTTTCGGAAAGATCCGGTCCTGGTGCTGGAAAATTTTTGGACTGAAAAGGAAATGGAAATCTTTCGAGAGGCGATGACGCATTCGACTTGGACGGGCCTCCTGGATATGCCAGCGGTATCCCGGGCGTTCCCCGATTCAGGCAATTGGCTGAAAGCCGAAATCGGTCCGCGCGAGCGCCAACTCTTTCTCGACAAACTGTCGATGCCGTGCGTTATGGAGTACGTAGAATCCTTTCCCAATATCCGGCAACGACACGTGAACTTCAATTTCTATTCCTATGGCGCCGGAGACTGTTTGCCGACACATGATGATACGGATGAAGCCTACGCCGACAACCGTGACCGCCCACCGCCTCTCCGGCGGCTGGCCCTGGCGACCTACGTCCATTCCGAATGGAACACCGATTGGGGCGGGGAACTGATTATCTATCACGCCAGGAAGGACGCACGCGGCAACCGCGTCCTGGACGTGGCCCAATGCATTGCCCCGCAACCGGGATCGCTCGCCCTCTTTGCCGTACCCCGGTTTCATCGCGTGTGCCGGGTCGACGCGCTGGCAGGCCAGCACAAACGGCTTTCCATCGCCGGTTGGTTCATGACGGAACACTTCACCTGACGAGAATCGCATTGTACTTCGGACCGTGATCATTGCGGCCGTCGCGCTTTTTTAGTTGTAGGTCGGATTAGCGAAGCCCTTCGACTTCGCTTCCTTCGACTTCGCTCAGGACAGGCGTAATCCGACATCCCCTCACCCCGGCCCTCTCCCGCAAGGGGCGAGGGAGAAAGAAGGGGAACGAAAGAGGGAGAGGGCTGGGGTGAGGGGGAAATTACGAACGACTGACTGAACCCATGCACGTTATCACTACCCTTGACTGTCACGTTGCCGGCGAAGCGCTTCGCGTGGCGACGTCGGGGTTTCCCGAGCCTGCCGGTTCCACCGTCCTGGAAAAACGACAATATTGCCGAACACACCTCGATCATCTTCGCACGACGCTCATGTGGGAACCGCGAGGGCACCACGACATGTACGGGTGCCTGTTGGTTAAGCCCGCGCACCCGCAGGCCGATACCGGGGTCCTGTTTTTTCATAATGAAGGGTACAGCACGATGTGCGGACACGGGATCATCGGACTCACAACGGTCATGCTGGAACAGGGATTATTTCCGGCTACCGTTCCGGCCACCACCATCCGATTCGACACCCCCAGCGGATTGGTGACGGCACAGGCTTTCATGGATGAAGGCAGGGTGCGAAGCGTCGCGTTTCTCAACGTCCCGTCCTTTGTTCTTGACGTCGAACAGACGGTCCACGTGCCGGGCATCGGCCAAGTTGACTATGATCTGGCCTTCGGCGGGGCATTCTATGCCTTTTGCCGGGCGGAGGCGCTGGGTCTCACCCTCGAACCCAAACACGCGCCGCGACTCCAGGCCTTGGGGCTTGCCATCAAACAGGCCATCATGGCCGAACGCACTCTCGTTCACCCCACGGAGCCGGAACTCGGCTACCTCTACGGCACGATCTTTGTCGGTCCTCCGCAGACACCCGGAGGAGACGTGCGGCAGACGTGCATCTTTGCCAATGGCGCCCTGGATCGATCGCCGACCGGAACCGGAGTCAGCGCACACCTGGCCCTCCTCCACGCCAAGGGCGACCTGGAGTTGGAACAATCCCTGCGGTTTGAAAGCATTCTGTGCACGGTGTTCGGAGGGAAAATTGTGGAGGAAACACACCTGGACCCCTACACGGCGATTATTCCGGAAGTCGAAGGCCACGCCTGGCTCACGGGTCGTCACGAATTCATGATCGACCCGGACGACCCGTTAAAAGACGGGTTTCTGTTGGGATAAAAGCTTTTGAGAACTCAAGCTTGCATCAAAGACAACCCCCTCAATCCCCCTTCTCAGGGGGACGACAGATTTTCTCCCCCCTGAGAAGGGGGGTCAGGGGGGTTCAGTTTTGCGTAGGTCGGATTAGCGTAGCGTAATCCGACGCGGAGTTGCGCCAGGAATTGTCGGGTTACGCCCTTCGACAAGCTCAGGGCTAACCCGACCTACCCGGCTATTTGAGACAAACAGCCTGGAGGCCGATGATGGTTTTGGCGTCCTGGATCACGCCGTCATTGATATGAGCGATGGCTTGGTCGAGGGGTATTTCGATGATTTCCAGGACTTCATCCGTACCCAGGTTTTGCGTGCCCGGAGAAAGGTCGCGTCCCACGAAGACGTGAATGATTTCATTGGTAAAGCCCGGCGTGGTCAAGAAGCTCAGGACCGGCTCCAGCCGCCCCACCTTGTACCCGGTCTCTTCTTCCACTTCGCGAGCCGCGCAATCCCTGGGGTCCTCGCCGGGGTGCAGCTTGCCCGCGGGGATTTCATAGATGAAGTGTCCGACGGCATGACGATATTGCCGGACCATGACCACCGTCCGGTCATCTTTCATCGGCACCACGGCCGCGGCCCCGGGATGGGTGATGACCTCAAGGTCGGCCTTCACCCCGTTCGGCAAGGTCACCGTCTCCACGGAGAGATCGATGATCTTTCCCTTATAGATCGGTTTTTTCATCGCCTTGCATTCATGGGACGAAAGGGGTTCTCACACCGGCGGTTTGGGCCTTTTATAAAAAGGAAGGGCGACGACTTGTGCGGGTATTCGTCTGCCTCGAATCTCGACGTCGAAGACCATGCCGGCCTCGGCATAGGCGGGCTCCACGTACCCCAGACCAATGCCTTTCTGCAGAATGGGCGACAGGTTCCCGCTGGTCACTGTGCCAACCTGTTTGTCCTCAGCAAACAATGGCATGTCGTGACGGGGGACGGCTTTTTCCAGTAATTCGAATGCCACCAGGCATCGAGAAGGTCCTTCCCGGACTTGTTGTTTGAGCACGGGCTCGCCGATGAAGGCGCCTTTGTCAAAGTTCACGACCCATTTGGCGCTGGCCTCTATGGGGGTGGTCGCTTCCGTCAGGTCATTGCCGTACAACAAATACCCCATGTCCAGTCGCAGCAAATCCCGCGCGCCCAACCCCGCGGGTTTCACGCCGAACCCCTCTCCTGCCTGCATCAGTCGATCCCATACGTGACGAACCTGCGTTGCCGTCACGTACAATTCATACCCGAGTTCCCCGGTATAGCCGGTCCGAGCCACCAGACATTCGACGCCGCCGATCGTTTCTCTCAGACAGCGTCGCGGTTTCAACTCATCGAGTGACGATTGCACGTGCGCCTGCAACAGCGGCTTGGAGGCAGGCCCTTGCAGCGCCAGTTGGGCCATAGTTTCTGATTGATCGACGATGCGCACCTCTCCCTGTTGTTGACCCTGTTGTTGAAACAGCCAACGTCTGATCTTGTCCAGATTCGATGCATTCACACACAGCAGAAATTCCTCCGCACCCAGCCGGTAGACGAAAATATCGTCTTTGACGCCCCCGTCAGGGTTGCAGATCATCGAGTACTGAGCACCCATGGTCCCGACGCGTTGCACGTCATTGGTGGTCACTCGCTGCAGGAACGACACGGCCCCTGTGCCCTCGACGTGCAGGCGCCCCATGTGACTCACGTCAAACAAGCCCGCGGAGGCGCGAACCGCATGATATTCATCGAGGACGCCTGAATACTGCAAAGGCATAGCCCAACCGGCGAAATCCACGATTTTGGCCTTCCGGGCCACGTGGGCTTCATGCAGAACAGTCTGTTTCATCTACCTCCCCGTGGACAGGCACACAGGCCTGTCCCTACAAGAAATGAGGGGAACCGGAGAGGCGGTGTAGGGGCGGGCCTGCGTGTCCGCCCGGCTATCCTCATACCAAGAGAATAAAGAAGACTCCCTCTCCCCAACGAAGGAGAGGGCCGGGGTGAGGGGGGAATGGTTTGTGAATGAATGAACATTGACAATCCGGGAACAAGCGAAAAGAACGACCCCTACCCATGCCCGAATGTTTTTGAACAACACGTGATTCTCTTCCTTTCGTTTCGCTGATGAATGAACCCCCTCTCCCCTTTTCGTGGGAGAGGGCTGGGGTGAGGGGACGTAGCGTCATCCGACATCCGCGCTCTTATTTACCCGGAAACGGCTCGGCAAAAAGCGCCACACTCGCGGTATACCCGTGGATAAAGTTTTTCCCGCCTACCGGCCCGATCTCGCCGGCGGCAAAAAACCCCGCAACCGGAATCCCTGCGGCCCGTCGTTGGAGGGCCGTAATATCATGGTTGGGTTCGGCGAAAAAACGCCGGCCCCGGCCGTTGCAACTGAACAACAAGGCTCCCTTGAAAGGAGATTTCGGGAAGTCCAGGCGATCCTGCGCCAGCAATAAATTGAAATCTTCACTGGCGGCGGCCGGATCCCTCACGTGAAATTGAATCGTCTGCCCTTCCTTCACGATGTCGGAAATCGCCACGCCCCCGGAGCGTTGGTCCGCCCCCAACAATCCACGAATGAGAAAATCTCCCCGGCCAAATTCCTCGCGTTGCTCATCAAACGCCACACCGACCTGCACGGCCATGGCGACCTGTTTCCCCCGTTCCGGCCCCAAGCGTTCGAGTGTCTCCCGGAGCCGTTCGAGCGTCGGCGCGCCGCCTAACTCGTACATGATATTTCGTTCAGCCTTGGTCACTACGTAACGTTCCCCGATGGGTTGGCAACCCTGAGACACCAGGGTCCGAATCCACACGGGTCCCCACAGGGCTACTCCGACGAGACCCTCCTGCACGACCCCGCCGTTGAACACCAATAAATTTTCGCCCAGATCCGTGCCCCCGCTGGCAACGCCCCCAATCGCCGGCGCACCCGGGCAGCGCGCCTCCATGGTTTCAAACACGTCTTCAATCGGCGTAGAAAAGGGATCGGCAAACACCAGGAACGTGGGCCGTTCCGACAGCGTTTCCAATTCCTGCGGCCATCCCTCAAAGGTATAAGAGGATTGGGATTCCTGTTCGTGGAACGTCAAATGAAAGGGGACGATCCGCACTTCGGGCAGTTGCGCTGCCCACAAGGTCACGACCGATGTATTCTCATATTCCTCGGCTGGTCCGATCACGCCGTCGCCCATACAGCCGGTCATCACTCGTGGGACCAATTGCCGGTGGATCGTCTCGACCAATTCACGTGCGGTCTTGGCATAATGCGGTGAAAAAAACAGACAGACCAAATCAGGAGACGCCAGGCCAAACGCCTCCCGCACGGACGCGATTAACGTCTGCGCCGCCTGCTCCGCGCCCGACTCACGCGCTATGGCTACGTGGAATTGCATGGGGTGCCTTCACTGGAGTCTAACAATGGGTGCGTGCGATTGTCCACCGGAAACGCCGGATCGTACGGAACAACGATCGTCACGTTCTTCGTGGATCGTTTTCTCATGCGACCGAATCTGACGTAGACACGTGGTAGGGTGACAACATCTCACGAAAAACCTGAAAGAAAGGAGGTGGCATGCTGATACCCTCATCGACCCCCTACGAACAACATCTCATGTACTGCTATTTGGCGAATGCCGCTTCACACTTACATCACACCAGCAAGGAAGCGGAGAAGCTCATCGAGTGGGTTGCCGACAATCAGGTGGGCTGTGGTTCCCTTTAGGGTTCTCTCACGGGCACCGACACGGTGAATCCAAAGTGTTCATGAACCGGCTGCTCGAAGAGAACGCCGCACCCACCCTGTGGACCACGAACCTTACCGATGAGATCGGTCCGAGCATCCTGCGCCGCATGATGTTCGCCATGGAACTTCGCATGCCGCCGCCCAAGGTCAGGGCGCGGATCTGGGCCAGGCAACTCTCGCGTCACGGGATAGAGTCAGACGAAAACGACGCAAATGAGAGCATCCCACTTGCTTTCCATGTGGGTCGGACAAACGGAGAAGAATATTGCCAAGGCCTTTGCTGATGCATGTAATCAGGAGACCTTTCTCATGTTTGACGAAGCCGATTCGTTACTCGCCGACCGGCGTATGGCTCAGAGAGGCTGGGAAATCAGTCAGGTCAACGAGATGCTGACCTGGATGGAAAGCCACCGGTTTCCCTTTGCCTGCACCACCAACTTCGTCGAGAAGCTCGATCCGGCCACCTTGCGCCGCTTCACCTTCAAGATCAAGCTCGGCTACCTCACCCAAGAACAGGCGTTGGCCATGTTCCGGGCATACTTCAACCTCACGCCCCCAAGGGAACTCGCGGCTCTCTCGGTACTGACGCCCGGCGATTTCGCCGTTGTCCGGAGGGCGGTCGAGGCGCTGGATCTTCCGCATGATGCACGAACCATCGCCGATCTGCTGCGCACCGAATGCGAGTCCAAACCCGATCAGACCCGGAAGAGCGGCTTTCTGCCCTAACCCATCACTCCCCCCTTGAGGGGGAGTCGGTGAGCTAAGGGCGCAGCCCGCAGGCAAACCGGTGGGGGGAGTATGAAATTTCCTTTCCCTTGATGAAGAGAAGATTAATGTCTCCCCCGTCTCCTCTGCCTTGATGGGGAGAAGATTAAGGTCTCCCTCGTCTCCTCTCCCTTGATGGGAGAG
>VYFB01000128.1:0-14267 GCA_009842645.1 Nitrospira sp. SB0677_bin_15 | reverse complement strand
CCTTGATGGGGAGAAGATTAAGGTCTCCCTCGTCTCCTCTCCCTTGATGGGAGAGGATTAAGGTCTCCCTCGTCTCCTCTCCCTTGATGGGGAGAAGATTAAGGTCTCCCTCGTCTCCTCTCCCTTGATGGGAGAGGATTAAGGTGAGGGTGGATTAGGGTGGATTAGGGTGAATTGAGGAGGGGCGAAAGGGAGGTAAAACTTTTGGCTTTGGTTGTAGTAATAGTACCCCATACACGACATTGCACACCCCTGTCGCATCTGCTAAAGCCTGTAGAGAGACGAAGTAGAAGTAGACGGAGGCGAATGGCTTTACGACGTCATATGGCTTAAATATAACAGAAGCAGCGACGGCGAACTGACTTTTTTATTTTTGTAAAATTTGTGGCAAATTGTACAATATGTAAACTTTGTAAAGTTTTGTACAATTTGTAAACTTTGTTACATATTGTAATGTTTTAGCCTCATTGTTGGGTTACGTTAGGCCTGTCCTAAGTGTCCTTCGACTTCGCTCCGCTACGCTCAGGATGAACGGGTGTGGGGCATCGGTTCTGAGCGTAGCCCCTATGGAGGCGGAGTCGAAGAGCACTCAGGACGAACGGGGGGGAAGCCATCGGTTCTGAACCCGGTCGAAGGGAGCGCAGTCGAAGAGCTAATCCGACCTGCGGTCTCCCCTTCTTCTGTCATCCTCGACATTTTTAATCGAGGATCCAGGGTTTTTCTTCGTCCGTTAGAACAAAAGACTCCGGATTCCCGATCGGGTCGGGGATGACAGCAAGTGAAATGCAGATTCCTCGCTACGCTCGGAATGACAACAGCCTCTAGGACGCCTCCCTCACCCTGCCCTCTCCCAGAGGGAGAGGGTTCTAAGAGGCTCATTCCGTACCATTGAGGAACCTCTGATTAAGTGCACTATCGGGCGCATGGCTGCGTTGTGTCCTCGCTCAACCCTCACCTATCTCGATGATAAGCTTCGGGTTTCGCTCCGGGACGCCTTGCCCTGCATCCCACTATCACACTTAATCAGAGGTTCCTTGACTATGTCATCAGCCAAAGTCGGGCCGCGTTATTCACTCGGTCTGGTGGGCAGGATGAAATCGGTTTCAAAGACTTTGTAGGGTGCAGCGGACAGGCCGGCTTGTTTATACACTCCTTGGGCGACGGTGTTGTCCTGTTCCACGTATAAGCGGATACCAGCTACGTTGCCTTGGCGTTTGCCTTCACGCAACACGTAGTCGTACAACTGTTTGAACACGCCTTGTCGTCTCCATTCCTTGTGGACGTATACGCTTTGCAGCCACCAGAAAACCGCGTTCCGCCAATCGCTCCATTCGAAGGTGATCAACAATTGCCCGATTATTTCCCCGGTGGGCAGGTGTTCCATGACCACGTAGTAGCCCTTGGATGAGTCGGCCAGGATCGCCTCCACGCCGGACTGGAGGAGGGATCGTTCCAATTGTCTCCCTTCGGTTTCCGATGCGAGCGCCACGTTATACGTGACTAACGACTCGAGATCACGGGGTTCGGCGAACCGGATATGGAAGTCTGACTGGTTCATGAGAGGAACTGCGATACGGTGTTACCGGGAATACAGGAATTTGTCTCCTACACGACCGCCTCAATCTCTACCCCCCCCTCACCCTGCCCTTTCCCACGTGGGGAGAGGGTTCTATAGTGAGGTTCGACTGCCAGCCAGCCTTTGGGTGGTCGATAGAGTCCAGCGGAGAATTCTAATTTCATGGCCTCTTCGGGACGCAGGTTGACGCGGTGGATCCTGGATGCGCCCACGAACGCCAAGTAGCCTGTAAAGGGGTGAATGGCCGTCGGCACGAACACCATGTTGAGTGAATCGTCTTCGGCAATCTGGAGCATCGCTGGCGCGGCACCCATGAGAAATCCGATGGCCCACACGCCGGTACGGGGAAAGGGAAACACGACCACCGTACTTTGGCCGAACCGTTCCCGGAATTGAAACACGTCGGTCATCCCCTTGAGGGTGTAATAGATGCTCCTGACCAATGGGATCCGCTCGAACAGATCCTCCATTCGTTTGACGAAGCGTTGCCCCACGAGACGGGTTCCCAACGTCCCTGACCCCAAAATCAGCAGAAATAATAGCGCGATTCCCGCTCCCGGTATTTCAAACGTCATCACGGGCCCCAACAGGTCCAACCACAAGCCGTCCAGCGTCACGAACAACGTGGATAGAATAAGGAACGTTCCCCAAGCCGGGACGACGACAAATAATCCCGCGATGAAATACCGTTTGAGTTTCTGCAGTTGATTGCGCTTATCCATAGCCATCATCGCCAACCGATAGAGAGTTTGCAGGCCCGAAGCTAATATATCTGTGAAAACGCCTGCTGGTTAGTGAGTGTGACTTCTCGCCTCTTTCCCCCCACCGGTTCGCCTGCGGGCTGCGCCCTTGACTCTCCGACTCCCCCTCAAGGGGGGAGTGATGTTACGTCGCCTTGCAATCCATGGACGTCTTATCTAGTGTATGGAAGACGACTGTGGAACACAACTACCGAATCGGAAAGGGATATCATGAGTCCTGACAGCGAGTCAGCCCCGGCGATGCCGTTGGACGAGTCGCTTCTGGAGATTTTATGTTGTCCGGAAACCAAGCAGGCGGTGACGCTTCTGGATGCCGACTCTCTCCACGTCCTGAACCAAAAAATTGCGAATGGAGAAGTGCGGAATACGGGTGGGAACCCGGTCAAAGAACCCCTCGATGGCGGGTTGATCCGTCACGACAAAAAGGTGACCTATCCGATCAGGGAAATGATTCCGATCATGCTCGTTGAGGAAGGGATTCCCATCGACGGCATGCTGTAGACCAAGACGGGACACGGCCCTAGGGTTGAATTGTCTCTCTCCCGACGATTTGATATAGTCACGCTATGAACAGTGCCATTGCATTAGCCAAGAAGCTGGAACGAGAGCACGGCTTCAATCAGTCCCAGGCCGAGGGTATTGCCCAGGCGATCCATGAACATGAAAGCGAACACCTGGCCACCAAGGCCGACCTGGCCAAACTGGAGGCCAAACTGGAAGCCAGACTCGCCCAGATGGAGATCAAACTGGAGACTGGTCTCGCCCAGATGGACTCCAAACTCGCCCAGCTTCAAGTCAGGTTAATGACGTGGACCACGGTGCTGGCCGGGATCATTATTGCCGTGCTCAAGCTCACGTGAGAGTCGATGAGTAACACGTTGTCTTGAACAAGAGACAAGCGGCGGGACTAACAAAAAACGGTGTCAGATTTATTCCTGCGAATCGGCAGTTCGCTCTTCCCTCCACAACCACCACACCGAGCGCAACAACTGGACGCACACGTAGACCGAAAGCGCGAATAACAAGCCGTACAGCCACAAACTGCCGGCCGGCCATTGGTCCGGAGCGTGCAGCAAGAGGCCGAGAGCAATATGTCCGCCCAGGCCAAGGCAGAGGGCGAAAATAATCCACTCTCGTATCCAGCGTGACTTGAATCGGTCGGCGGCAAACATGCTCAATCGGGACCCTTCGACAAGCTCAGGACAGGCTCCTTCTGCTAGGCTTCCTTCGACTTCAGGCGCGTTGCGCCTTACGCTCAGGACGAACGGAGGGGGATAAACCGTGCATCCTGAACGTAGGCCTCTTGATGCCGAAGTCGAAGGGTCAGGACGAACGAGGGACATCCCCTACATGGAGACGTGCGTCCCGGGAACGCCGGGACCATGAACCGCGTTAGACCGGGCTTTTGGCCGATTCGATTTCCGTTGCCGTGATCAAACTCGTGAGGTAATCGGTCACGAAGATGAGCGCTTCTTCCCGGCCGTCAGCCCTTCTGCCCTTTTCTCGACGCTGGACGGATAACTCATGGTCAAGATCGGATTTGACGTCACCCAGCAGTTTATGAAGGGAAGGCGTGGTGAGATTCTGGTCCACGTCTTCAAACTCCTGACACCGGTCCAGGACCCAATTGAGCCCTTCCACTCGCCCCAAATATCGGTCATGATCAGCCGAATCGATTCGGGCCATGGTCGTGGAAAACGCCTGTGCTTCATAAATCAGGTTGTAAAAACTTGAAATCGCTCGATGTAAAGTTGAGTTCATTGTTCCTCCTACGTTCTTCCTAATACAGGGGTCTCCGGACCAAGGTTCAGGTAAACAATAACGGATGAAATTCTGCCATAAAGCCGTAATACAGGGGAGCAAATTCCTTTAAACTGTGGGGACTCGTTTCCTTTAAGCGCTTAAAAAAGAATATCTGTTGACGAGCGTCAATTTGTTCGAGAATAGCAGAAAGCTGGGGGATGGAAATTGATTTCGAGGGAACGCTCAAGACGTAATGCACTAACCGTTCGACAAATTGTTGAGTGATGTATTCCGTCTTGAGATATTCATCAGGCACTTTCGCGGTCTCCAGGAGTTCCCAAAAGGGAATGGCCTTGGCTGAAACAGGAACGGGGTCCGGAGGAGAAGGGGGAAGAGTTTTTTCCATATTTCGGTATCGCGTCTTGCGGTTTTTGGATAACAGCACAAATATCTCTTTAGGATACACCATTTAGAACAGGAATCTAAGCAATTTTTTGATAACGTTCCCATACGCGGGTGTTCAAAAAAAAAGCCGGAGGTCCGAAAACCTCCGGCTTTTTTCGTACCCTACCAGGCTCTTACAGCCAGGTAGCGCGTTCGGCTGGCCGAATGTAAATCGGCTCTTCGACTTGCTGCCGCACGGCTTCCTTCCCGGACTTGTTGAACCCAAGGACGGTGTCGTTGTACATCTCGAACTTCCGCCCGTGAATTTGGGTTTCGAACACTTTCGGTCCAGGAATGATGTCGTACCGGAAGACGATCTGTTGGCTCGCTCTCCAGAGCTGGAGGACGGCTAACAGTTCCCGGCTCGGCACCAAGTACTTCTCGATCGCATTGTCCACGCCCGGCCCGAACATTTGCCGGATGTAGCCACGGGGCGATTGCCGCGGGGGAATGTAAAACCCGTTCGGCTCGGTGCCCCATTGCGGGTACAGCGGCAACGCCACCTGTTCCACCCGGATGGTGTAGTACAGGGGGTTCCACCGATCTTCCGCCCACAGTCCGTCCTCGCCGATCTTGACGAGGTTCTGTAAGCGAATCTTACCCACACAGGCCGCCATACACCGGGTTTCCATCGGCTCGCCGCCGGTCAGAGGATCTTTCCCCTCAACCCGCGGATAGCAAGCGATGCACTTCTCGGTGACCCGAGTCGTACCCCGATACATTGGCTTTTTGAATGGACATTGCTCCACGCACTTCTTATACCCACGGCACCGGTTCTGGTCGATCAGCACGATCCCGTCTTCCGGCCTCTTGTAGATGGCCTTCCGCGGGCACGCAGCCAAACAACCCGGGTAGGTGCAATGGTTACAAATGCGTTGAAGATAGAAGAAGTAGGTTTCATGTTCCGGCAAGCTGCTGCCGGTCATCCGCCATGGTTCTTCCTTGGTAAACCCGGTCTTATCAATGCCTTCCACGATGGCGCGCATTGACGTGGCCGTGTCTTCATAAATATTGACAAAACGCCATTCCTGGTCCGTCGGAATGTACCCGATCGCGGCCTGGCCGACTTTGGCCCCGGCATCGAAAATAGTCATTCCTTCGAACACCCCATACGGCGCATGGTGTTTGCGGCCGACCCGCACGTTCCACACCTGCCCGCCTGGGTTCACTTGCTCAATCAACTGCGTGATTTTCACGTCATAGAACTGTGGATATCCGCCGTACGGCTTCGTTTCCACGTTGTTCCACCACATGTACTCCTGGCCCTTCGAGAACAACCAGGTGGATTTATCCGCCATGGAACAGGTCTGACAGGCCAAGCAGCGATTGATGTTGAACACAAAGGCGAATTGCCACTTTGGATGCCGTTCCTCGTAGGGATACAGCATCTTCCGCCCTAATTGCCAATTATAGACTTCTGGCATGGTTTCCTCCGTTTCTTTGAACCATAGTTAGTTCAATTGCTAAAAATCCACATTTGATCCTGATGTTACACCTTGATCTTAATGTGGTCGCCTTTGAGCCACTTGATCATGAACTCATTTTCCTGCCCAGGCGTAAACCCGGTCCGGACTGGCTCCCATGGACCCCTGCCGCCGATACCACCGTCCTCTGCTTTGGTGATCCGCATCAGACATTCTTTCGGAGTGGTGTTGACTGCGTGGTTGTCCACTTGATAGCCGAATTTGAACTTCCAGCCCACTGCGTGTTTACCCGGCAGTGAGTCGGTTTGGTGCATCGGCATCAACCAGTCACGGGTGAAGGACTGTTGCGCCCCATACCGGAAGTTGGATTGATAACCCGTATCCATCGCGATGGCCCGTCCGTCCGGCCGGGTTTCGTGACCCTTCACGGATTTCGCGGTTGCCACGTACGGAGCGTGTTTCGCCATCGTCACGTGGTACGGGAACGCCGGGTTGTACTTCGCGCGAATCATCAACCGAGCCACTTTGTAGTACGGGTCACTCGGCTTCCATCCGCGGTACGGCCGATCAACCGGATTGCCGTCAACGTACACGTAGTCACCGTCGTTGATGCCCCGGTCTTTCGCCGATTGTGGGTTCATGTGAAGTTGATGCTCACCCACGCCCGGTGTCCGTTTATCCATCCGATACGCGTCACCGAAGTTCGATTCGTACATCTGCACCCAGTCGTTCACTGACCATTGGCTGTGTACACGATGCCGCGTCTTCGGCGTCACGCAGTAGAATTGATACCCCTTCTCCCACAGCGGGTTGGAGTACCGTTTGATTTCTTGCCACGGCAACGCAATGTTCCGCACCGTCTTGTCGTCATGGTGCTGCGCCGTGATAGGAATACCGTAGTCATCCGGCCGTACGTACGGGTTTGTTGTCATAATCGCGTTCGGCAGGTATGGAGTGGCTTCCGTCCCTTCCCGGTGCGAAATGAAGTTTTCACCGTACTCAATGGCTTCCGGCTCCGTCCGGTAGTTTTCATACCGTCCGGTCCGCGTCCATTGCGGCTTCGATTCGTTCGTCTCTTCCCAGAACGGTTGCCGTGGATACGTCCGGCACAGCACCATCCAGCCCTTTTCGGACTTGAGCATGGTGTCAACGCTGTACCCGTACCCCGTACAACTGGCGTCCAACAACCGTTGCACGTACACGTCCACCCGGTTGTCATAGACGAACTTGAAGTAATCCCGGAACCGCCCATCGCCCGTCATGTTGGTCAATTTGGCGGCTACACCGGCGGTCGTATCCAGGTCGTTTCTGGTGTCATACAAGGGCCGGATGCCCCCTTTCCACACCTGGAACCACGGATTCGACACCGTCGCCGTATGTTCGGGATACGTGAACTCCATCCACGTATTCACACCCATGGCCACGTCCGCGTGGTTCACGTCCGAGGTCATCTCGATATCCTGGGTGACGATACATTCGATGTGCGGGTCCACGTTCTTGACCATGTCATAGTGGTGTTTGGCGTTGTTCAACACGTTGACGTTCGCCACCCACCGGAACTTGGTCGGGGTCGGCATGTGCGTTTTTCCGGTAAACACCCGGCGCCCATACTTCGGCGTGTTCACGATCAACGCCGTGTCCCCATGGTTCCAGTAGGCCACCTCTTCACCATAGTAGTAGCCACGCACGTGCACTTCTTTACCGTGTGCGTTCGGATCCGTCGTGATCTTGAACGGATTCTCCGCGGTGTGCGTGCCCAAACCACCGCCGGACCACGGGGTGCTGTTCCAGATCCCCGCTTTGTAGTTCCCGGCCCAAGTATGTTGCCCGGTCCCGAACTTCCCGACGTTCCCGGCGATGATCAACACCATCGCCGCGCCACGCGCAATGATGGTTTGGTGGAAGTAGTGGTTCGTGCCCTCCCCGTTGTGAATCGTTGCCGGTTTAATGGTACCTGAATCTCTGGCCCAGCGGACGATCAGGTCCTTCGGAGAACGGTTGATCTGATGGACCGTATCCAGGTCGTAGTCCTGCAAGTGGACTTGATACAACTGGAAGATCGGCGCCACGTCGACTTCCCGGCCGTTCAGCAACTTCACCCGGAAGGTCCCGTTCAACGCTGCCTCGATACCGCTGTTCCGGTAGTGCCAGCCCACCAATTCACGGTGAATCGGCACGGCCTGGTTCTTGTTGACGTCCCACACCATGAAACCGCCGAGGCGGGCAATTTTCGCCGGATTCAGGGTTTGCACTTTCCCTGAATAGGTCTTGGAGAAGTCCGGCAATTTATAGCCCTTGATCACGTCGCGCGGATCCAGATATTGCAGGGTATCCGTCCGAACCAGAATCGGCATGTCCGTGTAGGCCGCGCAGAAATCATGGTCGTGCATGTTCTCGTCGAACATGATCTTACAGGCACCCAGGAACAACGCCGCGTCCGTTTCCGGCCGAACCGGAATCCAGTAGTCGGCACGATACGCCGTCGGGTTGTACTCCGGCGTAATCACGACCACGCGCGCGCCGCGCTCGATGCTTTCGAGCTTCCAGTGCGCTTCCGGCATTTTGTTTTCGACGAAGTTTTTACCCCAGCTTGTGTTCAACTTCGCGAACCGCATGTCGCTCATGTCGATGTCAGAGGTTTGCACCCCGGACCAGAACGGATGCGCTGGGTTTTGGTCACCGTGCCAGGTATAGTTCGACCAGTACCGGCCGCCTTGGGCCTGGGCAGGTTTCACTTTCCGAATGTAGTGGTCGAGCAATGCGCCGCAGCCACCGTTCATCCGGGTGACGGCCATTTTGCCGATCACGCCCAGGATGGGCATTCCCGCGCGGAACTTCATGGTCCGTACGCCGGAGCCCTTGGTCATTTCGATCATTTCCGGCGGATAGCCTTGTTCCCGCAACCGACGGGCACCGGCTTCGCCGCTGTACCGCTCCGCGATAATGACCATGGCTTTTGCCAGGTACGTAAAGGCCGTATCCCAGCTTACCCGCAACATGTCATCCAGGTACCGCGAAGTGAATTTGTATTTGTTCATGACGTCCGGGGTGAATTCCGGGCTTCCGGCATCCATCCAGGCTTTCCAGCCACGGCGCATCAAGGGGCCTTTCAACCGATAGGGCCCATACACCCGGCGATGCATCGTGTACCCCTTCAAGCACATCCGCGGGTTGTGAGCAAAGGTACCGCGGTTGCCGTAGAGGTCTTCGTAGGTTTGGTGGTCGTAGTTTTGCTCGACCCGCATGACCACGCCGTTACGCACGAAGGAACGGATGCGGCAGGCGTGAGTGTCGTTCGGGGAGCAGACCCACGTAAACGACGAATCATAGCGATACTGATCGTGGTACACCCGCTCCCAGGCGCGATCCGGATACTCGCCCAGCGGGTTGCCCACTTCGACAACCGGTTGCAGCGCGGTCAAGGCCAAGGCTTTATCCGCCAACGCCACTGCCGCCACCGTCCCGGTGGTCACTTTTAAAAACTGACGTCTAGAAAGAAACATTGTGAAACCTCCTCGTGTAAAGGCCGATCGGCCTAACGTGGAATGGATTAATGAAAAAACCCCCTGTTGGGGAAAACGTTTGACTTACCACCTCCTTTCCTGAACCTTGCTTCATCATTCCGTTCATCCTCTGCCTTGACTTCAGGCTACCTACCATTATTGACACGTATATTCTAGCAATTTTCGGGCCATTTGGAATTGTACCATATGAAACTTATAACTATCTGAAAATAAACAGAAATGTTTTTTCTGCATAATGATTGGTCTTCCCTGGTGTTTCCATTCGGTAGCACGAATGGCCTATGACCATACCCCTGATGACCAAATTTTTCGACACCATGGGACATGGCAATCACGCTATCTTAAAAATTCAATAATATATCAATAAAAACAATAGGTTATACTTTCATTACATAAACTGTCTTTCACGGGTTGATCATCAGACGTGTAGTTTTCGTAACTCGATGGCCCATTCAGCCTATATGGCTTGACAGAAAACCCATATTATTTGACATAAAGTTAAATAATGTCAATTTTCTGTGCTATTCATGACATTATTTCAGCTTATTGTCAGAAATCTGACGAAAAATCAGGAAAGCGCCATTCATTCAGAGAGACGGGATAGAACCTTGACATTCCCTTCTATTGTTACCTATCGGTAACTGATTCGTGGCCGCGACCGTGTAGATGGTTAACCTGTATGACCCATATTGCGGGCCAGATGCGCATAAACATTTCATTGCTCCGTCGTTACCAAGATGCTGGTTTTGCTATATTTGTGCCCGGCACACGATGGGGAAACTGCGCGTCTCGCAACATAGACTGCCGTATGTGCCTGACGTGACTGGCGACATTCTGCAGCTTCGGTGCCACCGACCAACGCCCTGGGCAAACGACATATACCACCTTGCCCCTTTCCATTGTCACCATACGAATAGGGGTAATGAGATCGGTGTCGTTCGAGACAACCACGGCGACATCGAACAGGTTTTTCCAGGCATCATTCAGAAGATGCACGGCAAGGCTCACATCTGAACCCTTTTCCTCCATGGTATGAACTTCCGCAATCACCGCGTCGGGCGAAGGCCTAGCGGTCTTGTATCGCTTGTTCACTGCCCTATTCCGCGACGCGTAGCTTCCCACGGGCAATGTCTGGATCTGTTGATCCGGACTAGAAACGTCAAAAGTTCCAGCCGGCAGCGTCACAGGCACTGGTGCATCAATCCGTCTTTCGGCAATCGGCAGATTGACGAGCGGTCGCCAGACTGTCTTGGCAAGGAAGCTACCGAAACAAATCTCCATTTCAGGCAACGTCCTAAGCGCATTGAGATAAATTTGCTGCCTAGCCGGTGCATCGGCATCCGATGCTCCGGAAACCTTGGCTGTAAAGTACTTCAACTTTTCGATCGTATGTCCGGATGGGAGCACCCGATAGGAAAGAGCAACGAGATTGAGCCACTTAAACGATGTACCTTTGAGGGCTCCGTAATAGAGATTGAAACCATCGACATAGACGCGGGTTCGCATGCACCTTTTCCAAAAAAGCAAGGGCCACCCCGAAGGACGGCCCTTGAGCCGACAGCATGCTGCCGGCGGGTATAATATGGACGCGATTTACGGCAGAAGCCACTTCTCTGCCACGCGACTGCCTCATGTATCAACCCGAATCAATGCCAACTGGTTTTCTCTGTATCTATAGCAATTTTCGCGCCACCACGAACGTTGTTGCAATATTTTCGTAACCCATTGAAAATCTAGAGTAATTTATTTTCTGAACGATGCAGAATACTTCAGCACGTTTCCAATTGGTAGCACACCGTGGAATTGGTCGTTACCAGTCGAAGCAGGAAGACAGAGACCATCCCACTGGCAGCAATAGATTCAGGACAGGTCTTCATCACTCTTTCACTCTTGCTCACTCTTGCGCCTTAGGCACCAGCGGGAGATGGGTCCAGGACTCGCCGCCATCCTGACTGCGGAAAAGACCGCCGCCGTTCGTACCCGCATACAGGACCCGTGAATCGCGGGGGTCCATGGCAATCGCTCGAATATTCAGGTTGGTCAACCCTTCGTTCGTTGCGTTCCACGTCTGCCCTCCGTCCCGGCTTTGAAAGATGCCCGTGCTGGTCCCCATGTAGAGGTGTTGCCCGTTTCCCGGCTCCAAGACCAGACTGCTCACGTAGAGATCTCCGAGTTCGGCCGCGAGTCTCGACCATGCCTCCCCTTTATTGAACGTCTTGAACACGCCTTGGGTCGTCCCCGCGTAGACAACGTCCGGGTCGGCAGGATCGATCAACAAACGATTCACGCCCAAGGCCATGGACGCCATTTTGGCATCGTCGGGCACAAGCCCGTTATTGGCCTTTGTCCAATGGTCAGCACCGTCAAAACTCCGATAGACCCCACCGCTCGTCCCCGCGTAGAGAATATTGGGGCTGACCGGATCGACGGCCAACGCCACAACGAAATTGATTTCGTTCATGCCTCGCATGCGTTCGCTCCAGGACTGGCCGGCGTCCTTTGTCCGGAACACCCCCACGGTCGTGGCCGCGTACAGGCCTTGCGAGTCCCGCGGATCGAACACCAGTTCATTCACGTTGGCCGAGATCGTCCCTTTCTGAATGCCGGCATTGCGCGGGAGCCAACGTCGCCCCCCGTCAGGACTCTTGTACACCCCGTCGGCCAGCGTCCCGGCAAACACGTTCGCCGGAAGCCGCGGATCGATGACCAGGTTCATAACCCGAACGCGGGTCAACCCCTCCGACAACCGCTTCCACGATTGTCCCCCGTCCCGGGTCTTATACACGGCTTCCTCCGTCGCCGCGTACACCAACTTCGATTTGGCCGGATGAATGACGACCGCGACGACTCGATCACTGCGCTGGGTGCATCCCAGCAGCAGACCCGCCACTATCGAAAACACAACGGCACGTTGAATGACGGTCTTCATCGGCTCAAGTGACGTTGGCGTGAATCACGGTCCAATTTCAGCGGGTCCGCGTATCCGGTGAGTTCCACGTATCCGGTTCCGGTGACGGGCGCATTCCGGTAATGCCCGCGTACGTCCACGGCTCCTTCCCAATACGTCACCCGGGTACTGTTTTCGGTCCGCAGTTCCTGGTCGGGCAACACCGGCGTGATCGTGACATCGAGCGGGATGGACGGAACTTCCACAATCCATTTCGCCGGGTACTGCGCGCGGGTGTGCGGACTGATCCATTGATCCGTCGTTCGAACCACGAAATCAGCGCGCGTCAGGTGCCGGCTCGTGCCATCCTGAAGGATCAACGTCCCGCTGGACGCCGGATCATGGGACCCGTCCCGTTTCCGCAAGAGATACAGCATGAATTCGACGTTTGAGTCAAATTGCACGCTGAACCAGTCCCACCCGACTTGATCCTCACCCAAGCCGCCGGACCCGAACTCATGATCCATCCAACTGATCCCGGTGACTTCGAACGGTTCACCCCGGACCCGGACGGTGCCCTGTGTCGCCAGGCGCGTGAGTGAATAATAATGCGAAGCCTGACCCGGACCGGCGCCCTTGCGACTGATCCCTTCCCGGCCGTGGATCACGGGTGGCTTGTTCAGGGTGAGCGTCAGGTCCACCCCGAGTCCTGCATCGTGGGCCGTGAGACGCAACTGCCGATGCTCCCCGGTCACGGGTTCCAGGTTCCAGCGGTCGATCCACACCTTCATCCGCCCGGGATCGGCACCGGCCTTCCCAAAGGCCGCGCGACTGAATTTTTCGGAAAAGGAAAAGTCGCCTCCCTCCACGTCAGTCAAGGCCAGGTGCGCAAAATACAGTTGCCGCAACGCCCAACGGGAAGGGTGTTCGCGGACACGCGCGTCATCGATGGCCTTGCGGAAAAATGTGACTTCATAGCCAAACCGTCTCGCCGATTGATCAGAGAGGTGACCGGTGAAATACCACCACTCCAAGCCGTAGTCATCATGGGAGCCGTGATCGCGGGGGAACGCATAGACGTACCCCGGTCGTGCCGGAACCAGGTCTTGCGACGGGACAGAGACTGGTGCGGCACCCGTGCGGTCTGTAGACGGAGAAGAAAAAACACCCTCACCCCATCCCTCTCCCGGGACGAGAGGGAGAAAAATCAGCAGCGCACAAACAAGTCCCATCACCCCATGACGCAGTCCCGGCATGGTGTATCCCCGCCTCCGTGTTATACCCGTTTGTGAATGTTCATGCCATCAGAACAACCAACGACACTCCCAATTTGTCATTGATACAAAAATAGCCACTTTTGTCATTCCCGACAATAAGAACTGTATCCCCGATTAAGGATGTCGGGGACGAATCCAGGGTCTTTGCTTTTACCCCCTCTCCCCTTGCGGGAGAGGGTTGGGGTGAGGGGAAAGACCCTGGATTCTCGCGTTCGCAAGAATGACAGAAGGGTGCAAGGGGTCCCATTTTCATCCCTTGGGGTGTAGGCCGCAAGCCTGTCCTGAGCGTAGCGGAGCGTAGTTGAAGGGTCTGTATGAGAAATTGATACAAAAATAAGTTTCAATCAGGCGCCTCTCCTGTTCCCCTCCTTTGTTGTGCTGTCCCGTGTGATACTATAGCAATTGCCAGGGCGTCTGTCAGACGGAACATTTCCTATTGCAAAACCGGCACTGGGATGATGTATAATTGCATACCTGAATGAGCATTCCACTAAAGAATTCTGAGACGCGAGGTGAAAAACCTTCCGGTAGTCATGAAGAAGAAGATATGGTATACTCGGGTATACATGGGGTTGCGCCCGCAGCCCGCAGCCCGCAGCCCGCAGCCCGCAGCCCGCAGCCCGCAGCCCGC
>VYFB01000035.1 GCA_009842645.1 Nitrospira sp. SB0677_bin_15 | reverse complement strand
CCCCAGCCCTCTCCCGCAAGGGGCGAGGGGGTGGGGGAGAGGAAAAGCAATCATGATTCGGCCAAGCCTGCCAGGTGCAGGAGGAAGGTATAGATGAAGGCCAGTTCTTTGTATCGCCGGAACCGGCCGGACGCTCCTCCATGGCCCGCATCCATGTTAGTTTTGAGGAGCAACAGGTTTCCATCGATTTTCGCGCAACGTAATTTGGCCACCCATTTCGCGGGTTCCCAGTATTGTACTTGGGAATCATGGAATCCCGTGGTCACGAGGAGATGCGGATAGGCCTGTTCCGTAACGTTGTCATACGGCGAATAGGACAGCATGTACTCGTAATCCTCTTTCCGGTTGGGATCTCCCCATTCATCGTATTCTCCCGTGGTCAGGGGAATTGACGTATCCAACATCGTGGTCATGACGTCGACAAACGGGACTTGCGCCACTACCCCGCGAAACAGATCAGGCCGCATGTTGATCACCGCCCCCATGAGCAACCCACCGGCACTGCCACCCATGGCATACACGTGTTCTTTTGTGACATAGCCTTGTTGTACCAAGTGTTCGGCACACGCGATAAAATCCATAAACGTGTTTTTCTTGTGAAAGAGTTTCCCTGACTCATACCAGTCACGACCCAACTCTTCCCCGCCCCGCACGTGCGCAATTGCAAACACGAATCCCCTGTCAAGCAGGCTTACACGCGGAGAGCGAAAGTCTGCATCCATGCTGATGCCGTATGACCCGTATCCGTACAGCAGGAGCGGGTTCGCTTCGGGTTTTCGGAGTGTTTTCCGGTACACCAACGAAATCGGAATCCGTTGTCCATCCGGCGCCGGGGCCCACGTTCGTTCGGTGGCGTAACGCGAGATCTCGAACCCGCCCAGGACTTCTTCCTGCTTCAGCAGGACCTTCTCACGGGTGTTCATGTCATAGTCATAGACCGATTCCGGCGTAGTCATGGAGGTATATTCGTAACGCAAGGTAGACGTATGAAAATCATGATTGTCCCCCAACGCCGCCGCATACGCGGGCTCACCAAAATCCACGTAGTGTTCGCAGTTTCCTTTCGCCGGTATGACGCGGAACCGCACCAACCCCTGATGCCGTTCTTCCGTCACCAGGAAATCCCGGAATAGTTCAAAGGATTCCAGCAGAACGTCGTCACGATAGGGAAGGACCTCCTGCCACGACGACCGGTCCGTCTGCCGAATCGGCGTCTTCATGAGACGGAAGTTCTTCGCCTGCCAGTTGGTCCGAATATAAAACGCGTCCCGGTCATGATCCACGTCGTATTCATGAAATCGCTCGCGAGGCAAAAACACCGAAAATTCTCCGTCCGGATCGTCCGCCAAAAGGTAGCGATATTCCGTGCTCACGGTTTGATGCGACGCAATCATCAGGTACTGTTTCGACTTGGTCTTGAAGACGGTCGTGGAAAACGTCTCGTCCTCTTCCTCGAACACCAGGACGTCGGAGGACGGATCATGCCCCAACCGGTGTCGAAACACCTGAAACGCGCGCAGGGTATCCGGGTCCTGTTTGCCGTAGAACAGCGTGGCGTTGTCGTTGGCCCAAGTGAGGTCGCCCGTCACGTTTTGCAACACGTCGTCCAACGACTCGCCGGTTTCCAGGTTCTTGAAGCGCACCGTGTAGATACGCCTCCCCTGCGTATCGAACGCATACGCAAGCAGATCCTGGGCAAAACTCACGGCCATCCCGCCGATGGCAAAATATTCATGACCCTCGGCCAATGTGTTCACGTCCAGCATCAGTTCTTCCTGGGCATCCAACGTTTCCCGCTTCCGGCAGTACAGGGGGTATTCCTTTCCCTCCTCGTATCGCGTGTAATAGTAGTAGTCATCGAATTTGTATGGGACGGACAAATCGGTCTGTTTGATCCGGCCCTTGATCTCTTCAAACAGGGCGTCCTCGAACGTCACGTAGTGGGCCATGACTTCCCGGGCATAGACATTCTCTTCATCGAGATAGGCCAGTACGTCGGGGTTGTCGCGCTCGGACAACCAATAGTACGGATCTACCCGTGACCGGCCGTGTTCTTCCAGGATCGTGGGAATCGTTTTAGCAATTGGTGGATTCAACGTCCGGGGAGCCCTCTCTAACATGCAATGCTCCTTGTGAGGTCCTGGGTCAATCGTCAACCCGGATGGGTTGATGACGCAATTGCTTGACCCGTCCTCGCTGTTTTTTCTGATCCAGTCGTTTTTCAATGGAACGTTGGGAGACGCGGGTTTCTTTTCTGACCTTTCGAGGAGCCAAAGCTTCGTACAAGAGACGACAGAATTTGTCGATCAAGTCGGTTCGATTCAGGGCTTGGCTCGCAGCCCGTTGGGCGTGCAGATACAACACGCCCTCTTTGTTAATCCGGGTTTGGAGCTTTCTGCTGATTACGGACTTTTGCCAGGTCGTCAACGACGGTGAACGCCGGACGTCAAAATGCAACGTCACGCGTGTATTCACCTTGTTGACGTTTTGCCCGCCCGGGCCACTACTGCGGGACGCGCGAAAGCGGAATTCCTGTTCAGGAATCGCTAGCTGGGGCGTGACAACAATCACTCGTTTCCTCCTGGTATTGAGCGAACGGGACATCCACAATCAGAAGGGACAGAATAAACGAGAAACGGCGATTGTACAAACCAGCCACCTGATTCCCCTCCTTTGCTTGTCCTGAGTTTATCCTGGGCGAAGCGAAGGACCAGCGAAGGATCGGGAGGGGTGAAGGGAGGAAACCAGGGAAAGAAGGCCCGCCTACAGATGAGGGAGTGGGACGGTTCCCCCCACCGGTTCGCCTGCGGGCTGCGCCCTTGGCTCCCCGACTCCCCCTCAAGGGGGGAGTAATGGGGAGAGTGACGCCTGCACGTTCAATGCCGGAGCGCCTTAGCCCTTGACGGCGATCTCGATTGATTTGGGTTTGGTTTCTTCCCGTTTGGGGACTTGGATGGTCAGCACGCCTTTCTCGTAACGCGCCTTGGCCTGATCCGGGTTCACGTAGTCGGGAAGACGGAAACTCCGGGCAAACGTTCCATACCGGGCTTCACGGAAATGATAGCTGCCCTGATTTTCCGTGCATTCCTCTTTTCGTTCTCCGTGAAGCTGTAACGTGTGGTCGGTCACGGAGATCTTCACGTCCTGCATGTCGATACCCGGCAATTGGGCTTCGATGAATAAGTGTTCTTTGTCTTCATAGACGTTCACCGGCGGAACCCAACTGGTCTCCGACTCTTGTGCATCATCCCATTGAGGACGCCGAAACGGTTGTGTGTTCCACCAACCCATGGTTCGTTCGAGTTCTTGAAACGGATTCCATTTGACCAACATCTCACACCTCCTCTTTCATTGTCTTGTTCTGTTTCTCTTGAAGCGCTTCTACGTTCCAGATAAATCCCGGCCGTCAAAAGTCAAGGCCAGGCTGTGTACAGGACGGACGGAGGTACGTCTACGGGGAGTCGGGGTTGGATTGTTGAGGGGTTTGTTGGATTACGTTGAAGTCTTTTTGGGTGATGAAGTAGCCATTGGCAAACAACCGGAATTCATACCGGCCCGGTGCCGGAAACACCAACGCAGGAATATTCACGCCGAAATCGTGAATTTGCAGCCGGTCTTTGATTTCGACCGACGGCAATGACGCGGTCCCGATGAGTTGATCCTGATCCAAATACACGAGACGGAGTTCGAATTCATACTGCCCTTCCGCGTCCGTCAAACAGAAATAGACGCCCATATGGGGATGCTGGCAAGGAAATCGTGGCGCCCACAAGTGCGTGAACGTACCAATGATGCTCTTCTTTCTGGTGAAACTGTCCAGGATGACGGAATCGCATACCAAAAAGGCCTGCACGATGGGTTTGACAAGTTCTTCCATCAAATGTTCCCTCTCCAGATTAGACTTACACCGGACTCAGTACGGTCGCAAATCCTGGCTCATCCGTCAACGACGCCGGGAAGATCACGCGAGTGCCGTTTTCACGCTGAGATACAGGATCATCACCTCGACGGCATGGGCTGCAATCACAGTGGCCAGATTTCTCCACCACAAAAAGAGTCCTGCCCAAATGAGTCCGTCCCAGACGGCAATCCAGTGAAGATGCCGAAACGTCATCACCATAAATGGATCGAATGCGAATACCATGGCCGACACCAACATCGCTATGATCGAACCAAGGCGAAGGCCGTATGCACCCGTCACCGGCAGCCATCGACAACAGAGATACTCCAATCGACCCAGGAGAAATCCTCGAAAATTCAATTCAACGGCGATCGCGATCAGGACCGTGAACCACGGGATCATCACGAACAGAGGCATCCGGGCATGAGGTGTGCCGGCCAAAAACAGCACGTCGCCACCGAGAGCCGGCACCACCCACAGGATAACGGTCGAGTTGGCCACTCCCAGGATGCACCCCGTTCCGATTCCCCACCTCACGCCGAGGGTCGATCTGCCCCAAGAAAGTCCCAGGGCCGGCAGCACGTCGGCATTGGCCTTCCACCAAATGAACAACACCCCGTATGCGACGAACTGCGGTAAGAATTGCAGGAACAGGTTCTGCTGGGTCGAGGCCGGAAGAAGGTAAAAGCCTGCTGTCAAACCAATCGGCACCAACGCCAGCCACGCCACCCGTTCATCAGTTGACATAACACTTGGCCCCTGCTTTAGTCTCATCTGCGGCATAGGCGTATGAGTATGAAAACAGCCTCCTTTTGTCACCTTGCAGCAAGAGACTTGTTCTTCGTATGATCCCACCAGCAAACCCATTGGCAATCTTTCTTCATGTGGTGAAATTTATGCATAACAGAGTCTCATTTCAGCTTTCTCGCATTCTTTCCCATCAACCTTCCGGGAGGCTTCTTGCTCGCAGCCTCATACTCGGTTTCGCAACCGTGGCCCTTACCCTGTGTACGGGCGTTTCCAATCTTTTCGCTGAAGACGCCGAGCCCTTGAGGGAACTGCCCCGCGCCGTCTTGCGGCATACTCCTCCGATTTTTGAGGAATGGACTTTTGAAAAACACCTCGATGCGGCCCTCCCGCCGGGGTTTTCCTCCCATACCCTGGGAGACGGCTATCCAGGGGAATGGACGATTATAACGGATGACGGCGCTCCCAGCCGTACGCACGCGCTGCTCCAACCGACCTCCTGTTCAAAACCCGGCTGCTATCAACTGCTCATCAACGACATGATTCACGTGGAATACCTCGATCTTTCGGTGGGCATGCTTTCACAACTCGGGACACCGACTGCGGCAGCCGGCCTGATACTGAACTTCCAGGATCTTGACAATTTCTATGCCGTCATTGTGTACCCGGCCAGCAACATGCTCAAGGCCTATCGTTTTGACGACGGGAAACCCGTTCTGATCAAGGAGCACGAGGTCCTGCCGAAAAAACGAACCCCGTGGCATTTCCTGCGGGTTCAGAGAAATACGATCGTCAGCAAGGATTTTTTCGAGATTTCATTTGATAACCAATTCTTCCTTTCCGTGTATGATTCCAAGTTGCGGACGGGCCGGATCGGAATCATGACCACCGGGGACGGGAAATTCGCGTTCGACAATCTACGAGTCGTGGAATTGGTCACCAGCGAACCGCTTTCCCGGCCACCGGCATACTGAATAGTCAACCGTCTTGGTATGAAATGAGCCAACGATACCCGATCATTCCCGCGGTAGGGGACGGCCGGAGCCTGCCCTGAGCGTAGCTGAAGGGTGCCGTCCCTCGTCTTCACGAACGAAGAAAAGACAAAGACTCTGGATCCCCGATTAAAAATGTCGGGGATGACGGAGGGGGAGAGTCGGGGAT
>VYFB01000009.1 GCA_009842645.1 Nitrospira sp. SB0677_bin_15 | reverse complement strand
TCCGGGACGCCTTGCCCTGCATCCCGCTATCACACTTAATCAGAGGTTCCTAAAGTTGGTGGGAAAAAATTGGAGCGGGTGAGGAGATTCGAACTCCCGACCAACGGCTTGGGAAGCCGATGCGCTACCACTGCGCTACACCCGCTCGCAGTCATTGAAGGGAATTCATTCTAGGCAGGGCGCGGAAAGCAAGTCAAGCTGACCTTCTCCCTCTCCCTTGACGGGAGAGGGCTGGGATGAGGGTGACTATTTGGCGTTGGTAGGGGCGACCGGCCGGTCGCCCCTACAGCCGAACCTGCACCAGCGCATATTTCCGTTTGCCGATTTTTACTTGGTATGACTTGTTTGCTTGCAAAGGCAACACGGCATTGCCGTCCTGGCAGCGTTCATGGTTGATCGTGACGGCACCTTGCGCAATCAAGCGGCGCGCTTCCGCCTTGCTGGGCAACAAGCCCGTTCGCATGAGAAGATCCACCAGCCCGATCGAAGGATTGTCCGGATCTGAAAAATCCGCCGCAACCAGCGTGACGGTCACGTCGGGCTGCTCGGGAAACTCACGCTTGCGAAACTTCTGCTCAAAGTCCTCCTTGGCTTGTCGTGCAGTTTCTTCGCCGTGATACCGGGTCACCATAGCTTCCGCCAAGTCCAGCTTCGCCTCCTTGGGATGGCGTTGCTTGACCGCATCAAGATCTTCGGAAGTCAGCAGTTCATAGTACCGGAACATCAGGTCGTCACTGATCGACATGATCTTGCCGAACATGTCCGAGGGTTCGTCTTCCAGGGCAATGAAGTTTCCGAAACTCTTACTCATCTTTCGCACGCCGTCCGTCCCTTCCAGGAGCGGCATCGTGATGACCACTTGGGGGACCTGGCCCCAATTGCGCTGAAGATCTCGTCCCACGAGCAAATTGAACGTCTGATCGGTGCCGCCCAGTTCGACGTCAGCTTCCAGAGCCACGGAATCATAACCCTGCACCAGCGGATATAAAAATTCATGGACGCCGATGGGCTTCTGTTCCCTGTAACGTTTGGAAAAATCATCCCGTTCCAACATGCGCGCCAAATTATAATGCGAACATAATTCGATGACGTCCTGTGCCCGCATGTCCTGCATCCAGCGACTGTTGAATTCCACGCGCGTTTTTTCGGCATCCAACGTCTTGAAAATCTGCCGCTCATACGTCTTGGCGTTGGCCATGACCTGTTCCCTGCTCAGCACTTTCCTCGTTTCAGAAACACCGGTCGGATCACCGATCATGCCGGTAAAATCCCCGATCAAAAAGATCGCCTCATGCCCGAGTTCCTGAAAATGCCTGAGTTTCTGGATGAGCACGATATGGCCGAGATGGAGATCCGGCGCGGTGGGGTCGAATCCGGCTTTCACCCGTAAGGGCCTCCCCTCCTTGAGTGACAGCTTGAGACGGTCCTCAAGCTCACGCTGTTGGATCACCTCAACGGTGCCGCGCGTCATCAGGTCAAGCTGCCGTTTCAATTCCCGATCTGACATCAGATTGGTATGCCCCCCTTCCGTCATTCCCGGCACCTGTCCGTCATTCCTGCGAAAGCAGGAATCCAGAATCTTTTGTCTTCACGGACGAAGAACAAAACAAAAACGCTGGATTCCTCCCCGACATCCTTAATCGGGGATCTAGTTTTTTCTGTCGGGAATGACGGAAAAGAAAACCGAGGATGACAGAGTGGTGCACTGTGTCCCATTTTCATCTCTTCGTATGCAGGCCGCAAGCCTGTCCTGAGCGCAGTCGAGGAGCCTGCATGAGGGATTCCTGTAGCCGGCAAAAACACTATTCTCCCACTATTCTCCAAGTGAAGGGGATTTCAGTTCAACGTCAATATACGGCTCAAGTTGCGCAAACCGTTTTTCGCCAATGCCTTTTATGCTTTGAATATCACGAATGGAGACGAATTTTCCATGCTCTTGGCGATACTGGATGATGCGCTCAGCCAGCACCGGCCCGACTCCCGGCAAATGAAGTAAATCTTCAACCGAACTGCGATTGATGTTGACGCGACCAACGTCCGCGACTCTCACGGGTGGCGATTGAGGAGAACCTCCCGTTGACGCATCAGCCTGCTGCACGGACAAGGCATCGGATGGAGCAGGTTGAGACGGACTATCCAGTACCCCCACAAAAGACAGAACTCCCATGACCCCGGCAAGGAGCAGGAGTTTGACCCCGAATGAAAATATCGTTGGATAGTGTTTGATCGACCACCCCGTCATCAGGACCGTTTCCTGGCTTGGTGAATCGCCATGCCCTCGACGTCCTCAAATGACTCCATCAAGGCTTCGGCATGAGTGGGATGGGCATGAATCATATCGGCCACGTCCCGGGCTTTGGCATTCAATTGCATGGCCAGTGCCGCTTCATGAACCAAGTCCGCCGCATGGGCTCCAACCAAATGCGCCCCCAGCACCCGATCCGTTTGCGGGTCGGCCAGAATTTTCACCAACCCCACGGTATCACCAACGGCATGGGCCTTGCCTAGGGCACTATACCGAAAACGTCCGATGCTGGGGATGATTCCCTGTTCACGAATTTCTTGTTCGGTCAATCCAACCCGTCCGATCTCCGGCAGTGTAAAGATGCCCGCGGGCACCACGTCATAATTCATGATTTTCGGGTTCCCCACAAGATTCTCCACGGCCACTTTGCCTTGCGCCGACGCGACGTGAGCCAACATCGCCTTCCCTACCACGTCACCGATGGCATACACGCCAGGTACGTTCGTTTCCAGACGGTCGTCGACTTCGATCTCACCCATGTCGCCAAGCTTGACGCCAACCTCTTCCAACCCGAGCCCCGTCGTATTACAGCGCCGGCCCACCGAGACCAGGATCGCAACGCAACCCAGCCGTTCTCCATCGTCCAACTCCGCAGTGAAGCCTTCGCTCGTCTTTTCAACGGCCTTTACCGCACTCCCGGCAATGATTCGAACCTGACGTTTCTTCAACTCTCGTTCGATAACAGCCGAGATCTCTTCATCTTCCAGCGGCAACACACGGGACATCATTTCCACCACCGTCACGTGCGAACCCAACCCGGCGTACAGGGAAGCGAACTCACACCCTTCAACTCCCCCGCCGACGATGAGCAATCGTTCGGGTATTCGCGGAATCTCCAGTGCTTCCTGACTCGTCATGATGTCGTACCCGTCCACGGGAAACATCGGCAGGGCAGAGGCCGATGAACCCGTGGCGATGATAATGCCATCCGCCTGAACGGATGTTTCAGTGCTATCCGCAAGGGTGACCCGTACCGTCCTGTCGTTGACGAGTCGCCCCGTCCCTTGGACGTGTGATACCCCCCAGTGTTTCAACAACGTGGCAATGCCCTTGACCAGTCCACCCACGACCCGGTTTTTTCTCTCCACCATTTGTGACGGGACATAGGCCGGAGGCTGAGAAAGTTGCAGGCCAAGCTCATGAGCCTTTTTCAATTTTTCGCCCAATTCAACGACCGACAACAACGCCTTGCTGGGAATGCAGCCCCAATTCAGGCACACGCCGCCCAGTGACCGATTTTCGATAACCGTCACCCTGGCCCCGAGTTGGGCCGCACGAATAGCTGCCACGTAGCCACCGGGCCCCGCACCAAGAATGGCAATGTGTCGAGGGGAAGGCATTAAGGAACCTCTGATTTACTGCACTATCGGGCGCAGGGCTGCGTTGTGTCCTCGCTCAACCCTCACCTATCTCGATGATAAGCCTCGGGTTTCGCTGCGGGACGCCTTGCCCTGCATCCCGCTATCACAATAAATCAGAGGCTCCTAAGGAGGGAATCAATTCTGCGAGGAAAGAAATTCCGCGTATTGCGAGGCCGTCATCAAGGCTTCAACGTCGGCGGGATTGGCCAGTTTGATCACGGCGATCCATCCTTTTCCGTAAGGATCCTGGTTCAGGTATTCCGGATGATCCTGCAATTCAGCGTTCACTTCGACGATTTTTCCGCTGACCGGCGAGTACAGGCTGGACGTGGCTTTCGTCGATTCCACCTCACCGATTTCCTGGTTCGCGGTCATTTCGGTATCGACTTTCGGCAAATCCACGAACACCACGTCACCCAGGGCATCTTGCGCAAAGTCGCTGATCCCCAACGTGACCTTTTGGCCGTTGAGCCGCACCCATTCATGTTCTTTGTTATAGCGTAAATCTTCAGGAATCATTCCCGACATTCTCGCATGTGTTAATTCCCCCTCACCCCAGCCCTCTCCCGCCTTGGGGCGAGGGGGCTTCTCCTTCCCCTCCTTTGCTTGTCCTGAGCGTAGCGAAGGATCAGGAGGGGTCAAGGGAGGTAGAGTTGTTCTTAAATGAGGGTCGGTCGTTTGTCAAGGAGCGGCAGGACGCTCATAGATACGGCCGACTCCTTTGGGTAACATGGGTGATGGTCTATATGCGGAACCGGACCGGGGGGCCATGATGGTCCAGATTTTGTCCGGCTTGCCCAGATATTCTGCCATCTCCGCAACAGCCGTAACGTCATTGTTAGGTTCCGACGATTCCGGGGACGAACCTTGAGCAATTGAATGGACAATCTTCCGGTCCGGTCCTTCGACCTTTACCAAAAACATATCAAACGGCCCACGTGCCACGTCGATCCAATCCTCGGCAAAATGAATCAACCCCCGCATGGGCTCCGTCACGCTTTGAGGTTGCAGTGTCATTCCAAACTCAAGATGAGGGAGACGAACGCGCAAGGTCTCAACCAGGCTTCGGATGATTCGCAGCCGTTCTCTGGCTTTCCATCCGGCCCATTTCCAAAACACGGACGGCAAACGAACGCCTGACTCGGAATTTGTCTGAAACACGGTCCGGTCATCGCCAAACATGAGAATCGGATCGAAGCTCACCCCAAATTCCCGGGCAAATAACTGCATGGCCAAAGGGTTGAACCCTTCGGACAAACCCAAGGGCTCCGCGTTGCGAACCACCAGTCCCGTCAGCGGAAGATCATGGAGTCGCGCGAGCCAATCCACGAGAAAGGCCTGGTAATCCCTAAAATGCAACGAATAATAGGAAGAGCGGCGCAACGTTCCCGATGACGGGTCATATGCCCAATCTTTCCATTTGCCCGATTCGGACTTCCGGGCAAACTGTCCCAGACATCTGAGCGTCACGCCGAGATAAACGGCTTTCTTCTGAGAATGCACATATTCAACGGCAGAGCGCATCGCATGAATTAAGAACGATTCCTGGCTTGCCGAGGGGACTCTATCGACCCGGCATGGAACATCCAAAAGAATCGTATCACTTGCGATTTCCTGGCTTGCCGAAAGCGCAAGATCCATGTAACCGGGCGTTTGGACGGAGGCGAGAGAGAGTAAAACTCCTTTCCTGGCCTTACCCGCCATCGATTTGCCCAGGCGTTCATCAAGTTGCGCAGCACGGTATCGGGCATCTGTCTGATACACGTTCCAGGTCGGCGTGTTGGCCAAAAAACGCAGGTGTTCGACGGCAGAAGACAGTCTGCCCGTCTTCTGATACGCCCGGGCCAACCACCAGTGGACTTCCAGCGATCGAGGTGATTGTGGATACGTACGCAAAAACCTGTTCAGTAACTGCACCGTCCTCGAATAATCGGCCCGAAGAAAGGCCCGTTGAGCCTGTTGCAATGAAAGTTTTTCGATTTCGTCACGCAATTCCAGCCCACGCAAATCCGGACCTGCTGACCGGACACACCCGCCCAGCAACAGGAGAGCAGACAGGGTGATCACAATGAATCGCAAATGCGAAAGCGGAATCGACATGTGGAGAGGAATTGTCAATGTTCAGAAGTCGTAGATCGGATTCGCGGAGCGTCGTCCGACACCAGCCCTCTACCC
>VYFB01000122.1 GCA_009842645.1 Nitrospira sp. SB0677_bin_15 | reverse complement strand
CCCCCTCTCATCTCACTATTCTTCTCGTCGGTCCCGTCTTTTGTTTTTTAGTTCCCGGTTGGGGGCAGGGATAGAGATGGTCCTGCCGGCGGACAACACGACGTTCACGGGGGAATTGATTGCGCCGATTGCGATGGAGCAGGGGTTACGGTTTGCGGTGCGGGAAGGGGGGCGCACGGTGGGGGCCGGCGTCGTGACCGAAATCCTCGCGTAAGTTAAGGAAGGAATCCAGTGGTGACAAGCGTCGATCAACGTATTCGTATTCGGTTGAAGGGGTTTGATTATCGGACCCTCGATCAATCGGCTCGTGAAATTGTGGATACCGTCAAGCAAACGGGGGCGCGCGTCGCCGGTCCCATTCCGCTTCCCACCCGGATTGAAAAGTTTACGATTCAGCGATCCACTCATACGGATAAGAAGTCTCGCGAGCAATTTGAAATTCGTACGCATAAACGTTTGTTGGATATTCTTGAGCCCACCCCGGAAACCATGGACGCGCTCATGAAATTGAGCTTGGCTGCCGGTGTGGACGTGGAGATCAAGTTGTAGCGTGGCGTCGTCGATGGGGATTCGCAGGGTGTTGCATGGTTAGCGGTTTAATAGGGAAAAAGCTGGGCATGACGCAGATCTACGACGAACGTCGTCGTCTGCATCCTGTGACGGTGATTGAGGTGGGGCCCTGTCGCGTGACGGCCGTGAAGACGAAGGACCGTCATGGGTACGATGCTGTGCAACTTGGATTTTTTGAGGTCCAGGACCGGAAACTCACCAAGGCGCAAGTGGGACATCTTCGTGCTTCCGGGCAAGAGAAATTGTTTAGGTATTTGCGGGAGTTTCGTTGCGTTCCGGATTGTCAGGTAGGGGACGCCGTGACGGCCGACCTTTTTGAAAAAGGGGAAATGGTACACGTCCAAGGAACCTCAAAGGGAAAAGGATTTCAGGGCGTTATGAAGCGTCACAATTTCGGAGGTGGTCCGGCCAGTCACGGTTCCATGTTTCATCGTGCACCGGGGTCCATAGGGTGCAGTTCGTATCCCTCGCGTGTCTTGAAAAACAAGGCGCTGCCCGGTCAAATGGGTAGCAAGCGGGTCACGGTGAAAGGATTGACTGTGGCCGACACTCGACCGGAGGAAAATCTTGTCCTCATCAGGGGAGCCGTTCCGGGTCCCGTGGGAGGGTTGGTCCTTATCCGAAAGGCAGGAGGGTAACGCGTCGGCATGGCCTCGATAGAAATCGTAGATCAAACGAGAAAGGCCGTCGGTTCCGTTGAGGTGAGCGAGGCCGTATTCGGCTCTCAACCTCATAGGTCACTGGTTCATTCCGCAGTGGTCATGCAGCTTGCGTCGCTTCGGCAAGGCACCGCAAGCTCGAAAGGTCGCAGTGAGGTCAGTGGAACAGGCAAAAAGCCGTGGAGGCAAAAACATACGGGTCGGGCTCGAGCGGGTTCGAATCGTTCACCTGTGTGGCGTCATGGTGGGACGGTATTCGGTCCGCAGCCTCGAAAGTATCGTTCTGCCATGTCGAAGAAAATGTATCGAAAGGCCATGCAAAGTGCTCTGTCTGCAAAGATGGCGGCCGGGGAGCTTCTGGTTCTTTCCGAGTTGTCGCTTCCGGAACCCAAGACCAGGTTGATGGCCGAAACGGTGAAACAATTAGGTGCGACGGCCCCCGTCCTGTTCGTCGTGGGGAAAGACAGCGATGCCGTGTTTCGCGCAGCAAGGAATTTGGCTCAAGTGAAGGCCGTGTCGCCCGAAGAGTTGACGGTGTATGACGTACTTCGCTATCAAACGCTCGTGGTGTTGAAGGATGAATTGCCCGGCGTAGAGGAATTATGGGCATGAAGCGCGATCCCTATGACGTGTTGGTGAAGCCGTTATTGACTGAAAAAATCACGGGGCTTCAGGAGGCCGCCAACCGTATCGCCTTTGTCGTGCAGAACGACGTGAATCGAATCGAGGTTCGTCAGGCGGTGGAGTCCGTGCTCAAAGTCAAAGTGAAGTCCGTCAATATCATGAACGTCATGGGCAAAAAGAAACGACAGGGACGCTATCTTGGGAAACGGGCTGACTGGAAAAAAGCCATCATCACTTTGCATGAAGGCGAAAAGGTGGAGTTGTATGAAAGCGCCTAGCAGCACGTTGAAAAACGCCGCCAGCGGCGTTCTCGGTCCCTTGTCGTGCTCACGTACTTTCACGTACGCTGCGCGCGCCAACGGACCTGCGGCCTTGCTGGACGACATTTTTGAACGTGTTGCCTGCAAAGAGGTGGGTTCTGTTACGTGGATTGAGATTAAGAAAAAGGGAGGCGCACGTTATGCCGACTAAACCCTATCGTCCGACGTCGCCGGGCCGGCGCGGCATGACGGTTATCAAGGACAAGACGTTGTCGAAAGAGCAGCCTGAAAAAAGCCTGACTGCGTCTCTGTCTCGCTCCGGCGGACGAAACAATTTCGGGCGAATTACGACGAGATTTCGTGGCGGCGGGCATAAGCGTTTGTACCGCGTCATCGATTTCAAGCGAAATAAAATCGGGGTGCCTGGTAAAGTCGTCAGGGTGGAGTACGATCCTAATCGTTCGGCTCGTATCGCATTGATCACGTATGCAGACGGGGATAAGCGATATATCCTGGCTCCCGTCGGCTTGTCGGTTGGAGACCCGATTCAGGCTGGTCCCGGCTCGGACATTCGTCCGGGCAATGCGCTTCCTTTGTCGTTGATGCCGCTTGGCACGACCATTCATAACATTGAACTCAAGCCGGGGAAGGGTGCCCAGGTGGCGCGGAGTGCCGGCGCGTCGTGTCAGGTGATGGGCAGGGAAGGTCAATACGTTCAGGTCCGTCTGGTTTCGGGTGAGATGCGTCGGATCCTGGGCACGTGTATGGCGACCGTGGGACAAATCGGGAACCTCGATCACGAGAACGTTTCGGTGGGCAAGGCCGGTCGTTCGAGGTGGATGGGAAAGCGGCCTCACGTCCGGGGTGTCGTGATGAATCCGGTGGATCATCCGCATGGTGGCGGCGAAGGGAAGTCCGGACAGGGCAACCCTCATCCCGTTTCTCCTTGGGGGGTTCCGACGAAAGGCTTCAAGACCCGGAAGAAGAAGCAGTCGTCGAAATTCATTATCTCCAGGCGGACGAAATAGGGAGGGCTAACGTCGATGCCGCGTTCGATTCATAAGGGACCGTTTGTCGATGCCCACCTTTTGGAAAAGGTGGAAAAAATGAATGAGTCTCGCGATCTGAGAATTATCAAGACCTGGTCGCGTCGTTCCACGATTATTCCTGAAATGATCGGTCATACGTTCTCAGTCCACAACGGGAAGAAATTTATTCCGGTCTACGTGACGGAAAATATGGTTGGGCACAAACTCGGAGAATTTTCTCCGACCCGTTTCTTTAAGGGGCACGGAGCCGCCAAATCGGAAAAAGCCGTTCCATTGAAGTAGCACGGGTACGAGGCAGTAGGGAAGAGATCTCATGGCCGAAGCAAAGGCAGTCTTACGCTACGTGAGAATGACGCCGCGAAAAGTGCGGATGGTCGTCGACCTGATCCGCGGTCGTGACGTGTCCGAGGCATTGACGGTACTCAGGTATTTGCCCAGGGCCGCTGCTCCGGTAGTGGAAAAGGTGTTGCATTCCGCGGTTGCGAATGCCGGACAACGGGAGTTGGGAGACGCTGAATCGTTGAAAATCTCTAGAGCATACGTTGATGGCGGTCCCGTGTTAAAGCGGTTTCGAGCCCGGTCCATGGGCAGGGCAAATCCCATTCATAAGCGGACCAGTCACGTGACGATTGCCGTTTCTCCGACGAAAGAGGGTGTCTAAGGAAAATCATTGCCGGCCATTTCCGTTGGCACAGTGAGGTAAAACCGGAGCATGGGACAAAAAACGCATCCATTTGGTTTTCGGCTGGGGTACACCAGGACGTGGAATTCCCGGTGGTATGCCAAAAAAGATTTTGTGAAGCTGCTGCATGAGGACGTCGAGATTCGCAATACCGTCAAATCCCGCTTGTTTCACGCCGGCATTTCACGGGTAGAGATCGAACGTTCCGGGAATCAGGTGAAGGTGATCATTTACACGGCCCGTCCCGGTATTATCATTGGGAGAAAGGGTGCGGAAGTCGATAAGTTGAAAGCGATGCTGGAGCAACGGTATGGCCGGGAAGTCTACGTGACGGTGAAGGAAATCAAGAAACCGGAGTTGGATGCGCAGTTGGTTTCTGAGAACATCGCCTTGCAATTGGAGAAACGCGTGTCATTTCGTCGCGCCATGAAAAGAAGCGTGGCCTCGGCGCTTCGCTTGGGTGCTCAAGGCGTTCGGGTGTCATGTGCCGGACGTTTGGGCGGTAATGAAATTGCCCGGACGGAATGGTATCGGGAAGGCCGGGTTCCACTTCATACGCTCAGGGCGGACGTGGATTATGGGTTTGCAGAAGCCCATACAACCATGGGGATTATCGGGGTGAAGGCGTGGATTTACAAAGGGAACGCGGAGTTGCCGAACGCGGCGAAAGACGAAGCGTCGCTGAATTTGCTGTAGAGCTGCGACGCGTGCTGCGCGGATAAGAACGACTGGTACGAATATGCATCGTCTTGATGGGCTCAAAATATGTTAGCTCCGAAAAAAGTCAAATTTCGAAAAGTGCAGAAAGGCAATATGCGAGGGAAGGCCTACCGTGGCGGTGACGTGTCTTTCGGGCAGTTTGGGCTCAAGGTGCTGGAACCTGGCCGGATTACTGCCAGGCAAATCGAGGCGGCGAGAATCGCGATGACGCGCCACGTCAAGCGCGGCGGGAGAATCTGGACTCGCATCTTCCCTGATAAGCCCATTACCAAAAAGCCTGCGGAAGTTCGGATGGGGAAGGGCAAAGGGAGTCCCGAGTTCTGGGTAGCCGTGGTGAAGCCTGGTCGCATTCTCTACGAAATGGATGACGTGTCGAGAAGCGTCGCGGAAGAGGCGTTTCGTTTAGCCGGTCACAAGCTGCCGTTGGCGACAAAATTTGTCGCCCGGGGCGAATATCCCGTCTGAGGCGCATTGATGGACGTCAAGGAATTGCAAGGCATGGAAGCGGAAGAATTGGTGGGAAAGGTGCATGAGTTGAAGCAGGAATTGTTTCACCTTCGTTGCCAACATGCCCTTGGACGAATTGAAAATCCGATGAAAATTCGTCAGGTGCGAAAGGACGTGGCCAGGGCCAAGACCGTCCTTCGTGAAAAGCGGTCGTTGGAGCAATCAAAAAGCAAGGGTTGACGAAACATGACTGTAAGGCGACAGCGGACATCGTATGGACGCGTGATCAGCGATAAAATGGACAAAACGGTCGTCGTGGCGGTCACGAGATTGGTGTCGCACGCGTTATACGGAAAAGTGGTCCGGCGTCTCACCAAACTGAAAGCCCATGACGAAAAGAATGAATCCCGGACCGGCGACCGCGTGAAAATCGTGGAGACGCGTCCACTCAGCAAAGATAAACATTGGCGAGTAGCGGCCATTATTGAGCGGGGCGAGCAGAACCCGTCGCCGTAAACGGTAACCCGGAAGTGGCGTGGTGTTCCGATGATTCAAAATTACAGCTACCTTGACGTCGCAGATAATTCCGGCGCGAAGAGCGTGCGGTGCTTTCACGTGTTGGGGGGGACCCGACGGCGGTATGGAGGCATCGGTGACATTGTGGTCGTGTCGGTTCGAGAGGCCATACCCAAAGCGTCCGTCAAGAAAGGCGACGTGGTCAAAGCCGTGATTGTAAGAACGAAAAAAAGCCGGCGCCGTGAGGATGGCTCCTACATTCGCTTCGATCGCAATGCATGTGTGCTGGTCAATAATCAAGGGGACCCCGTGGGCACGAGAATCTTCGGGCCCGTTGCCCGTGAATTAAGGAAAAAGAAGTTCATGAAAATCATTTCTCTTGCCCCGGAGGTGTTGTAGAACACATGGGCAGCCGAGTTGCGACTGGAAGTCCTTCGGTAACGAAATCGCGTATTCGCAAGGGCGATACGGTGATCGTGATTGCCGGACGGGAGAAAGGGAAAATGGGGAAGGTCTTGCACGTGAATCCACGGACAAACAGGGTGACAGTGGAAAAAATCAACGTGGTCAAACGGCACACGAAGCCTTCCCAAAAAATGAAGCAAGGCGGCATTTTGGAGCGCGAGGCACCTTTGGCGATTTCAAACGTCATGGTGTATTCCCAAGCCTTGGGGAAACCTTCGCGGGTCGCCATCAAGCGATTGGATGATGGCCGTCGGGTTCGAGTCTTGCAGAAAAGTCCTGAAGACGTTCTGGATAAGGTGTGATGGCGAAAAAAGAAACCAAACCGGCAGCCAAGCCCAAAGCTGTGCAGGCAGGATCGCCTCCGCGGTTAAGGGATCTCTACCGGAATGAAGTGGTCCCCCGGATGATGAAGGAATTCTCGTATGCCAATCCGATGCAAGTGCCTCGCGTGGAACGGGTGGTACTGAACGTCGGTATGGGAGAAGCCATTCAAGACGTCAAGCTGTTGGATAGTGCCGTGGCCGAATTGGCCTTGATCACGGGGCAGAAGCCCGTCGTGACCAAGGCGAAAAAAGCCATCGCCGGGTTTAAGGTGCGACAGGGGATGCCGATTGGAGCTAAGGTCACGCTTCGCGGAAGCCGGATGTATGAATTTCTGGATCGTTTGCTGAACATCGGCCTGCCTCGGATTCGGGATTTTCGGGGAGTGTCCCCCAAGGCGTTTGATGGCCGTGGCAACTATACGTTCGGGTTGAAGGAGCAGTTGACCTTTCCTGAAATCAAATATGACAACGTGGCAGCCATCCACGGGATGGATATTACCATTGTGACGAGTGCTCAACGAAATGACGAGGCTAAATCCCTGCTGACTCACCTGGGTATGCCGTTTCGGTGAACCCAGGTAATTGAGACGGAGGCTTGCGTGGCAAGAAAAGCATTACGGAACAAGGCGGCTGCTGAGCCGAAATTTCCCGTCCGTCGCTATAATCGCTGCCCTCTCTGTGGTCGCGTGAGGGCTTTTTTGCGCCGCTTCCACATGTGCCGGATTTGTTTTCGGCTGCATAGCCTGCGCGGAAACATTCCAGGGGTCACGAAGTCGAGTTGGTAGCCCGGCGCCAGGCTGCGGATGATAGGGGTATGACGTTATGAGTATGACGGATCCAATTGCCGATCTTTTTATTCGTATCATGAATGCCATTCGGCGGGGGCATGCGACGGTCAACGTTCCTGCCTCCAAGTTGAAGGCTAACGTGCTTGCCGTCTTTAAGGCCGAGGGCTTTATTCGGGACTTCTCGCCCACTACACTCAATGGGCATCCGGCCCTTCAGGTAGAGTTGCGGTATGTCCCCGGACGGGAAAAGAAGCCCGTGATTGAGCGAATCAAGCGGGTCAGCAAGCCGGGCAAACGTGTGTACGTAGGTGTTGTTTCCATTCCGCGAGTGCGGGGCGGGTTGGGGGTAGCGGTGCTTTCGACCTCGAAAGGGGTCATGACCGACCGGCAGGCCAGGCAACAGAGTATCGGGGGAGAGGTGTTGTGTCACGTGTGGTAGAGCCGGGACAAACAGGTTCATTGCAACGAAGCGGTCAGGTCAACGATGTCTAGAATCGGGATTAAACCAATCAAGCTGGCCTCCGCCGTCGAAGTGAAGGTGGAAGGAGGTTCCGTCTCCGTGAAGGGACCTTTGGGGCAATTGGGGTGGGAACTCGCCGACGGGATTGACGTGACCATCAACGAGGGAGCGATCCAAGTAGGGCGACGGGGGAATGCGCCTCGTATCAAAGCCCTCCATGGGCTGACCCGCGTTGAATTGGCGAATTTGGTCGAGGGCGTGACCAAGGGTTTCGAACGTAATCTGGAATTGACGGGGGTGGGGTACCGGGCGCAAGTGCAGGGCCAATCGCTGACGTTAAACGTCGGTTTTGCGCATCCCGTGACCTTGTCGGTTCCGGAAGGCGTGCAGGCGTCGGTTGAGAAACAAACCATGATCTCCGTGAAGGGTATTGATAAGCGGCTCGTGACCCAGACTGCCGCCAACATTCGACGCGTGCGACCTCCCGACGTCTATAAGCAAAAAGGCATTAGGTATGCGGGCGAAGTTCTGATTAAGAAAGCCGGAAAAGCCGGGAAGAAATAACGTATGAATCTCAAGACGCAACGTCGCCGGTTGGAACGGCGCAAAGTACGGGTCAGGAAAAAAGTTCAAGGTACGTCTCAACGGCCAAGACTGACCGTGTTTCGGAGCAATGCGCACATTTACGCCCAAGTCGTCGATGATGTCGTGGGTCTCACCTTGGCTGCCGCGTCGTCCATGGACGTGGGTCTGCGTGAAACCGTGAAGTCCGGTTCGTCTAAGGAGGCCGCGCAAGCCGTCGGGAAGCTGTTGGCCGAACGGGCCAAGGCTGCGAACGTGACCGAGGTCGTGTTCGACCGGAATGGGCGACTGTACCATGGACGGGTCAAAGCATTGGCCGACGCGTCCCGTGAAGAAGGTCTGGCCTTTTAACGAAGAGGATGGCATTCGGTGCAACAAGTCAACCCTGAAGAATTGAACCTCAAGGACAAGTTGATCTCGATTAACCGAGTGGCGAAAGTTGTCAAAGGAGGAAAGCGGTTTTCCTTCAGCGCGCTGGTCGTGGTCGGGGATGGACAGGGATGGGTTGGCATTGGCAAGGGCAAGGCGACTGAGGTGCCGCCGGCGATTGCCAAAGCCGTTGGTCGGGCAAAAAAACAACTGCTTCAGGTGCCTTTGAGGAACGGCAGCATTCCCCATGACGTGCATGGGCGTTTCTGTGGAGAACACGTGTACATGAAACCGGCGAAAGCGGGGACGGGAATCATCGCGGGCGGGGCGGTTCGTGCCATTTTGGAAGTCCTTGGAGCCCACAATATCATTGCGAAAACCTTGGGTCGCGGCAACCCCTATAACGTGGTACAGGCCACATTGGCCGGCTTGTCCCAACTCAAGGGACCGGAAGACGTCAAGCAACTCCGTCAAGTCTCGAATGAGTCGTCGCTCTAACGTGGTGTGAGGAGTCGTGCCGTGTCTCAATCTGCTGATCAACTATCCATTACGTTGAAGCATAGTCCCATCGGGCGACCCTATAAACAGCGCCTGTATTTACAAGGGCTCGGTTTGCGAAAGCTCCATCAAACGGTGCAGCGCCCCAAGACGCCCCAGGTATTGGGGTTGATTCGAAAGGTCAAGCATCTCGTTGAGGTCAACGAGCAATGAAACTCCATCAATTGCAGCCGGCGCCAGGCTCCAGGAAATCGAAAAAACGTTTGGGGCGAGGTCCGGGCTCGGGGTTGGGCAAGACGGCCGGCAAGGGGCATAAGGGTATGCTTGCCCGTTCCGGGCGGGCGAACGTTGCGGGATTTGAAGGTGGTCAAATGCCGCTCGCACGGAGGTTGCCCAAACGAGGATTTCACAATCCGTTTCGTACGAAATTCGCCGTGGTCAATCTCAAAACCCTTGCTGTCCTCGACCAAAACGTGACCCTGCAAGTCCTGTATGAGAAGCGAATTGTTAAGAAGCAGTCAATGCCCATCAAGATTCTTGGTGTGGGAGAGCTGGACAAGCCCATGACTATTGAAGCGCATAAATTCAGTCAGTCGGCTCTTCGGAAAATTGAACAGGCGGGCGGACAAGCCAAGGTCATCGGCCGTGCTTGAACGGCTCATTACGAGCTTCCAGAACATCCTTAAAATACCGGAGTTACGTAGCCGTGTCCTGTTTACGTTGGCAATGTTGGCTGTGTACCGGATTGGGGCTCATATTCCGACTCCGGGGATCAACAATGATGAATTGGCGCAATTCTTATTGGATCAAGGCGGAGCCCTTCTCGGGTTCCTGGATATTTTTTCCGGAGGTTCGCTGTCACGGTTAACGATTTTTGCCCTGGGCATCATGCCCTACATCAGTGCGTCGATTATCCTGCAACTCTTGACCGTGGTGATCCCGCATTTATCGAAACTGGCCAAGGAGGGTGAACGAGGAAGAAAAACCATCATTCAATATACCCGCTATGGGACTATCGGGATTGCCCTGATCCAGGGATTCGGGATTGCCTTGGGACTCGAAGGCATGAACGGCGGTCAATACGTGTTGGAGCCGGGCTGGCCGTTTCGGTTCATGACCGTGATTACTCTGACCGCGGGAACCGCGTTTCTCATGTGGTTGGGTGAGCAAATCACCGAGCGCGGGGTGGGGAACGGCATCTCGCTGATCATTTTCGCCGGGATTGTCGCCCGTCTTCCAAGCGCAGTTGCCCAAACCTTTGAAATGTACCGGGTCGGGGAACTGAGCCTGCTCTTCCTGATCCTGTTGGTCGTAAGCATGTTGGCCGTGATTACGGCTATCGTGTTCCTGGAAAGCGGAAGACGACGGGTTCCGGTTCAATATGCCAAACGGGTTGTCGGCCGCAGGGTGTATGGGGGGCAAAGCACTCATATCCCCTTGAAAATCAATACGGCAGGCGTGATTCCGCCGATTTTTGCGTCTTCGATTATTGCCTTTCCGGCCACGATCACCTCATTTATACAGGTGCCGTGGGTGCAGGCCTTGGGGGCGCATTTGGCCCCGGGATCGGTCGTGTATACGTTGATGTACGTGGGTCTGATTATTTTCTTCTGTTTTTTCTATACGGCGGTCGTGTTGAATCCGGTCGATATGTCGGACAACATGAAAAAGTATGGAGGGTTTATTCCCGGCATTCGTCCTGGGCAGCGAACGGCCGATTATATCTACCGGGTTCTCACCCGGATTACGTTTGCCGGTTCCATCTACTTGGCAATTGTCTGTGTGATTCCGGAATTGTTGATATATAAGTTGAACGTGCCATTTTATTTCGGAGGAACTTCGTTGTTGATTGTCGTGGGGGTCGGGTTGGATACCGCCCAGCAAATTGAGTCTCACATGCTGATGCGAAATTATGAAGGGTTCTTGGCCAAGGGACGATTGAAAGGCCGGAGCGGTTAGCACGCTATGCGACTGGTTTTTCTCGGTGCGCCCGGAGTGGGCAAGGGCACGCAGGCTGAAATGGCTGCGGCCAAACTGGTGATCCCCAAAATTTCCACGGGGGACTTATTGCGAACGGGTGTGGCCAAGAAGACGCCGTTGGGGCTTGAAGCGCAGCAGTACATGACGCGAGGAGAGCTTGTGCCCGACAACGTGGTAATCGGCCTCGTCGCGGAAAAAATCGCGTCCTCCGAATGCGAAAGAGGATTTATTCTTGATGGATTTCCGCGAACCATTCTTCAGGCTGACGCCTTGTCAGGTATCCTTCAAAATCAGGAGTCGGCGCTGGATCGAGTCATCTATTTTGTCATCCATCGAGAGGAAGTGGTGAAGCGGCTGAGCGGACGAAGAAGTTGTTCTGCTTGCTCGGCGGTGTATCACGTTGATTACGTGCCGCCCAAGCAGGAGGGGCGCTGTGACGAATGTGGGGCGGCCCTCGTTCAACGTAGCGACGATAAACGGGAAACGGTGGAATCGAGGCTGATGGTGTATGAAGAACAAACGGCTCCCTTGATTGATTACTATCAAGAGAAAAACGTGCTGGCCGAATTGGACGGCACGGGACCCGTTGAAGAGGTCCAAGAGCGGTTATTGACATTGCTGTCCGGGGCGTAGCGTTTCATGATCATGCTCAAGAACCAAGAGGAAATTGCGCTGATGGCCCAAGCTTCGAAGATTGTGGCTGATGCGCATCAGGTCCTGCAACAGGCGGTCAGGCCTGGGATCACCACGTTATATTTGGACGAACTGGCAGAGACGTTCATTCGTGACCACGGAGGCGTTCCGGCCTTCAAGGGATACCAGAGTTTCCCCAACACCCTCTGTGCTTCGGTGAATCATGAAGTCGTTCATGGGATTCCATCCAACCGGGAGCTAAAGGAAGGGGACATCGTTGGGCTTGACTTGGGAGCGATTGTTCAGGGATTTTATGGTGATGGGGCCGTGACGGTCCCCGTAGGTCAGGTTTCGGAAGACGTCGAAACTCTGCTCAAGGTGACAGAAGCGGCGATGTATAAAGGGATCGATCAAGCCCGGGTCGGCAACCGGCTGTCCAACATCGGGCATGCGATTCAAAATTACGTCGAAGCACACGGGTTTTCCGTCGTGAGGGATTTTGTGGGGCATGGGATCGGACGTCGACTTCATGAGGAACCGCAAGTTCCCAATTATGGACGTCCGGGGCAAGGCTCGCGTCTTCAGTTTGGGATGGTGTTGGCTATTGAGCCCATGGTGAACGTCGGGGGGCCGCAGGTGCAAGTGTTGGACGACCAATGGACCGCCGTCACCAAAGACGGGAGCCTGTCGGCGCATTTTGAACATACCGTGGCGGTCCAACCCGAAGGGCCACCCGTGATTTTGACGACGGCCAAGGAACAGGTAAGCGTCAATTCATAGCGATGCGATTTTAGGCTGATGGCAAAGGAAGACGTCATTGAAGTACAAGGGGTGATCATGGAAACGTTGCCCAATGCCATGTTTCGGGTTCAATTGGAGAGTGGTCATAAGATCTTGGCACATATTTCAGGGAAGATGCGGATGCACTTTATTCGGATTCTTCCAGGCGATAAAGTGACCGTGGAGCTATCATCGTATGATCTCACGAGGGGACGGATCACCTATCGTTTCAAATAGCGAGGAGAGTCAGCTCTCATGAAAGTCAAATCGTCAGTCAAACCGATGTGTTCAAAATGTATTGTCTTCCGACGACGAGGTATCGTTCGGGTCCGATGCAGTAACCCTCGCCACAAGCAGAGGCAAGGGTAAGGTGGAAGACCTCGTTAGGTGAAGAAGGAGGAGACATGGCTCGGATAGCAGGCGTCGATCTTCCCGTGGGTAAACGCATTGAGATAGGCTTGACCTATATTTACGGGATCGGACCGTGGAACGCGAGGCAGATTTTGCAGAAGACCGGCATTGATTGCGACGTGCGCGTCAAGGATCTTCGTGAGGAAGACATTGTCAAACTTCGTGAGACAATCGATAAAGATTACACCGTCGAAGGGGATCTTCGAAAGGAAATCACTCTCAGCATCAAACGACTGATCGATACGGGAACCTATCGAGGGCTTCGTCATCGCAGGGGGCTTCCCGTTCGTGGTCAACGAACCAAAACGAATTCACGAACCCGGAAAGGGAAACGGGCGTCTATCGGCAGGTCCAAAAAGTAAACAGCCGCCCAGGTGACACCATGAGCGTAAAAAAAGGTCGGAAAAAAGAGAAAAAAAACGTGCAAATGGGTATTGCCCATATTCAGGCGTCTTTCAACAATACACTGGTAACCATTACCGACATGAGCGGCAATACGGTCTCGTGGTCGAACGCGGGCGGTCTGGGCTTCAAGGGGGCCAGAAAGAGTACGCCCTTTGCAGCGACGCGCGTGGGGGAAGCGGCCGGCCGAAGAGCAATGGAGCAGGGTATGCGTCAGATCGACGTGTACGTCAATGGCCCGGGATCGGGACGTGAGTCAGCCGTACGCGCGCTGCAGTCCGTGGGGCTACGCGTGAATTTGATTCGTGACGTGACGCCCATTCCCCACAATGGATGCCGGCCCCCGAAACGGCGACGGGTGTAAGCGGTGATGGACTCAACCTTCAGACGTGCCAACGTGGACTCTGAAGTTTCGAAAGTGAGAGGCTAGAGACGTGGCAAATTATCGTGGTCCAGTATGCAGGATTTGTCGAAGGGAGGGCGTCAAACTGTTCCTCAAAGGAACACGTTGCATGACCGACAAGTGTGCGATCGAGCGTCGAAGTTATCCTCCGGGGCAACATGGACAATCTCGTCCCCGTGTGACGGATTACAGCATGCAGTTACGTGAAAAACAGAAATTGCGCCGGATGTATGCCGTCCAGGAACGCCAGTTTCGGGGGATCTTTCGGCGAGCCGAACGTCAGGATGGCGTGACGGGTGAGAATCTTCTGGTGTTACTTGAGCGACGTTTGGATAACGTTGTCTACCGGATCGGGTTGGCGTTTTCGCGCAAGCAAGCTCGCCAATTGGTCAACCATGGTCATATTTTGGTGAATGGTCGAAAAACCGACATTCCTTCGTATACGACGGCCGTGGGCGACGTGGTTCAAGTCAGGCCAAGGAGTGCGGAGTTGGTGGCGATTAAAGCGGCGGCGGATGCCGCCGACAACCTGCCGGGTGTCACCTGGATTGACTGTGACCGTGACGCCTTGAAAGGGACGATTCGGGCATTGCCGACGAAAGATGACATCGGAGCCCCGGTCAATGAACAGATCATTGTCGAATTATATTCTCGCTAGGAGGAAACACGTTGGCGAGCCGGACGTGAGTCGATATCTCGGCTATGACAGATTGAGGTGAAAGGGAGCGCAATGAACAAAGGGATCAAGGATTTTCAGTTGCCGATGCGACTGGAATTGGAAAAAGAAACAGCTTCGCCTACCTATGGAAAGTTTACGGCAGAGCCCTTTGAACGCGGGTTTGGGACTACGGTTGGGAATTCCCTGCGACGCGTGTTGCTGTCTTCGTTAACCGGGGCGGCTGTGACCTCCGTCAAGATCGAAGGGGCGTTTCATGAATTTTCCACCCTTCCCGGTGTTGCGGAAGACGTGACCATTATCATCTTGAACGTCAAGAATCTTCGGCTGAAGCTGCATACCGACAAATCAAAGGCGATGCGGTTAAAGAAGAAAGGGCCGGGTGAAGTCAGTGCAGCCGATATTCAGCATGACGCGGATATCACCATCTTGAATCCGGAACTGCATATCGCGACGTTGGACAAAGACGGGATGCTCGACATAGAGTTGATCGTCAAACCGGGTCGCGGGTACGTACCTGCGGAACGCAATAAAGAAGAAGGGTTGCCCATTGGCGTTATCCCTGTCGACTCGATTTTTTCCCCGATCAAGCGCGTGAACTTTCACGTGGAAAATGCTCGGGTCGGTCGCGTGACCGATTATGACAAATTGAATCTTGAGATTTGGACCGACGGAAGTATTACCCCACAAGAAGCCGTTTCCTCATCGGCTTCCATCCTTCGCGAACATTTGGCGATTTGCATTCCCAGCGAGGAAATGAAAGAAGTGGAGCATGATTCCGCGTACGAGGAAACACAAGCCGAATTGGACAAACATTTGGCTCGAAGCGTCAATGAACTGGAACTGTCCGTGCGTGCGGCGAATTGTCTGAAAAATGCGAATATCAAGACGATTGAAGATCTCGTGCAGAAGACGGAAATCGAGATGCTGAAAACCAAAAATTTCGGAAAAAAATCTCTCAATGAAATCAAGGAAGTGTTGGCTGAAATGGGGTTGAGCTTGGGGCTTAGACGAGAAAACCTGGTGCAGACCAACAACCAATCGCATTAAGGAACCTCTGAGTTATTGTGATAGCGGGATGCCGGGCAAGGCGTCCCGGAGCGAAACCCGAAGCTTATCATGGAGATAGGTGAGGGTTGAGCGAGGACACAACGTAGCCCTGCGCCCGATAGTGCAGTAAATCAGAGGTTCCTCAACATATTATCAAGAGAGCGACGGCATGCGACATCGAAAAAAAGGCAGACAATTAGGACGAAATTCCAAACACCGACACGCGATGTTTCGGAACCTCGTCACCTCGTTACTGGAACACGAACGTATCGAGACCACGGAGGCCAAAGCCAAAGAGCTTCGCGGTTTTACTGAAAGAATGATCACCCTGGGGAAAGATGGTTCCCTGCATGCGCGCAGACAGGCATTGAATTTCATCAGAAAAAAAGACGTTGTTTCGAAATTGTTCAGCGACGTTGCCGGACGATTCAACCGCCGGTCCGGAGGATACGTCAGGATCATTCCGACGAGACGTCGACCCGGGGATGCCGCGGAGCTTGTGGCTGTTGAGTTGATCGAACGTGGACCGGTGAGTGAGGCCGTCGATGAACCGATGATCGAAGACAAGGCGTCATGAGCATTTTTGCAGTCCTTCCTTCTTACGTGTCCGACCTTGTGGGAGTCTCTGGCGCGTGAGTCTGCTCCTCGCAGATTTTCCGTTTACGGGCAAGCATCATCGCATCTCAACGGCCGTTTAGTTTACTTGGTTGGGGGCGTATGGTATTGTGTTTCGGGTTCCGTCCAAGCCATTATTGACGTGCCAACCTATGTTTCGCTCATGGATTCGATGGATTCTAAGGGGGACGACCCTGTGTTTGGCGGGCTTTCTCGGGTATGTCCTCCTGCAGCAAATGCAGTCCAATCGTCCTCTCCCGGTCATGACGGAACCGGTTTTTGAGACGATTGACGCCGGCATGGAAGGGTTTGTCTACCGTCAGAGTGATGAAGGTCGTGTCCAATGGGAGGTGGAAGCGCAAAGAGCCGAAAGCCACGAGTCTGAACAGCACGTGCTGCTGAAGCAGGTTCAGGTTCGGTTGTTTGACCGGCAGGGGCAAGAGCAAGAAATGCAGTTGGAGGCTGAAGCGGGAACAATTAATACGGCCAACGGTGATTTTGATCTTCGCAATCAGGAAGACTTGATTGCGATTGAGTTGGCCAATGGATATACCGTCCTGACCCCGCATGTTCACTGGGTGGACGCGGAACAGACCATCAGCACGGACAAGCCGGTGACCATACATGGTCCAGGTGTGATCATTACCGGCATTGGTTTGGTTGCGGAGTTGAAAACAGAAACGTTAGGAGTTCTCGATGATGTCCACGTTCAGATTACGTCCTGAATACGGCATGTCAATGCTTATGGTGATTCTGGTTTGTGGTTTGGTCTTGGCGCGGGCCATCCCTGTGGCTTTTGCCGAGGAAAAAGAGCAAACCACGATTACGTCGCAGACGATGACCGTCCAGGGAAAGTCGAGGCAGACGACCTTTGAAGGAATGGTGGTCCTCACGAAGAGAGACTTCGTCATGCGAGCCAACCATATGGTTGTGACGTTTAAAAAAGGGGCGCAGGCTGGACAGCAGCCGGAGGAAGAAGGGACCGCAGGACAAGTTGAACGCATTGAAGCCAGTGGTAACGTGGTCATCGAGAAATCGGATGGGAAGGCGACGTGCGGACGCGCGTTGTATTACAAGGATGAAGAAAAACTCGTGCTGATGGAGTCGCCGATGGCTTGGCAAGGTGGGACCAAGGTCAAGGGAGCCCAAATGACCATGTTTTTAAAAGAAGAACGAAGTGTCGTCGAGGGCGGGTCCCACGTGGTCATCCTCGAAGAGTAAGGGCCGCCAGGGCGTGGACCATCGTTGATCTGTTACGGCCAGTCATGGAGCAGTCCAGGATTTCCAGCAATGAACAAGAGCGTTTTTCCCAGATGCCCTTGTTCGAGGCTTCTATGGGTCGCATCGGCAAGTCTGCTCGCCTTTCCGTTCAGGAATTGTGCAAAAGTTTCAAAGGACGGGACGCGGTGCGAGGTGTCTCGTTAGAAGTTGAGTCAGGAGAAATTGTTGGGTTATTGGGGCCGAATGGAGCAGGAAAAACAACGATTTTTGACATGGTGGTTGGCCTTTGTCAGCCTGATCATGGCCGGATTTTCCTAAATCACGATCCGGTCACCGACCTGCCGATGTACCAGAGGGCCCGCTTGGGCATTGGATACCTTCCGCAGGAAGCCTCCGTATTTCGCCGGTTATCCGTTCAAGATAATATTCATGCCGTCCTGGAGACTCTGGACATTTCCCGTGCTGAGCGTCGAGAGCGTTTGGAAAGTTTATTGAACGAACTTGGGTTAGCCCATATTCGGAACAGCAAAGCTTTCACGCTTTCCGGCGGTGAGCGTCGTCGGTTGGAAATCACGAGGGCTTTGGCGACGACTCCCCGGTTTTTGTTATTGGATGAACCATTTGCCGGAATTGATCCCATTGCGGTCGCCGACATCCAAAAAATCATTCAGTCCCTGAAAAGAAAAAACATCGGTATCCTGACGACGGATCACAACGTGCAAGAAACGCTTTCCATAACCGATCGGGCGTATATCATTCATGAAGGAACGATCCTCGATGCAGGCACGTCAGAAGCCATTGTCAGGAGCCCCAAGGTTAGAGAAATCTACCTAGGAGAACGCTTTCGACTCTGAACGTTTCAAGCTGGTCGGCATAGCGACGATGGAACTCAAACTCGATCTTCGGCTCAGTCAGAAGTTGGTGATGACGCCCCAACTTCAACAAGCTATCAAACTCTTGCAGTTATCCAGACTGGAATTACAGCAGGTCCTCTCTCAACATATACTGGAGAATCCGATCCTTGAGGAGTTGAGTGCTGATGCGGACGAAGGAGATGCGCCAATGCCGGAAGAGGTGGTCGCGGGTGGAACAGAAGAAGCCAACGGGAGCGTTGCGACCGTTGACCGTGACGCAGGTGGTGAGATCGAATCAGGCGACGTTAATGAATTTTCCGAACCGCTCTCGCCGGGGGGGTGGGAAGACTATTTTGAAAGTGATTGGCGTCCAAGGAGTGAAGGGTCCGGAACGTTCCCGGAGGGAGATTTTCCTTCTTATGACCAAACGCTGACTAAACCGGCTACGTTGGAAGATCACCTGTTGTGGCAGTTGCGGCTTTCTTCCGAAGATGAGGAAGAAAAAGCTATCGGCCATATGCTTATCGGTAATCTTGATGAAGACGGGTACCTTCGAACGTCAATAGAGGAAATTGCCGAAGAAACGCGGGTCTCCGTCGCCAAGGTGGATTCCGTGTTATCCTTGATTCAAACGTTCGATCCGATCGGGGTCGCGGCCCGGGACCTTCAGGAATGTTTATTGATTCAACTTCGCCACTTGCATAAACCCGTCAGCAACGGATTTGTACACGACGGTGCTCGCCAAGAATCACTGCTTGAACTGATTATCAAGGACCATCTTCACGATCTCCAGAAAAAGCGATACGCCTCTGTTGCCAAAACGGTTGGGAGATCCGTCGAAGAAATTGTGGAAGCCGTGCATATTATTGAAGGGCTGGAACCGAAACCGGGTCGTCCCTATAGTTCCGACAATAACCAAGTCATCGTGCCTGACGTGTTTGTCTTCAAGGATGAAGACAAATGGCGGGTAGTCCTCAATGACGATGGAATGCCCCGTGTGCGCCTTAATCCGTATTATACTGAGATGTTAGGAACGAAACGAGGAGATGGAGATACCACGAAGACGTACTTGGAGGACAAACTGCGTGGGGCGCAGTGGATTATCCGCAGTCTTGAGCAGAGAAACAAAACGATTCTGAAAGTGGTTGAAAGTTTAATCAAATTCCAGAAGACCTTTTTGGAAAAAGGCATCCAATATTTGAAACCGCTTGTCCTGAAGCAGGTGGCCGAAGACGTGGCCATGCATGAGTCGACGATCAGTCGGGTAACGACGAATAAATACATGTATTGTCCCCAGGGCATGTTGGAACTGAAATTTTTCTTCAACGCCGGTATTCAGCGTGCGGAACCAGGTGCTGAAGATTTATCTTCGGTCACCGTTCGTGAGTTGATCCGCGAAATGGTTGGGCAGGAAAATCCCGGGAAACCTTTGAAAGATCAGGAAATTGTCTCGAGGTTACGCGCCAGGGGAATTGTCATTGCCAGGCGGACGGTTGCCAAATATCGGGCTGAACTCAACATCGCCCCGGCCAGCCAGCGGAAACGGATGTAATCAGGACGCCGCATAGGTCGCCGTGACTGATATTGCACCGGAACGTGCATTGCATCTCGTGATCGTCAGTGGTTTGTCCGGTTCCGGAAAAACCCAAGCTCTGAAATGTCTCGAGGATATAGGGTTTTTCTGCGTCGACAATCTCCCACCGCCGCTTTTCCTTTCATTTGCAGAATTCTGCAGCCAGCGCAGTCACACGGTTCGAAAGATAGCCTTGTGCATTGATATTCGCGAACGCGAATTCTTTTCGGATTTTTCCGGGAATCTTGAACGGCTTCAAGCAAACGTTTCTGTCGTGGAACTGTTGTATCTGGAAGCCAATGACGCGGTCTTGACTTGTCGATTTTCCGAATCCCGTCGCCCCCATCCGCTTCTCCCCCGGCAGCCTGTGCTTGAAGGGATTCGGCTCGAACGGCAGCACCTTGGTGAATTGCGTGCTCGTGCTGACCGGGTTCTGGATACGTCGAAGTTGACAGTGCATGAACTTCGCGATTGGATGTTCCAGCAGTACGGCGACCATGAGCACCGGCATTCGATGAAGATATTTGTGCTCACGTTCGGCTACAAGTTTGGCGTGCCCTACGAAGCCGACCTCGTGTTTGACGTCAGGTTTTTACAAAATCCACATTTTGTTCACGAGTTGAAGCCGTTAACCGGAAATGAAAAAAACATCCAGCAGTACGTGCTCGGCAACAAAGAGGCACAAGATTTTCTCGAACATATGAGGAATTTTCTCGCCTTTCTCCTTCCCCTGTTTGAACGAGAACAACGAAGTTATTTAACCATTGCCATTGGTTGTACTGGCGGAAGGCATCGTTCCGTCGCCATTGCCAACAAGGTGAAGGAACTGTTCGGAGTGTTAGGCTATCGTGTCACCCTCAGTCACCGGGACCTGGATCGTTCGGAATATTGACGTCTCGTTCTTCCGGCAAGAGCGTTTCCTCACGGCGGGCGCAGGAATCGCGCCCAAATCGCTCTTGTTTGACGCTCAATTGATAACAGTGTAGGGTTTAATTCTTTGTGCGGAACCTCAAGGATTGTGCCTGCGGCGGCAGGCGAACCGTCGCCATTGACAGCCGATGACGAAACGACTCCGGAAATGGACCGAGGTATTCTCACGATCGCAGACCCGTGTCGGATTGGACATCGGGTCTTCCACTGTCAAACTGGTTCAGCTTGAGCAACGTGCTGGCCGGTATCGTCTCAAACGATTTAGCGTGCGTCGTCTTGGATCCACGTTTGTGGAAGAGGGGGCGAGCCGGCAATATTCCGGACTCAAAACCGCACTCAGCAATCTGCTTCAAGGATGTGGTCTCCTCGGCAGTCCCGTGGCCATCTCCGTATCCGGACCCTCGGTGATGGTGAAACGGATACGCGTGTCTGGTGTCCAAACAGATGCCCTTGATGAATATTTGACGTGGGAAGGTCATCAATACATCCCTTATGCCATGAATGACATTTATTTTGATTATTGGATTCTGCCCCAACCTCGATCTGTCTCAAAGGAGTTGGAATTGTTGCTGGTGGCCGCCAAACAGCAGGTGGTTGAAAGCCGAAAAACGTTGTTGGAAGAAATTGGGGTTCATCCGGTCGTGTGTGACGTCGATGGCCTTGCGTTGATGAAGACGATTATGCAAACACGTCGGGCCTTCAGGGGAAAGTCGTTTGCCGTTGCCAACGTGGGCGCCGGTGGAATGAACCTCATCTTTGTTCACGATGAGCAGCCGCTCGTGATCCGGGACGTCACGTTTGAAGAAACGTCATCAAGCCTGACTGACGGTGACGCGGTGGTCGTCGAAGGCCCTATCCGGCATAGTTCATCTCTGGCTGGGACCGGTTACCCTGAGAATCCATCGGCAATGGCGGAGATCGTGAGGGAAACCAAATGCTGTTTCGAGTCTGTCCTGGAGCGTTACCCTGAACTCGACGTGGAAAAGCTGTTTCTGTGCGGAGGGCAATCGCATGATCCACGATTGCGAACTGAGTTGCACGACGCGTTGGGAATTCCGGCTCTCCCGTTCAATCCTTTTGAGGAAATCGAATGTTCGCCTGATTGCCAGGACCGTCTATGGGCGTCGGCCCATCTCGGAGGGGTAGCCGTCGGGTTGGCTCTTCATCAGGACAACCATGGTTAGCATTAATTTATTGAAAGGCCAACGATACGATGAGCCTCTGGCGCGTAAGCGCGCCAAGCTGGAATTGTTTGCGGGGGTCTGCTTCATGGCGAGCGTCTGCGTGTTTTGGGGATGGGTTGCCATCGATGTCACTCAGGCAACGCAACGGCTTGAACGGGAGATGCAAGACAAACAGGGCCGTGTCGCGTTGCTGCAAACAACCATGCAGGAGGTTTTGGCGCTGGAAGAACGACGACAGGCCATGGCAGCCCAAGAAGAAAGAGTCAACGCCTTGACGAGTGAGTTGGATAGCCCCATTCGCCTGCTGTCGATCATCAGCAGAGTGGTTGATCCTCTGGACGTGTGGTTGCTGCACCTTCAGGCAAAAGATGAAAAGGTCACGTTGTCAGGTGTTGCCCTGTCCCTCCAGGACGTATTGAAACTCGCAAAAAATTTCGAAAAGGGGCTTGGACCGGTCGATGTCGTCGGTGCCGGCCCTCATGCGCAACTGCCGGATCTATTTCAATTTTCCATGAACGTATGGATGAACTCGCCGAAGCATGGTGGAACGAATTCTTGATTGGGTGGAAGACACGCCCAAGAGCCATAAGACCATGCTCTTGTTTCTCTGTGCAGGGTTGACGTCGATCATCCTGTTTCAATTCGTCGTGGAGCCTCAACGGGAACGCGCCCTGGCGTTTCAACAAACCATTCGATCCCTCGATCACCAACTCGCAACGTCAAAACCAGATCGAAAATTGGCAACGCTCAAAAAGGAAATTGATAGCCTCACGAGCCGGCTCACAACTGAGAAGAAACTGTTGGCGACCCCCATGGATCATATGCTCGTGGGTATTGTGGGTAAAGCGCAATCGGTTGACGTGGCGCTCAGGTCCTGGGAGCTTGAAGAGCCCGTCCCACTACCGGAAACGAACCTGCATCGCGTCACGATTCGGCTTCGGGCCGAGGGAGGGTATCATGCGCTTGCCCATTTTCTCGAAGAGCTTCAAATGCTGCCGAACACGTTACCGTTGAAGTCGCTGGATTTTCACGCACGGGAACGGAGTGAGGCAACCCCCGGGCATCCTATTCAAGCCTCCATTGAATTAACGGGTTTTCAGGTTGCGGAGGTCGAACCAAGGGAGAAGTCGATTGCCGGAACAAGCACAGGGTAGGGGCGCAGCCTCATGATGCGCGTTGTTCTAGTGCTCACGTGTTTCCTGTGCGGGAGCGTTGCCGGAGTTCAGGCAGGACCGGATGAGCAGATGGTGACGAACACACAAAAGCCTGTAGCCTCGTTGAGTTATCGCTCGGATCACTATCGCGATCCTTTTGTTCCGACGGCAGTGATCCGAACGCCGGATGGGTCTCCGGCGCAGGCAGTGGACGTAAGCCCTCAAACCGTGACGGTCGTGGGAATTATTTCATCCGCTCAAGGTCATTGGGCCGTGCTGGAATTCGATGGCGGTGAGCGACTCATCGTCATGCAGGGACAAGTCCTTCCCGCGTATTCCCGGGTCGTGAAACGCATCACGGAACAAGGGGTGACTCTTTCAGCGATAGGGGCGACAAAAGCTCAAGGGGAGAACACGTATTGGTTGGATCAGGAACCGGATGTCGGAGAACCGCGTTCCGGTGAGAATTCCTGAATACTCAGGGAACCTCAAATGGATAAGGTGCTGCATGTTGCGTTATTTGAATGCCGGTGAATCCCATGGCAAGGGATTGATGGCCGTGTTGGAAGGGGTCCCGGCCGGGCTTCCGCTCACCGCGGAAGTGATTAATCATGATCTGGCAAGGCGGCAGGGCGGGTATGGTCGCGGAGGCCGGATGCGAATTGAGAAGGATCAGGTGGAATTCTATTGCGGCGTCCGAAAAGGGAAAACGTTGGGTAATCCGTTGGGTCTCCTGGTTCGCAATCGGGATTGGGAAAATTGGCAGGAGATCATGGCGGCCGAACCGGGTCCCCCTTCGGAAGAACGCGTCGTCACCCGCCCGCGACCCGGTCATGCCGATTTGGTGGGGGCTATCAAATACGGTCATCGGGACATTCGCAACGTGCTCGAAAAGGCCAGTGCGAGAGAAACGGCCATCAGGGTGGCTCTCGGCGGCGTGGCCAAGGCCCTCTTGTCGCAATTTGATATGCGGGTGGTCAGTTATACGACCCGTATCGGTTCCGTGGCGATTCCGCCGGTGGACGACCCCCTGGCAGCGTATGAATTGGCTGAGCAGTCTCAGGTGCGATGTCCTGATCCGGAAGCGAATATAAAGATGATCGAGCAAATTCAATTGGCGAAACGGAACGGTGACTCATTGGGCGGTATTTTCGAAGTGGTTGTGACTAATCCTCCGATCGGATTGGGCAGTTACGCGCAGTGGGACCGGCGTCTAAGCGCGAGGTTGGCCATGGCGACCATGAGTATCCAGGCCATGAAAGGCGTGGAAATCGGCATGGGGTTCGAGTCCGCATGTCGCTTGGGATCTGAAGTGCATGACGACATTTATCCCAGTGAAATCAAGCCCGGTTTTGCTCGAAAGACCAATCATGCCGGTGGATTGGAAGGCGGTATGACGAATGGACAATCCATTGTCGTGCGGGTTGCCATGAAACCGATTGCCACCCTGTATCAACCGAAGAACAGTGTGGATATCCAGACGAAGAAACCCTTCGAAGCCACGGTGGAACGTTCTGACATCTGTACGGTACCCGCGGCCGGCGTGGTAGGGGAAGCCGTCATTGCCTATGAAATGGCGAATGCCATGCTGGAAAAGTTCAGCGGCGACAGCATCGATGAGATGAAACGGAATTTCGACGCCTACCAGGAATACGTGAAGAATTTTTAGCCTCTTGCCTCAACTTCAACCGATGGTATCGTTCAACCGGAAAAGCCGAGTGCAGGTCTGCGCATGACTCGCTCTCATGAAATCGTCAAAGTTGGTCTCGGCAAGCGGAGCTACGACATTGTGATTGCTCCCGGCAGTCTTCGCCGGACGGGGAAGTATTTGCAGTCGTTGGGACTGTCCGGGAAAGTCGGCGTCGTGACTAATCCAACGCTGGCACGTTTGTATGGGGCATCGCTCAAACGGGCGCTTGTCAAAGCGGGCTTCACCTGTCACGTGATCAGCATTCCGGAGGGTGAGCGAACCAAGACGCTTCGGTGGGCCTCGTACATCGTCGATGAACTCGTCAATCATCGGTTCGAACGCCGGTCTGCGCTCGTGGCGTTGGGTGGAGGCGTCATTGGCGATATTACGGGCTTTGCCGCGTCGATGTATCTACGAGGTATCCCTTTCATTCAAGTGGCGACCACGCTGGTGGCTCAGGTGGATTCCAGCGTGGGTGGGAAAACCGGCGTCAACCATCCCTCGGGTAAAAACCTGATCGGCGCGTTTTACCAGCCGGCGCTCGTGGTGTCCGATACGAATACGTTACGAACCCTGCCCAGGCGTGAGTGGTTAGCCGGATTGGCCGAAGTGATTAAATATGGGGTCATTGCCGATAGAAAATTTTTTGCGTTTTTGGAAGACCGAATGGAACACATTCTCGATATGCGGGAGACAGACGTCCAAACGGTTGTGAAGCGTTGTTGCGAGATCAAAGCGAAGGTGGTAGGCAAGGATGAACGGGAATCGGGTCTGCGCCGCATTTTGAATTATGGACACACGATCGGTCACGCGTTGGAATCCCTGAGCCGGTACCGAAAATATATCCATGGCGAAGCCGTGGGCATCGGTATGGTGCATGAAGCCCTCCTGGCCCATCATTTGAAGTTGTGCTCACCGGCCGTGGTAGACCGACAACGGACCCTGATACAGAGAACGGGCCTTCCCGTGCGCATGCCGGCCCACGGTTTTTTGAAATTCTGGGGGGCCATGGGCCACGATAAAAAAGTGGTAGGTGGAACCATCCATTGCGTCCTGCCCAGGTCGATCGGTAACGTTCAGGTCATGCCGCTGGACCCGCGCGCCGTGAGACAATGGTATGCGCAGTTGAGGTGAGCACGGTCTTCTTGTATGGGTTCAGTTATTCGTTGACAGAATGAAGGGCTCGCTTTGCCAGAATTGTCGTTCTGAGCGTAGCGATGAATCTCCTTGTTGTCATCCCCGACCCCGATCGGGGATCCAGAGTCTTTGTTTTTTGTGGTTGTGGCTGCCGCATCTTCCCCTCCCCTTTGTAAGGGGAGGCCGGGTGGGGTAGAGATTTGGGAATTATTGAGATGACTGCAACAAAAAAATCTTCGACAAAAAACCCTCCCAGGCGTTCCCCGCAGGACGTCAAGGCCGTCCTGCGCGAAAGGACACGGGAAGTCGAAGTGCTGTACCGGATCAGTGAGTCGATCAGCAGCACGCTCGATCTGGAAGCGGTGCTCAAACAGATCGTCGAGGTTGTGGTCGAAGTGACGAAAGCTGATTCCTGTTTATTGTATCTCGTCTCGGAGAACCGGGATGAACTTGTCTTGCGGTCATCCAAGAATCCCCATCCCAAACTCATCGGCCGGATTTCTGTGGGGTTGGGAGAAGGGATTACGGGCTGGGTGGCCCAGGAAAGGGTGCCGGTGGTTATTCCTCGTCACGCGAGTGACGATCCGCGGTTCAAGTTGTTTCACAACCTGCCGGAAGACAGGTACCAGGCGTTCGTGTCGCTTCCGGTCGTCACCAAAAGCAACGTCATCGGAGTCATTAACGTGCAACACAAACGGGCGAGGCGGTATCAGGACGCCGAACTGGCACTGCTGTCGACGATTGCAAACCAAGTCGGGGGCGCCATTGAGAACGCTCGCTTGTACGACGAAATGAAGCGGCAAACGCTGCAACTGGATACCCTGTCCCGGGTATCGGAAACCGTGGCCTCCAATCGCGTGATCGAGGAGGTGCTGCAATTGATCGTGACGACAACGGCCCAGATGATGGATTCGACGATCTGTTCGCTGATGTTGGTTGACGAAGAGAACCAGCGGTTGCACATTGCTGCGACTCAGAGCCTGAGTGAGGCGTATCGCCGGAAACCTCCGCTCAAGATCGGCCAGAGCATCAGCGGGCGGGTGGTCAAGGAACAACGGCCGATCTACGTGTCCGACGTGAAGAAGGAACAAGAGTTCTTTTACCAGGACCTGGCCAAACGGGAGTCGTTGTGTTCGCTTTTGTCGGTGCCCATGATGAGCAAGGAAAAGGTGATCGGCGTGCTCAATACCTACACCTCCACGTTGCATGCGTTCGATGACAAGGAAATCAAAATCATGCAGGCCATTGCCAACCAGGCGGCGGTGGCTATTGAGCATACGCGTCTCATGGAAAAATCATTTGAAATGCAGGAAGCCCTGACCGTCAGAAAACTCGTCGAACGAGCCAAGGGCCACCTCATGCATTCCCGCAAACTATCCGAAGCCGACGCATTCAGGTTGATTCAGCGCCAAAGTATGAACATGCGAAAATCCATGCGCGAAATCGCCGAAGCCATCATCCTGGCCGGAGAACTGGAAGGCGGGGAGTAGGGAACAACAAATATTGTTTCCACCTTTTTTCCTCCTGCCATCCCCGACCCCGATCGGGGAGCCAGTGTCTTTTACTCCCTCGCCCCTTGAGGGTGTTGGACCTATACATTGGCTTGACGAAGAGCGGAAGCAAGCTTATATTCAGAGCGGTTTGTCGGGCCCATGAACGTTGTGGACCGATTCGGAGTCGTCTGGAGACGGAGTTCTTTATGAGCGAACCGTTTGACAAAGCCATAGCCCGGGCGCGGCAACTGCCTGCGGACCGGCAGAATGCCATTGCGACCCTGATTCTGGACGAGATCGAAGATGACGCGCGCTGGGACGTGGCGTTCGCCAACTCGCCCGACGTGCTCGAACAACTTGCGGTCCAAGCCGACGACGAAGACCGTAAGGGACTGACCCGTGCGCATCACGAAGAATTATCGAGCCGTCGGTAAGCGCGACGAGGCGGGCATGTTGTGGTTCTGGATCGGTTCGCACGCGGACTACGACCATATGCTCAAGCAAATTTGACGAGAGAAGCTCGGGAACTCCGTCGGTCCGAGGAGCGAAGCGTCGCCTGTCTGCTCGCTCATCCGAAATCTTGTATGACGTGGCACTGCCACCTATTTCGACAAACTCAGGGCTAACCCGATCCACTGGGGACCCCTCACCCCTGCCCTCTCCCTCAAGTGGCGAGGGGGTTAAGAAAAGACAAAAGGTACTGGATCCTCGATTAAAGATGTCGAAGATGACAGAGAAAGATAAAAGACAAGTCTCAAGGGGCGAGGAGGTTATTAACTGACAGGCATTCTTGACAGGTTGTTTGGGTCGTTGGTACAAGATCCGAAGACGATTGCTTGATGGTGTTGGACAAAGGCGTCCTCCTTCCCTGGATGGGAAGAGGGCGTTTTTTTATGATGCGAACTTGCCGAATTGCCATGGTTCAGATGAATCCCGTCGTGGGCGACGTGGATGGGAACGTGCGTGCGATAGGCTCGTGGGTGAAGGACGCTCGTCGGGCGGGAGCGGATATTGTCGTCTTCCCGGAATTGGCCGTCACGGGTTATCCGCCGGAAGATCTGGTCTTGCGGCCGAGTTTTCTCCGCGACACGGCTCGCGCTCTCCGGTGGTTGACGACTCAGTGCCGGGACCTCACCGTGGTCGTCGGATACGTTGAAGGGGGAGGAAAGACTCGTCCGCGGGAGAGAGCATCCTTCGTTGTTCCCTCGGGGCTCCGGCAGGTCTTCAACGCGGCCGCGGTGATTCATGATCGGCAGGTCGCGGCCACCTGTCAAAAAACGTTCCTGCCGAATTACGGGGTGTTTGATGAAAGCCGGTATTTTTCGCCTGGTCAAAAAGCCCTGGTCTGTCAAATCCGGGGAGTGCGGTTCGGCGTGAACATTTGTGAGGATATCTGGTACGCCGGTGGGCCTACCTGCGATCAGGTGGCCGTCGGCGGCGCGCAATTGATCCTGAATATTAACGCCTCCCCCTATCACGTGGGCAAGGTCAGAACGCGGCAACGCATGTTGGCGGAACGTGCCAAGCAGAATAACGTGGTGGTGAGTTACACCAACATGGTCGGAGGACAAGACGAAGTCGTGTTTGATGGCAACAGTATGATTGTCGATCGAAAGGGGCAGGTCGTCGCGCGTGCCGCAGCCTTTGAAGAAGAGTTGCTTGTGGCCGACTTGTTTTTCGATGGAGGAGCGCGTCCGGCTGGTCGGAAAACACGGGCCAGTCAACAGTATCCCGTTAAGCGAGTCAGACTGTCTTCGGTGGAGCAACGGAAAACGAAAAAGCCAGTGCCGTTGAAAAATCGAGACTTGCCTCATGATTTGGAAGAAATCTATCAGGCCCTGGTAACGGGGGTTCGCGACTACGTGAGGAAGAACGGTTTTCGGCACGTGTTAGTCGCGGTCAGCGGAGGAATTGATTCGGCCTTGACTGCGGTGATTGCCGCCGATGCCCTCGGCCTCGACCGGGTGACGGGGGTGTTCATGCCTTCACCGTTTACCTCGCGGGAAAGCCACAGCGACGCCAAGGCCCTGATGAAGGCTCTACGCGTGGAGTTATTGACTCTTTCGATTACACGTCTCTGGAAGCAATACGTCAGGGCCCTGTCTCCGACGTTCGGAGAACGCGCGTCCGGCGTCACGGAAGAAAATCTCCAGGCGCGCATCCGTGGTACCCTTGTCATGGCCTTGTCCAACAAGTTCGGCCACTTGGTTCTGACCACCGGCAACAAGAGCGAAATGAGCGTCGGGTATGCCACTTTGTATGGAGATATGGCCGGCGGTTTTGCCGTGATCAAAGACGTCCCCAAAATCCTGGTGTATGACCTGGCACGGTACCGGAACTTGAAGGCCGTTGATACCCACGGCAGGGTTGTGATTCCTCAACGGGTCATCGACCGTGCGCCGTCGGCCGAACTCAAGCCCGGACAAATCGACCAGGACGCGTTGCCGCCTTATGGAGTCCTTGACCCCATTCTGGAAGCGTACGTCGAACAAGACTGTTCTCTTCAGGAAATCGTCGGCAGGGGTTTTCCCTTGCAAACCGTCAAGCACGTGATGGCCATGGTCGATCGTAGTGAATACAAACGTCGTCAAGCTCCGATCGGGATCAAGATCACGCAAAAAGCATTGGGGAAGGATCGGCGGATGCCGATCACCAATCGATACGTCAAGCATTGACGAACAATGTTCAGGAGGAAATCGGGAGCGTGATAGATAGCAACGGCACAGGAATCCTTCATGCAGGCTTGCGGCCTGCACACCAAGAAATGAAAATAGTACAAGTTGTCATCCTGAGCGAAGCGAAGGATCTCGTCGTTGAGGCGCTGGGTTATCGAGGGAGAGATTCCTCGCTTCGCTCGGAATGACAAATAAGGGTGTCGTTGGCTATTTTCATACCAAGACGTTCGTGAATCAGGAACACGTGGAACAAACAGTGGATTTGTTTCAATCGGGTGCGCCTTCTACACAAGCCGTCCTCGACGCGCGTCGCGAAGGTATGCTCGGGCGATTGCGCGCAGGAGCGTCCGGGATAGAAGTCGTGTCAGATTTTACCTCCCTCGTGGATACGGTCCTGATCGGCAGGTATCGAAGTGTGATCAGGCAGCGGAGCGGCGATGCGTCCTCGGGCATGCAGCACTGTTGTCTGGTGGCCGTGGGTGGATACGGGCGCCATGAACTGGCGCCGTATTCCGATATCGATGTCATGATGCTGTATCGCGCCGGCGGTGAAACGCTTGCCCAGGACCTCTCGAAGCAGGTTTTTCACCACTTGTGGGATTTGGGATTTCAGGTGGGTCATAGTGTTCGGTCGATTCACGATTGCATGGTCGTGGCAGAAGGGGACCTGTCGGCCAAAACTGCGCTGATGGAGTCACGGTTTTTAGTCGGCAACGCGGTCGTCTTTCAAGAGTTTCAGCGACGGTTTGCCAAGCGCGTGTTGGGCAGACGAGTAGGGAATTTCATCCGTGAGAAACTCGTAGAGCGGGAACAGGACTATGCCAAATTCGGAGAGACTGTGTTTCTCCTGGAACCGAACGTCAAGAAAAGCAAAGGGGGGTTAAGAGACGTTCACTTGCTGCAATGGGTTGGCATGGCCCGGTATCAGGCCGTCACGTTGCAGGGGCTGGTCGATCGTGGAGTCTTGGCGCATCAGGATTATACGGCCTTGCTCGAAGCGAGAGAGTTTCTATTCAAGGTGCGCGCCGTGCTTCATTTGGGCGCGGGGCGCGCCCAGGAAATCCTGTCGTTCGACGAACAAGTGCGCATGGCCGAGGAGTTCGGTTATCACGATGAACCGCACCTGCTGGGCGTTGAACAGTTCATGCAGCAGTATTATCGCCTGACCACCGGCATTCATCAGCGCGCGATGCGCTTCGTGGAGCGTGCAGGTTCCGCAAATCTCTGGACTCGCCTCAAACGACTGTGGCCGTCTCCGTTGGTCGACGGCTTTTTTCAAACGGTTGACGGGAGGGTGTCCATCCATGACGACAAACTCATGCAGGTCCTTGATGCCCCGGAACGTCTCTTGAGCCTCTTTCAGGTCGCGCAAAAACAAGGAGTGCCGATTGACGGTCTTGTGCTGGAAGAAATTCATCGCCACATGGAAAGCATGCCCGACCACCTGTTTGCCTCCCCGGCCGTGAGCCTTCGATTTCGAGAAATATTGTCGGGACCCGATGCAGTTGCCGATACCTTGACGTTGATGCATCAGGCCCGCGTTCTGGAAAAACTGATTCCCGCCTTTGGTCGTGTACGGGGTCTCATGCAATTCAACCAATACCACAAATATACGGTGGACGAACACAGCCTCATGGCCGTGAAAAAAGTCGAGACGTTGGGGAAGCAACCCGGAAGGTTGGGTACGGTTTACCAGGAGATTCAAGAGAAAGATCTCCTGCACTTGGCCGTGCTGCTTCATGACGTAGGAAAAGGTCTCCCTGAAGACCACAGTGAAGTCGGCAAAAAGATCGCCCAGGACGTATCCCTCAGATTGAAACTTGACGCACAAGAAGCCCGGACCCTGGAGTTTCTGGTTCATGAGCACCTGCTGATGGCGAAAACTGCCTTTCGACGTGATCCGCATGATGAAAAAGTGCGGCAGACGTTTTGTCGGGCCGTGGAAAGTCCCGAACGCTTGAAACAACTCCTGCTCCTGACGGCCGCGGACATTGCGGCGGTAGGGCCGGACATGCTGACCAAATGGAAAGAGGCGTTGCTGATCGAACTCTATTTTCTGTCGCTTCCTGAGGTGTCCGGACAAGGCGAGCAGGTGGGATTCGCTTCGGACGTCGAGCTAGTGACAAACGAGGTCATGGCGGCTTGGGAAGTGAGCCTCTCTCGCGTTGAAGCAGGTGGGCAGGCGACCGGGGGGCAGGGTGCTCCGAACCGCGAATGGGTCAGGAGTCAATTGCAAGCCTTTCCGGCGCGCTACCTTTCCGGAACGGCGAAAGATCGAATCATCGCCCACCTGTCCGCCATCCGGTCCTTGACCCTGGAACGTCCCAGGGTCGAATCGACCTACAACCGCGAATTGAAAGTGTGCGAGTATTCGCTCATTGCCTTCGAGTCCGTGGCGTCCGGGATCTTTATGAAAGTGACGGGCGTGTTGGCTGCCAAGGGCCTGCGTGTGCTTGATGCCCAGATCGTGACGAGACCGGACGGCATTGTGGTGGATACGTTTTTGGTCAAGGATCACGATTTCAGCGGCGAACCCACGCCGGCGAGGCTGGAAAAAGTAGAGAAGGCGACTGTCAGCGTATTGAAGGGTGAACTTTCAATCGAAGCGTTTATGAAGCAGAATCAACGCGTGTCATTCCGTCGCCGCATGCCGATTCGCCGGCATCCCACGGAAGTCAAAATCGACAATGAGACGTCGGACCACTTCACCGTGATCGACGTGTTTGCCGATGACAAGCAGGGTCTACTGCATGAGATCGCCAAAACGTTGTATGAACTCGAGATCTCAGTCCACTCGGCCAAGATCGGAACACGTCTCGACCAGGTCGTGGACGTGTTTCACGTCACAGAACGCAACGGCAACAAAATCGAAGACGCCGGGACGCGTGAATCCATTCAAACGAAACTGCAAGAACGGGTCGACCTGTTTTTGCAAGATGACGACGCAGGGTGAAACGTTGCGTTTCGTTCCTTCTCTTTTTCACGGATGAACGGGGGGGGGCCGGGAGGCTTGTCAGGAGGAGATTGCCTCCCGGCATCAGGGAGTGAGTTATTCCCACTCCCTCAACAAAAAAAGCCCAAGGATGCATATGGCACGCTTGGGCTCTGGACGCATGGTCTCTGGCTCTACTCAACTGAGCAATCAGGTCGTTTATTCCGTATCGTCACCTTTTCGCATCATAAGGGGAAAGTTCAAGATCCACATTTCGTACATGGGAATGGCAAACATGATTAAAAACGTAATCGTCATGAGCACGTCCCCGGTCAACAGGGTTAACACGAAGAGGGGAGACACGTAGGTGATCAGCCACGGTGAGACGAGATCCAGCGTCACGCCGGTGAACGCGACCCACGTGGTCAACATTTTCACGAGAGGGCTGGCCATGGTCAGGTACAGGACGTGTACCATGATCAGGAACACGACGGGCATTGTAAATATGTGAAAATGCGTGGTTTCAGCCAGTTGCCCGAAGGACATGGGCTCGCCGAAATTTTCAGGGGACCCGCGATAGTGGAGGGCAATGCCTTTTGGTGTCAGGTCGGTCATGCTGTGCGCCCAGATAAAGGTGAAGACGAATCCCACGAACATGAGGAGCAAAAACCACGTGTACACCAGCCGTATCTGCCGGTCGGTGTCGCGTAGCCGAAACCGGGTGTTGAAATTCCGCATGGTAAAAACATCTTCACGTAGAGCCCCGACCTCCTTCCGTCACTGAGCCCCGTACGACTGTTTTTACAAATTCATTGACGCTTTCCTCCCCCTCACCCCAACCCTCTCCCTCCAGGGGAGAGGGAGTTTTTTTAATTCCCCTCTTTTGTAAGGCGGGGGTAGGGGAGGTAGAGGGT
>VYFB01000016.1 GCA_009842645.1 Nitrospira sp. SB0677_bin_15 | reverse complement strand
CCGGGACGCCTTGCCCTGCATCCCGCTATCACACTTAATCAGAGGTTCCTTTATTTGAAGACATAGCGGTCTGTTCTTATCTCCAGGCAGGGGTGGTGGGTGCCAATTCGTTAGAAAGGTTTTTCCCTCACTCGTCCAGATTGGCGATGGGGAACGCCTCTACCGGGTCGGCGGGGACGAAGCCAAAAATCTTGGAGTAAAAATACAGTTCGCTGTCCAGGACTTGCTTGATGTGTTTGGCCTGTCGAAACCCGTGCTGCTCGCCTTCAAAGGCGATATAGGCGACGGGAAGCCCTTTGGCTTTTACCGCGTTGAACATGTTCTCCGCCTGGTTCGGAGGGACGACTTTGTCTTCCAATCCCTGAAAGAGAATGAGGGGCGCGGACAGCCGGTCGGTGAAATGAATGGGCGATCGCTGTTCATAGAGGTCCTTCCGTTCGGGCAGCGGGCCGACGAGACGGTCCAGGTAGCGTGACTCGAATTTATGGGTATCCCGAACGAGCGCCTCGAGGTCCGAGACGCCGTAGTAACTGGACCCGGCCGTAAAGCAATCGCGAAACGTTAAGGCGCAGAGCGTGGTAAAACCCCCGGCGCTGCCTCCCGTGATGGTCACGCGAGCCGGGTCCACGACATCCCGGTTGATGAGTGCCGCGACCGCGCTCACGCAATCATCCACGTCGACGATACCCCATTGGCCGTTGAGACGTTCCCTGTAGGCCCGGCCATACCCTGTGCTTCCCCCATAGTTCACGTCCAGCACGGCAAATCCGCGGCTGGTCCAGAATTGAATCATCAGGTTGAACGTCGGAGAAGAGGCGCCGGTTGGGCCTCCGTGGCTTTTGACAAGGAGGGGCGGGCGCTCTGAAGGCGGGGCTTGATAATCCGCATTGTGCGGGGGGTAATAAAATGCGTGCCCGGTCGCGCCGTCCTCCGTCGGATACGTGACGGCGGAGGGCATGGACAGATAACGGGGCTCCGGGGAAAAATCCACCGAGCGACGAATGACGGTCACGGCTTGCGAATCCGCATCAATCCGAATGAGCGCCATGGGGTCGGCGGGTGAACTGGCCGTACAAAGAATCCGGGATTGCTGCACGTGAACGTCGTCGAAGGTCGTGTACGGCAGGTCGAATCGTTCGAGCGTGCGTTGTTTTGTGTCCAAATGACCCAGATGCCAGAAGCCGTTCTGCGTATAGGCACAGATCACGCGGCCAGGCGACGCGAACCCATAAAGCCGTTGGTCGAACACCCATTGGGGTTCGCCGAACTCGGCTTCCATGGGATAGAGCGCAGTCATGTGCTCGTCGTCTAGGCGATACAGGTTCCACCAGCCGGATTGGTCGGACACGAAGTGCAACCGGCCGTCCGGCGACCATTCCGGTTGAAAAATGGAGACGTCGGTTCCTCCTGCCACGCATCGCGGCCCCCGGACTGAGCCGTCCTGCCCGAGGTCGGCGACCCAGAGTTCCGTGCCGTCCCATGGCATGTTGGGATGGTTCCAGGTCAGCCAGGCCAACTGTTGTTCATCCGGGCTCAGTCGTGGAGAGGCATAAAAATCATTGCCCGAAACTAGGATGGTGCCGCACGTGTGACCGGAGTTGTTGTCGAGAGAAATGCTGACTATAGAGTTCTGCGGTTCCTGGTCCGCAAGGGTGTGATCTTCACGAATACACAGGAGTCGCCGGCGTTGGAGGTCCGGAATTCCATCGGCATAATACATGCGCGCGTCCGCGGTGATGGGTTCCGGCACTTCATCCGGGTGTTGTCGATACAGCCGCTGATCGGAAAAATTGGAAAAATACACGACGTTGTCCGCAACGCAATACGCGCCTCCTCCGTATTCATGGACGCGCGAACGAACGTTCAACGGGGCAGGGGTCAGGTCGTGCAGGGTCCCTTCGGCGTCCCCTTGGACAATCGTATTTCTCCCACCTTCCTTGGGCCGGTTTTCGATCCAGAACACCCGGTCACCATCAAGGGCGATTTGTCCGAGTCTGAGGGATTCTGAAACAATACGGTCAGAGGTCAAGGGAGATTTCCATGACCCGTACGGAGCGATAAGCGGATTTGGCATAATGGATCTTGTGTGTGGTTCAGTAATTCGCTGACAATTTTTACCTTTTCCTTCCCCTCCTTTGTAAGGAGGGGCAAGGGGAGGTAGAGGGTTTCTCTGGTAGGGTCGACCGGCCCATCTCCCCTACACACTTTTCCTTTATCAGCGAATTACCGAAAACATATACCCTCATGGCCGTTTGCGAACGCATAAATGTAAACAGAATAACCGGGAAGAATAGGGAATGGAAGGAGGAAACTTGCCGCGTAGGGCTAGACTTGAACGGAAGTAGAGTGCCTCTTGTGTTCGCTGGAGGCAATGGTGACCAGATCATGGATCTGATCGAGGCATCGTCCGCAAGTATCGTCGTCGTCGATTCCCAGCGAGGCGGCTAGTTTCTTTGGGCAGGTTACGCCCGCGCGACCGAGGTCCTCGACGTCCGATTCTTTAATGCCTTTACAAACACAAATGTACATGATCCTCACCGAATGCGATATTGATTTCCGTTATCATCTTCGGTCATTCTAATCGAGTCGCCGGAAGTTTGTCAAGCTTTTTTATTGAGAACGTGTTTTGTTGACAAAGTAGGATGGCATCATGAAAGTGCAAGACGGAGGTGACGATCATGGCCAGAGAGCCAATCCATCCGGGTGAGTTTCTGTCAGATGAGTTGAAAGAAATTGAAATGACGGCGACTGAGTTATCACGTCAGATTGACGTGCCGCCCAATCGTATTTCGCAGATCGTTCGATGTAAGCGTGATATTACAGCCGATACCGCCTTGCGCCTTGGTCAGTTTTTTGGGACCGGACCTGAGCTATGGTTAAACCTCCAAAAAGCTTATGATCTGGACAAGGCCAAAGCATCACTCGGGACAACAATTCGCAAAATACATCGCTGGCAACCCGAAGGATATATGGCAGGTTAATCGTGCAACCCATGGACCAATCTTCCTTTCCGGAAACGCTACGGGTTCGACTGGAAGACCGGTTGAATCCTGACAATGCGCTCAAAGTGGCAACGGCCCTTTTTAATGAGGGCGGAGCCGGTCACGTCTCCGAATTATTGAACGAACTCCAGGAGCGTTCCGCAAAACTCGCGGGGCAGGCGATGGACGCGCTTCCCGCGATGGTGGAACGGTGCGGTCCCGAGCCGGTCGTCTCGTGGCTGGATGTGGCCGTGACCTTTGCCGGGTTGTCGGGGGCGATCACCTTGAAATATTTGAAAGAGAGTCCCCGTCTTTTGGGGGTTCTGGATTCCCTCGCACTTCGTCAAGCCGTACTCGAGACGACCTTGGAACTTGCCGACAGCGACTCGGAGTTTGCAGCTAATTGCGCGTTTGAATTCTTTCGGAAGGCACCGGAACTGTTGCTTGCGGATTCACAAACCGACCTTGCCCAATGGGCGGAGATTGGCCGGGAACTCACGGATTGGAATGACGTGTTGGGCATTGAATTCATCCGGGAATGTCCACGGGTGGCGGAAGTGTTGGCGCTGGAAGACGTGCGGCCCTGGGTGGCTTTTGGTATGAAACTGATTACGCAAAATAGTTTGGGAAAACCTGATTACGTGGGGATTCTGGAATTCTTTCGGACGAGTCCCGGCCTGATCGGAGAAATCCCGGATACGGATTTGCACCCCCAAATCGTGAGCGTGGGCTCGACCCTGGCGGATCAATCGCCTGAAACGGCCCTGACCTTTTTGGCTGAAGCGCCGAGCCTGATGGTGCTTCTGCCGTCGATGGAACGGCGCATGAAGGTCATTCAATACGGAGGGCTGTTGGCTGAACGGGATGCCGGCGTGACCATGGAATATTTTCGCCGGGCACCGGATGTGATTCGCCTGTGTGATGGCACGGAAGGCCGGGATGAGGCATTTGAAACGTGGTTCCGCGGCGGCATGGAAGTGTTGGACTACAGCCCGGATGGCGCGTGCGCGTATTTTGCCCTGGAAACCTCGAAGGCGTTGAGCGAGATCGAGCAAGCGACCAATATCGTACTGCTTCGACAGGTGGCGCGCTCGCTGAAACTGCTGGGTCACATGATCTGCGGCCAACCCGTACAGGTTGAATCCCTGGCTGACTCGACCCAGCGGCCGCGTCTGGAAATGAACGCCGAAGGCTCCACGGTGTATCTGCCGTCAATCATGAACAGGTTTTCGTCAAAGGATCAGAACATGCGCGGTTATACGGTCACGTTGGCCCATGAAGTGGGACACGTGGAGTTCGGAACGTATCGGATTGATCTTCCGTTCCTTCGGTCCTTGGCCCGGCGAGTGGTGGGTCGCTATCAACTGGAAGCGAGCATTTCGGACATCGACGGCCTGACGGATTTCTTTGACCTCTATCCGCAAAAAAGGGTGATCCGTGACCTGTGGACCATTCTGGAAGACGCCCGCGTGGAATTTTTGTTGCAGCAGGAATATCCGGGATTGCGGGATGATCTGGCCGCGGTGTCCCGGGCGTCGGTCAAGACCCGGTCCTTGCTCCATGGCATGACGGCCAGAGAGATGGTCCTGGATCAGTTGCTGCTCCGGTTTACCCAGGGAGCGGACAATTCGGCGGTTCAAGACAACCTTCAGCAAGTCGTGGATCGATGCTGGGACGTGGCGCAGGCGATTGAGAATCCTGATGCAACGAACGAGTATGCCATCGAGTTGGCCGACAGGATCTATCAGGTGCTGGATGAGATGATCGGGCACTTGGAGGCCGTGGTTCCACGTGACGCCGATTCGACTGCCGAGGAAGAAGAGTTGGGTGCGGGGCCTCGTGCCGCCGAAGAAACAACGGGCGGTTATCGAGGCATTACGAATTGGGCCTATCGGGGTGAAATGAACCCGGATTTCGTCCGTGGAGAATCCACGGCATCCGACGAAGGCGAGGACGTCGAGCAACAGCCGGAGCCGGAGTTGGAGACTGCCGGCGGGTCTTCCGCTCCGGCGAGACGAATGCAAGAACCGGACACACGAGAAGCCCGGCAGGACGACGCCGGTGAAGCGACGTCGCAGCGGTCCGTCCTGGAAGAATATTTCCACGTGAAAGGTGCGGGCGATGGGGTGTTGCCTGTGCCGTCCGGTCAGGAACAGACGTACGTGTATCCGGAATGGGACGGCGGTATCCAGGACTACCGGCTCAAATGGTGCCGGGTGGTCGAGCGTCCCGGTGAGGAAGGCGGGCAGAATTTTGTACAACAGGTCTTGGAACAACGTGCCCCGGCTATCCGCGTCCTGCGCCGGTATTTTGAAACCATGCGGCCTACGGGCTTGCAGCGGGTCCACGGCTATGACCACGGCGAACACGTGGATTTGGATGCCGCGATTCGTCACGTGGCAGAACGGCGAGCGGGCATCGATCCTTCCGACAGGATCTATGACCGGCGGGACAAACGTGAACGTCAGGTCGCCGTGGCGTTTTTGGTCGACATGAGCGGCTCCACGGGCCGGCAATTGGAAACGGGACAGCGTCGCGTGATCGACGTGGAGAAGGAAGGGTTGTTACTGCTCGTCGAGGCATTGGAGGTCATCGGAGACCAATACGCGATATACGGATTTTCCGGCCAGGGCCGGCATCAGGTGGATTTCATGGTCTTGAAGGATTTCAGCGACACCCGGCGCTATCAAACCGGCCAGCGTATTGCGGCCATGACGCCGTTGCAGCAAAACCGTGACGGGGCCGCGATCCGGCATGCCGTTCAGAAACTGCTGCGTTGCCCGGCCCGGCACCGGCTGCTCGTCCTGCTGAGTGACGGGCGCCCCCTCGACGGAGAGTACGGAGAAGAATATGCCTTGGAAGACACCCGAATGGCGCTTCGGGAGGCGCGGCAGCAGGGCATCAATCCCTTTTGCCTGACCATTGACCAACAGGCGAGCGGCTATCTCAAACGCATGTACGGCGACGTTCAATACCTCGTTCTGGATAATATCCTGACCTTGCCCGAACGGTTGCCCCGCGTGTATCAACGTTTGACCGGAAGGTCATGACGCCTCGCCTTACCTTACTCCCTCGCCCCTTGTGGGAGAGGGTTGGGGTGAGGGG
>VYFB01000077.1 GCA_009842645.1 Nitrospira sp. SB0677_bin_15 | reverse complement strand
CCGGGACGCCTTGCCCTGCATCCCGCTATCACACTTAATCAGAGGTTCCTCAACAACCTAAAAATCCCCAAGTAAAATACAGGAATCCCTCATGCAGGCTTGCGGCCTGTACCCCAAGGAATGAAAAGGGGGCACATCGCACCACTCTGTCGTCCTCGACATCTTTAATCGAGGATCCAGGGTTTTTGCTTTTCGTTCGTGAAAATAAAAGATACTGGATTCCCGATTACTAACGTCGGGAATGACGGAAGGGGGCTATTTTCATAGTAATAAAAAAACCCACAAGGGCGGGATCAACCGCCCTTGTGGGTTGCACTTCGCTTGCGAAAGCCGATCCTCTAAAAAATAGTATCAGGCCGATTGCTGAGCTGCGGCTGTTTTAACCACGTTGGCCGCTTGGGGACCCTTGGCTCCTTCCACCAGATCAAATTCAACGGGTTCGCCCTCTTTGAGGGTTTTAAAGCCATCACCCTGAAGAGCCGAATAATGCACAAAGACGTCCTGTTCTCCTTCGACTCGAATAAATCCAAAGCCCTTTCGATCGTTGAACCACTTAACCGTTCCAGATTTTCGATCACTCATGAGCACCTCCCTTCCTCACGGAAATCCACTGTGGATTTACCGAAAGGCCCTTAAAAAAAAACCGCAGACAGCTTTTTCGCCTTCTGCGGCAGAGCTTATAAAATAAATACCATGTATGAAGCCCTATCTGGAATAATAATTCTTCTATCCTCTATCACAGATTACATAACCTGTCAATAACATTGTATGAGCCTGTAGCATACCACGTGTGGTACGTCTGAAAAAAAGAGCCGGAAAAACTTGGGACCGCGGCCCGGTTATCAAATCAAGGAACCTCTGATTAAATGCACTATCGGGCGCAGGGCTGCGTTGTGTCCTCGCTCAACCCTCACCTATCTCGTTTGATAAGCTTCGGGTTTCGCTCCGGGACGCCTTGCCCGGCATCCCGCTATCACACTTAATCAGAGGTTCCTCAAATCTGAAACTGCGCTTCATACAAATTGGCATACAGCCCTTTTTGGTCCAGCAATTCGGCGTGGGTTCCCTCTTCGACTACCCGGCCCCGGTCAAGCACGAGAATCCGGTCAACCTGTTGGAGGGTGGTCAGACGATGCGCGATGAACATGGTGGTACGACCCCGGGTGAGCACGGTCAATGCCTCGCGAATTTTGACCTCCGTCTCCGTATCAATGTTCGACGTGGCTTCGTCGAAGATCACAACGGGCGGATTTTTCAACAACACCCTGGCGATCGCCACGCGCTGCTTTTGACCGACGGACAACTTCACGCCCCGCTCTCCGATTCGGGTGTCATAGTGGTCCGGGAGTGCCATGATGAAATCATGAGCCCGGGCCGCGATGGCGACGCGCTCAATGGTCTCGTCGGTCGCAGAAAGATCGCCGTAGACGATGTTTTCGCGGATGGTCCCGTTAAAGAGAAACGGTTCTTGTTGCACCAGACCGACCTGAGAACGCAGAAACGCCAGCGGCATGTTTCGCACGTCGACGCCGTCCAATGCCACCAGGCCACCCGTCACGTCGTAGAACCGCATCAGGAGTTTCATGATCGTACTTTTGCCCGCGCCGCTCGGGCCCACGAAGGCAATACGCTCCCCAGCCTCCACGTCGAAGGAAACGTCGTGCAAGACCTGAACATCCGGCTTATAGGAAAAATCCACGCCTTCGAACTGCACGCTCCCGCAAAAACGGGCCGTCGGAGCCACCACACCGGGCCGGTCCTGCACGTCGGGTTCGGCATCCAACACGTCAAAGATGCGTTCACTGGACGCCAGGGCGTGCTGAAGCATGTGGTTGACGGAATGGATTTGGTTGACCGGCACGTAGAACAGGGCCAGATACGATACGAACATCACGAGTTCTCCCACTTTCAGGTCACCCTGTGCGACTTCCATCGACCCCACCCACAGGATGAGCACCGTGCCCATGGTCCCGAGAAAAATCATCGCCGGTGAATACACGGACCACAGGAACATGGCCTTGAGATTGCTTTGGCTGACCTCGCGATTTCTGGCGTCGAATCGTTCCCGTTCGAACGCGTGACGATTGAAGGCCATGGTTTCCCGGATGCCCGACAGGGAATCCTGGAGATAGCCGCTCAATTCGGCCGTGTTCCGTCGAATTTCGTGGTAATACCCGTGAACGCGACGGGAAAATTTCACGGCGGACACCATCAAGATCGGGATGGGTACCAGCGCCAGGAGCGCCAATTGCCAATTGACCACGAAGAGAATCACGGTAATCCCGATCAGCGTCAATGACGCGGTCAACGTGCCTTCCAACCCATCGATGAAAATACGCTCCACGTGTTCGGTATCATTCATGATGCGCGACATGATTTCTCCGGTCGAACGATCCTCATAAAACCCGACCGAGAGCCGCTGAAGCGCGTGAAACACCTGTTGCCGGAGTTGGACGACAACGCGTTGCTCAAGGACGTTGTTGAACCGGATACGCAGGGAATTCGCGACGTTCTTGAACGCGTAGGCCAGCACCAATCCGCCCAACACCCACGGCAAGACGGAGAATTGGTCTGCCTGAATCACGTCGTCGATGATCACTTTCACCAGCCAGGGCGGCAACAGATCGAACGCCGTGGTCAGAGCGGCAAAGGACAGGGTCGTCAGAGCCAGGGAACGGTGCGGTCGCAAATACCCAAGAATACGAAGGAGAACGTTCACTGTGACTCCTCTTCTGTCATTCGCTTTTCCCACCCTCACCTTACTCCTCTCCCATCAAGGGAGAGGAGACACAGCTTGCTCCCTCGCCCTTGGCGGAAGAGACCCTCCCACGCCCTCGCCCCCGGCGGGGGAGGGGAGGTGAGGGGGAGACGGGCTGGGACAACATAGAGGAAACAAAGCAGGAGGGAAGGACTTCTCGTTTAGATAACCGTTGCGGGTTCTTGCTTCCAATACGCGTCGAATTCATTCAACTGCGTCAGCGTGGAGAGATCCGTCATCCGGTCCACAAAGAGTTTGCCGATCAGATGATCCATCTCATGTTGGATGCACACGGCAAACAAACCCGATGCTTCGAAGTCCATGGAACGGCCATCCCGGTCCAGCGCCCGGACCCGGATGGATGACGGCCGCGTCACTTTTCCGCGCAACCCGTCGACGCTGAGACAGCCTTCCCACATTTCGGCTTGCGCAGGACCGTAAAACACGATCCGGGGATTGATCAGGACCGTCTCGGGAAACGCTTCCTGGCCGTCACAGCGCATCACAACGAGTTGTTCGGACCGCGAGACCTGGGGGGCCGCCAACCCGATACCTTCGTGCGCGTCCATGGTGGCGAACATGTCGTCGATAAATTGCTGATAGGCGCGCGTGGAGATGATCGCCGGATCAACTTGTTCCGCAATTTTCCGTAAAACGGGATTCCCTATTTTGGCAATCGGCAACGTGGCCATGATGTACTCCGTTGGTCTCCCTCACGGGCCGAGTCCCGAACGTCACGTCGTCAGGAAACGGGCCCGGATTGTGACGTGTTTGGCGCGGCACCGCGATTCTTGAGAGCTTCCTCCCACCACGCCTTCCATTCCTTGGACCACTCGATCCGCTGTTCATGCGTGGAACCCTGCCAATCATGCGGCGGCCCCCCTCGCCGGGTCAACCGCCAAAGCGAATCACGGGCTGTAATGGAAACGTATTTTTCCTCATCGCCCAGTAAGTCGATAAGGAGCGATACTGATTCCGGACGTCTGACGTGCTGGCACTCAAACGCCACGGCTCGCCGGACGGTGTCCGCGGGATCTTTTTTCAACGTTTGCAACGTCGGGAGCGCCTCCACGGGCGCCAACCGGACGGCGACGCGCAAGGCATGGGCTCGTACCCTCGTAACTTCCTCACCATCCTTGGCCACGTCGAGTAAATCCGGTACGGCCTGGGGGTCCTTGATAATCGACAGCGTTTCAATCGCGTTATACCGAAGACGGCTTCCGGGCATCTTGAGGGCTTTCACCAGGACGGGCACGACCGGCTTCCCCAAGTGGACGAACTCACCAATCACGTACAGTTCCTGACGTCCTTCCAATAACGGCAACAAGGCTTCCGCCCGTTGCAGTTCCTTTTCAGACAGGACCTCCGGCGCCGGGGTGGCCTGCTCGACTTCAGGGAATTCCGGCTCGGGCGGAGCGTTATAGGGGATTTGAACCGGAACGACGTACGCCGGCTGAGAAGCTGGAGTACCGCCTTCTGCCGGGGAAACCGATACACCAACAAGGACGGTCCACGCCACTACCATCCATACGAAACTCACTCTCATTCGTTGTCTCCTGCTCAAAAACCCCATGGTTTTAGTCTAGTGGGTTTTCCTTTGGTCGGTCAAGGCAATGAGCACAGACGTTGCGTTGACAACCCTCGCTCTCATCACTCCCCCCTTGAGGGGGAGTCGGGGAGCCAAGGGCCTGCCCGCAGGCGAAACAGTGGGGGGATAATCGATTGGGGATAGTCAAAAAAGTCCATGAGTTAGCGGCCTGAACCACTCCTTCCATCTTGATTTCATGAATGGTAAAATGGGCATCCCATTCCGAATGAAATCATGACGACTGACAAGGAGGCTTTCCATGAAACCTGTGCGATTACTCCTTGGCTTGGGATTGGCGGTTGGACTGAGTGCCGGTCCGAGCTGGGGCTATGAAGAAGTCCCCGTACCCGACGGCGGAACCTTGCAGGGAATGGTCAAGTTGATCGGGAAAGTCCCCAAACCCAAGGGATATAACCTCGTGACCTTGCCGGACGCCGTGTACTGCGGCCGCATCTCGACCGGAACGGGATGGCGTCTTCTGCAACCCTTCGTCATCGGCCCCAACGGCGGATTCAAAAACGTCGTCATCTATATCGAAGAAATCCGGAAGGGAAAATCCTTCGACTACGTCCCTCCCCGGATTGAAGCGGTTGACTGCAAATTCGAACCGTATATCACCATCGTCCGGGACAGGCACGACGTTGAAGTCGTGAACATGGACCCGGTCTTTCATGACATTCAAGGCTATGAAACGTCGAAGTTCGGCGCCCGTGTCCTCTTCAACGTGCCCCTGCCGATGAGTAAAAAACTGCGCAAGGCGGAGTTACTGGCCGGTAAGAAGGTCAAGGACCGGGCCGGCAAGGTCCTGACTCAACCCATCAAAATGGGGAAACAACGCAACCTGTTCGTGATGCAATGCGGGTTTCACGCGTATATGGAAAGCTGGGGGTTCGCGGTCAAAAACCCCTACTACGCGCTGAGTGCCAAGGACGGTTCATATGCCATTTCCGGCGTTCCCCCGGGGACCTATAAGGTCCAGGTCTGGCATCCCATGGTACAGAAAGAATATACCGTGACGATCACCCCCAACGGCACCACGGCCTTGCAGATCGACATTGATGCGCCCAAAGGCCGGCTTTACGCCAATGAAGTGAGCGAAGGAACACGCTTCGGCCTGGAATTGCTTGGGGACGTCGCCATCAAACCCATCGTGGAACTCCAAACCTATTGAGCCGGTAAGAACGTCCTCTCCCATGAAAGGGAGAGGGAACCGTAGGAGGCAACACAAACACCGAATCTGAAGTTATCCTCTTCCTTGACGGGAGAGGACACAGGTGAGGGTGAATGTTACTCCAACCAATTCTCCACGGAGAGGCCGGGAAGCCGCTTGAAGTATTGGAGATTTCCGGAGACCAGCGTGAGGTCCCGGACCAGCGCAATCGCAGCAACTCGCAAGGCCGTCTCACTCATCGGCGATCCTTTTCTCGCCAATGAAGCGTGTAATGCCCCGTAACGCCTCGCTGCTGCGGCATCGAAAGGCAGGACTTGCAGGTTGGGGATGAGCCGCTCGTCGATCTGGCTCAGCAAGGCAGCCGACCGCCGGCCAAACCGGCTCGCGCCGACGATCAACTCCTCAAGGGTGATGCTGGAAATACATTGCTGCTCAGGCGGCACCGAAGCCAGTTTTGCAATCAACGCGGTCGAAGGACAACGACCCATCAGGTTAGCCAGAATATCCGTATCCAACAGGTACATCAGGCTTTGCCCTCCGCGCGGCAAGCGTCTCCGCCCCGTTCGGATTGGATGCCGGCAAGCAGGGCATCCATCTCCCGCTCTTTCAATTCGCCCCACGCCCCGGCCAGCGCCAGGGCGCCCTGGGGATCAGCGGCAGTCGTCCGCTGTTGCTTGATCAGTTCAAGAACGTCGACGCTGATCAGCGCAGCCAGGGACTTCCCCCGTTTCTCGATGATAACGTGCGAGCCGTTCTCGCCCACCTCGGCCAAAAGCGCCGTCAGGTCTTTTCTCAACTGGAT
>VYFB01000052.1:2500-35547 GCA_009842645.1 Nitrospira sp. SB0677_bin_15 | reverse complement strand
CCGGGAAGGAGGTCGCAATGCAGCCGGTGTCGAGAATGGTCGTTGGCGCGTCGCCGGTCAACGCGGCGATGGCCAGGGCCATGGCTACGCGATGGTCGCCATGGCTCATGCAGGTCCCGCCTTTGACGGAAGCACCCCCTTGGAGAATGAATCCGTCCGGGGTTTCCTGAATGGGGACGTTGAGCGTGGTGAGTTCCGCTGCCATGCTCCGAATCCGGTCGGTTTCCTTGACGCGCAACTCTTCGGCGCCCTTCACCACGGTCCGGCCTTGGGCCAACGCCGCGGCCACGCAAAAAATGGGAAATTCGTCGATCATTTTGGGGACGCGTGCGGCTTCGATGGTCACCCCGCGTAGCGGGGCCGTGCGGGCCACCAGGTCCCCCACTGGCTCACCGGACTCTTCCCTGGGATTGACGATCCTGATATCAGCGCCCATTTCGCCGAGAATATCCAATAGCCCCGTCCTGGCCGGATTGAGGCCGACGTTCTCGATCCGGACCTCGGAATCGGGAATCAGGGTCGCCCCAACGAGAAAGAAGGCAGCCGCGGACAGGTCCCCGGGAACCGATAGATCCTTGACCGCATAGGTGGGGCGTCCCTGCAGGACGACGCGACACCCGTCGGTTTCGAGCGGAATCCCCAGATACCTGAACATCCGCTCGGTATGGTCACGCGATTGCAAGGGCTCGGAAAACCGCGTCTCTCCCTCGGCGAACAGCCCAGCAAAGAGGACCGCCGACTTGATCTGCGCACTCGAGACCGGCGATTGATATTCGATGCCCCGCAAGGCTCCTCCTTGGATGGCCAACGGCGCCAATTCTCCACCCTTCCTGCCTTGGATGACCACGCCCATCATGCGCAGGGGGTTGACGATCCGGCCCATGGGGCGGCGGCGTAACGAGTCGTCACCCGTGAGGACTGAAAAAAACGGTTGACCGGCCAACACGCCAGCCAGCAGACGAAGGCCCGTCCCGGAATTGCCGCAATCCAATGGCTGCACGGGCTCGGTCAACCCGTTCAACCCCTTACCCCGAACCCGGACCCGGTCCGTTTCGACTTCGAGGTCGACGCCCAACGCCTGCAAGGCATGGAGGGTATTCAGGCAATCTTCTCCGCGACAATAGCCTGTAATCGTGGCGGAACCTTCGGCCAAGGCGCTGGCAAGCAAGGCCCGATGGGTGATGGATTTGTCACCGGGCACTCGAATCGTCCCGCGCAAGGGTCCTTGCGGCGTGATCGTGAGCGTGCTCATTTCAGCCGTTGCCGCGCTTCCCGCGCCTTGGCGATTTCGCGCGCCAAGCCCGGGGCATCCTTGGCTTGGATCAACGCCTTGAATCGTTGCAAGTGTTTTTCCATGGCCTCGGTCATCGTCAGAAGATTGTCGGCGTTCCACAGAAAAATATCGCGCCACATTTCCGGAGACGCGGCCGCAATTCGGGTCGTATCCCGCAAGCCGCCGCCGGCATAGTCCAATAAATCCGCCTCGCCCCGTTCCTGAAGATCCGTCAAGGCGTTCATGAGTGCGAAGGCTGCCACGTGAGGCAGGTGGCTGACCGCTCCCAGGATCCAATCGTGCACAAACGGGTCGATCGACCGGACGACGGCACCCATGGTTTCCCAGACGTGCTGCACCGTGCGGAGGGCCAGGGGATCGGTGTTCGCCGTCGGCGTGACCAGACACAGGGCATTGGCAAACAAATCGACGGACCCTTCCCCGACCCCGGACGATTCCTTGCCGGCGATGGGATGCGCACCCACAAAATGCACGCCGGCCGGAACCAGTGATTCCACCTGTCCCACCAAGGGGCCCTTGACGCTTCCCACGTCGCTGACGATCGTTCCGGGCTCCAGGAGGTGTCCCCACTCCTTGAGATGCCCGGCGTAACTTTCCACGTGCGCGGCGAGAATGACCAACTCCGTCCCCGGCACCGCTGCCTTGGGATCACGTTCAAACGCATCAATGGCCCCACGTTGCACGGCCAATTCCAGATTGGCCAGAGTCCGGCCCACGCCGACGACACGATCGGCCAGACCTCGACTCTTCAGGATCATCCCCATGGAGCCCCCAATCAAACCGACTCCGACAATCGCCACTTGTTTGAAATGGATGGTCATGGTTGTCGATGTTCGCCCGTTCATGAACGATTCCCCCTCACCCCGGCCCTCTCCCACCAGGGGAGAGGGAATCTCTTTTACCCCTCCTTTGTAAGGAGGGGTAAGGGGAGGTAGGGGAGGATGCCCGTTCTTCCTGGTTTTCCTGGGTAGCCTTTACAATTCTCGTCCCACGGCCTGTGCAAGGAGTCTCAGGGTGCTCATCAATTCCTTGAACCGGCTGGGTTTAAGCGATTCCTCGCCATCGCAGAGGGCGCATTCCGGATTCGAATGGACCTCGATCAGAAGCCCATCGGCACCCGCCGCCACGGCGGCCTTGGCCATGGGGGCCACGAGATCCCATTTGCCCGTCGCATGACTGGGATCGACGATCACCGGCAAGTGCGAGAGTTTTTTCAATGTAGGCACCGCAGCCAGATCCAACGTATTCCGATACTGAGTTTCAAAGGTGCGGATGCCGCGTTCACACAACATCACGTTGCGATTGCCGCGGGAGACGATGTATTCGGCCGACAATAAAAATTCCTTGATCGTAGCGGACAGCCCTCGTTTCAAGAGGACCGGTTTGTCATAGGCCCCGACTTCCTTGAGCAATTCAAAGTTCTGCATGTTCCGGGCCCCGATCTGAATCACGTCAGCTTTTTCCAGGAACACGTCAGTGTCACGAGGGTCCAGAATTTCGCTGACCACGGGCATCCCCGTCTGCTTCTTCGCTTCAACCAGAAAATCGAGCCCTTCCCGGCCAAGACCTTGAAACGAATACGGAGAGGTTCGCGGTTTGTACGCACCGCCCCGCAGGATCGTGCCCCCGGCGGCTTTGACGTCATGCGCAATCCCGACGGTCACTTCCAATTTCTCAACGGCACAGGGACCGGCCATCACCACCAACCGGTTGCCGCCCACCGTGACCCGATCCACCGCGATCGTCGAGTCCTGGGGTTGAAATTCCCGGCCCACCAGTTTCCACGGCGTCAAGATGGGCGTCACGCTTTCCACGCCGGGGAACACCGTGAGGGGTTGGTTGTCCAACAGGCGCTCGTCGCCGATCACCCCGATGATGATGCGCTCCTCCCCGCGGGACATTTGCGATTTCAGGCCCAGATCCCGAAGCCGGTCCGTTACGTGATCGATGTCCTCTTCCGTGGCAGTCGGCTTGAAGACGATAATCATCGGGAATCCTTATCCACCGGCAATGCCTCCAGCAAGCGGCCCAGGGCCGTCAGAAATCGACGGTTTTCCTCGGGCCGCCCGATCGTCACGCGAAGCATCGAACCGGCAATGTGACGAACGATGACGCCTTCTTGAAGAAGCCGGTCGAACACGGCACGGCCGTCGCGGTGCGTATCAAAATAGAGAAAGTTGGCCTGGCTGGGAAGGGGCGCCAATCCCAATGCGCGAAGTCCGTTGTCCACTGAGACCATCTCCGCTTCATTGAGCGCGCGACTCGCGGCCACGTGCCGTTCGTCACCCAACGCGGCCCGCGCCGCGACTTGCGCCAGGGTATTGGCGTTGAAAGGGTTGCGCACGCGATGCAGGTACCCGGCGATCTCCGGCGTCGTGAGTCCGTATCCGATCCGCAATCCCGCCAGCCCGTAAATCTTGGAAAACGTCCTCAACACCACCACCGGCCGGTTTTGTCGAACGTATTCGAGAGCGTCGGGATACTGCGGGTCCCGGACGTATTCATAATAGGCTTCGTCGAACACCACGATCACGTGATCCGGGACCGCGGCCATGAATTCCCGGACTTCATCGCGGGTCACCATGGTGCCCGTGGGGTTGTTGGGATTGCACACGAACACCAATCGCGTGCGGCCGGTGACGGCCCGCGCCATGGCCGGGAGATCGTGACGCCAGTCGTTCAAGGGCACTTCCACGCAGACCCCGTGCCCGCCGGCCACGGCGAGCCGATACATGACGAAGGTGTGATCCGCCATCACGGCTTCCTCCCCGGGGGACATGAACGTCTTGACCAGCAGGCTGATGATTTCATCGGACCCGTTGCCCACGACGACCTGATCGCCGGACACCTTCCACCTGTCGGCCAAAGCCCGGGTGAGATGATGCGCCCCGCCGTCCGGATAAAGATGCAGGGTTGCCTTTCCCTCATCCAATGCCGCAAGCGCCTCGGGGGAGGGGCCGAGCGGGTTTTCATTGGACGCGAGTTTCACGGCTCCGCCGATGCCCAATTCCCGCTCCAATTCATCCAGGGGTTTCCCCGGTGAATACGGAACAAGCTTGGCGATGTCGGGATGAACCCGGATAGGCATTCGCACCTGCTCCCCTCTGTCATTCCTGTACGTGTGCAGTCATTCGCTGGCATTTCCCCCTCACCCCAGCCCTCTCCCACCAAGGGCGAGGGGGTTTCCTTCCTCTCCTTCCTCTCCTTCCTCTCCTTCCTCAACTCCCTCTCCCATTTCCTGCATTAAGCGGGAAATAGGGAGAGGGTTGGGGTGAGGGGGCGTTTCTCACGAATGGGCGGGATACGAACCGAGCACTTTCATGAACAGACACCGGCCTTTCAGTTCTTCAATGGTCCGGCGGATTCGGTCCTCTTGTATATGTCCTTCGAAATCGACAAAAAAGATATATTCCCATGCCTTGCGTCGGGAGGGTCTCGACTCGATTTTAGTCATGCTGATGCCGTTGGAGGCAAAGGGCCGTAACAGATCATAGAGCGCACCGGCCCTGTCCTTCACCGACAGCATGACGGACGTCTTGTCCTTTCCCGTGGGCTCGGCACCATGCCGGCACAACATCAGGAACCGCGTGCAGTTGTTGGTGTTGTCCTCGATGCGCGATCTCAACACGTGCAAGCCGTACATGTTGGCTGCCAATTCTGAGGCAATGGCTGCTGCGCGCGGTTCCTCCTGGCACCGTTCGGCCGCGCGCGAAGTACTCGGGGCTTCCACCAGCGGCACCGCGGCCACGTGGGTCTTCAACCAATTCCGGCACTGCGCCAAGGCGTGCGAATGGGAATAGATCTTCTCAACGTCCTCGATCCGCTCGCTTTTCGACATGAGATGATGGGCAATTTCCAGCATGACTTCCCCGTAGATCATCAGGTTCGAGTCGATAAACATGTCGAGGGTGTGATTCACCACGCCTTCGGTCGAGTTTTCGATCGGCACGACTCCATAGATCGCGCGCTCGCGTTCCACGGCGTCAAACACTTCCTGAATTCCGTTGACCGGCACGTATCGGGCGGACGCGCCGAATTTTCCCAGGGCCGCCAAATGCGTAAACGTGGCGGGGGGACCCAGGTACGCCACGGTCTGCGCCCCTTCCAACGACAACGAGGCGGACATGATTTCCCGATAGACCGGGCGAATCGCCTCGTTGGGAAAAGGACCGGTATTCTGACGTAACAGACGTTCCACCACAAAGGCTTCACGCCCGGCGGTGTGCAACAGGGCATCAGGGTCCACCTGCCGCTTCGCCTTGCCGATCGTGATGACGTGACCGGAGCGTTCATTGAGCAGCCGCAGGATCTCATCGTCCAGCCGATCGATTTCCTTGCGGGCTGCGTCTATTTGTTGTTGTTCCGACATACCGTGCCCGTCGCAATCGCGACGTACGATGGAGCATACGCAGACGTACCCGTCTTTGCAAGAAACCGGAGGTGACTTCTCACAATCGTTCGTGTAAGAATAAATGACGTTACTTGGTTCAACACGGTGATGGTGACACTGATGTCAGACGGTCGTTTGTTCTTTCCGTTGCACAGTCACGATATCCGCCCGCGGGGACGTGCTTCTCAGCCGCGATTCTTCAGCATTTCTCAAGGCACCTTCCGCATCATCACGGGGATTCTTCTCGCTGCAGGCATGGTCTTCGGCATAAACCCGGAAACGGCGCGCGCACAGAACACGGCCACCTATACCGTCACGTTTCAGGGCAATTGGAAAGCGGAAAGTACAACCGATGTTCCAAGCGGCGCACATTTCACGACGTTGATAGGCGCCGTGCATAACGGCAACCAGACTTTCTGGAATGCGGGCAGCCTGGCCACCCCTGGCGTGGAGCTGGTGGCGGAAATTGGCGGCACGTCAAGATTTAGAAGTGAACTTATGGCAGCAGGCAACAATGTCAAAACGATTATAAGTTGGGGGATCGGAAACGGTGGCGGAGCTACGGTGACGAAAACCGTTGAATTCAGCAAGGATCATCCTCTCTTTACCATTTTATCCATGCTCGGCCCCTCCCCGGACTGGTTCGTGGGCCTCTCGGGTTATTCTCTCCTGGACGGAAACGGGAACTGGCACTCTTCTCGCACCGTGGATTTGTTTGCTTACGACGCCGGCACCGAGGAAGGAACTGGTTGGTCGATAGAAAATTCTTCCAGCAATCCCCACGTCCCAATCAGCAGTCTGAAGGGAACGGGCAAATTCACAAACGTTCGTGTGGCAAGGATGACCTTCACTCTCAAGCAACCTGTTCAGCAGACAAGCCTATCGATAAGTGGAGGCAGCCCGGTCACCGAGGGCAACAACGCCAGCTTCACCATCACGGCCAGCCCCGCGCCGACGTCGAACTTGACGGTCAACCTGAACGTCTCGGAGAACAGCAACAATGGCAGGGACTTCGTGGCCTCCGGCAACCAGGGTCGCAAGACCGTCACCATCGCGGCCAACGCGACCTCGGCCGCCTACACCGTTGCCACGGTGAACGACGACACCGACGAACCGAACGGCTCCGTGACCGTGACCGTGTCCGGCGGCAGCGGCTACACGGTGGGCAGTCCGTCCTCGGCCTCGGTAACGGTGAACGACAACGACCTCACCCGGGTCACGCTCTCCGCGGCCGTGGGAAACATTCCCGAGACCGGAGGCACGAAAACCATCACGGCGACCCTGAACCGGGTGCTGGTAGCGGGCGAGTCGCTGACGGTGCCCCTGACCTTTGGGGGAACGGCGACGCGCAACACGGATTACATGCTCGCGGGTACGCCCGCGGCCGGAGTCACCTACCACAACCTGAACAGCGGCAACGCCCGCGTCATCTTCAGCGCAGGCTCACGAACGGCGACCCTCACGCTGTCCACAAGAAACGACACAATGGACGAAGGCACTGCCGAGACGGTAACGGTAGCCCTCGGAACCCTCACCCCCTCGAGTCTCGGCGGTGGGGCCACGTCATCCGGCACCGCGAGTTTCAGCATCACCGACGACGACACCGGGCCGGTGGCCGGAGTGATGGTTTCAAAGGGCATGCTCAGCCTGACCGAAGGCGGGACCGCTGACACTTACACCGTGGTGCTGACCAAGATGCCGACGACCAGCGTGACGGTAACCGCAACCAGTTCGGACAATACGGTGGTGAAGGTACACACGGGCAACGGCCAGCCGGCGGTCAGAGTCACATTGACCTTCACTGGCGGAACAAGCGGAAACTGGAATCAGACGCAGACGGTGACGGTCACGCCGCAGCAGGATACCGACACGACGCAAGATACCGCCTCGATTACCCATATGGTGAGCGGCACCGGCGACTATGCCCAAGTTACGGCGGACTCCGTCACCGTGACGGTCGCCGATGACGACGGGGATGATGGCGATAGCGGCAGTGACGAGAACGACGGGAATGTTGACAGTGGCGTGGACGTCGGCAGTGACCCCGAGGACCCCGGGCCGGTATTCATGGAAACGCAGTTCGCGTTCACGATGGCGAGGAACCTGGTGGGACCAGCGCCGGTGCGTGACGCCGGGGGCGCCCTCGGAGTGGTCCGCGCGGAGGGCATCGGGGTCACCTACACCCTCGCGTCGGGGGGCGACGGCTTGTTCCAGGTCGACGCGGCCACGGGCGCAGTGCACTACGTTGGCCCTGGCGCGGCGACGGGTCACTACGCCCTGACGGTGCAGGCCACCGACTCCCGGGGGCGCGTGGCGGAGACCCAGGTGACCGTCGAGGTGCGCGACGCGGACACCGTGTCACGGCTGAACCGGGTGCGTCAGACGGTGCTGCCCGAGGCAGCGAGGCTGGCAGCGGGAAGCGCATTCGCCGCGGTGAGCGAGCGCATGGACGCGACCCGCACGGCAACCCGGCTGCGGGTGGCCGGATACGAGTTGCGAACCGCCACAGCGAACCTTGCGGAGACGCTGTCGACCGGCGTGGCCCTGCCCGACCTGCCCCAGCTGCTCGCGGGCAGCGAGTTCGTCCTGCCCTTGTCGGCTACCGGCGACGCAGCAGGACTGGCCCCGGTGCTATGGGGCGCGGTGGACTGGACCGCGCTCTCGGGCGGCCGCGTCACCGACTGGGACGGCGGCATGTTCAACGCCCACCTCGGTGCGGACGTCCGCCTCAGCGAGCGCCTGATGGGAGGCCTTGCGCTGTCGCACGCGCGGGGTACCTTCGACTGGACTGACCAGGGTGGCGCCCCCTCGGTGACGGGGACCTACCAAAGCCGGATGACGAGCCTGATGCCCTACCTGGGGTGGACGGCGCACGAGCGCCTGACAGGGTGGGCGGGCGCGACGCTTGGTCGTGGCGAGGTCAAACTGAACGACGCAGAGGCCGGGCAGTACGACAGTGAGGCAACCGCGTGGAGCGCGGGTGCCGGAGCCCGTGGAACCCTTCTGGCAGCCGGGCAGATGGTGCTGGCGCTCAAGGGAGAGGCGTGGGTCACGCAGTGGGAGGCCGATGGCAATGGCCCACTGGCGGCCCTGAACGCGGACGCGCAACGCCTGCGCCTGGCCTTGGAGGGCCAACAGACCTGGACCCTCGCATCGGGCTCGGTCGTCGTCCCTGAACTGGAGGTCGGCGTACGCCACGACGGCGGTGACGGCGAGACCGGGACGGGCGTGGAACTCGGCGGCGGAGTGCGCTGGAGCCATCCGGCCCAAGGGCTGACGATGCAGGCGCGCGCCCGCACCCTGCTCGGGCGCGGCAGCTACCGGCAGTGGGGCGTGGCCGGCTTGGTGCGCATCGACCCGGGCGCGGATGGCCGAGGCATGTCGCTGAGCGTCTCGCCTGCCTTGGGCGTGGCCACCAGCGGCGTGGCACGGCTATGGAACGAAGGCGTGTCGAGGTCGCCGGCGGCGGCGACGCGCTATGAGCCGAGGTTGGAGGCAGCACTGGGCTACGGGTTCGCTGCGCCGGGCACCAGCGGCACCACTACGCCCTATGCCGGGTTCTCGCTCGCCGATACCCGGGCCGTGACTTGGCGCGCGGGCATGCGACTCGCTACAGGCGCGGGACTCGACGCGTACCTGGAGACCAACTGGCGTGAGCCCACCGCCGGCGCAACCGATCATGGCGTCATGCTGGAAGTACGGCGACGCTTCTGACCCAAGGCGCGGTCCCGGTTGGTCCATGCCCGCAAGCGATGGGCTCGGCGATACCGCGGAGGAGACTGTCATGACCGTGAATTCTTTTCTCGTACCGATGGCGGCACTGGCGCTTCTCACCGCCTGTGGTGGAGGTGGTGGTGGTGGCGGTGGTCCGGCCGTTCCGGTCGTTCCGGACAGCCCCCCGAGGCCGGAGCCGCCAGGGATGGCATCGAGCCCTCAGGCCGTGACGGCCACGCACCTGGAGATGACGGACAACGTGTTTGTGATCCGCGAGCCTGGGCAAATGGTGGCGCAGGACCTGGAGGCCCAAGGCACGCCGGTCTATACCCGCGCCCGGCGCGACGAGGTGGTGTGTACCGCGGGCGGCACGACGTGCGGTTTTCCGGCCGGAACGGACGGAGGACGGAACGCACACGACGACGTTTGGCATCTCCGGAGCAAGGCCAGAGATGCCTCGATCGGGTTCCACAAGAATATCCTCGGGCAAAGCCTTCAGACCGGGCAGGTCGGCGGCCTTCCGGCCTTCCGGGTCGACGCCAATAATCCGTCCGCCGAGATCTACGGCGGGTGGGGAGCCTGGAGCACCTTTTACGCGGTGTGGGAACGCGACCGCCTTAACGCGCTCGACCTGACCTGGAGTGCTGCCTTCGGTGACCTCAGCGACGCACAACCGACCGCGGTGCAGGGTTCGGCAACCTGGCGGGGCGGGATGATCGGACGCACCCGTGCGGATGGAATCGAGGTGGAGGGCCGCTCCAGACTCGACTATGACTTCAACGACCACTCTCTGGACCTGACGCTGGAGGGTATCGCGCCTTCGGAAAGGGCTACCACCAAGGGGCAAGGCTATGGAGGCCCCACCAGGTTCGCGTGGGAAGATCTGCAGGTCGCGGCCGATGGGACGTTCGGCCTATCGACGAGCGGCAACGACCGCGCCGGCACAAACCTGCACCCCACGCTGGGGCAGGTTGAGGGCGCGTTCTACGGACCGGAGGCCGGGGAGGCCGCGGGCGTGTTCGAGCGCGGCGGCGTGGCCGGTGCCTTCGGCGCGCGGCGTGAATAGAGCGGGAACGTGACGGATCAACCCATACTGGAATTGAGCGGATTCGATGCCGCGATTTTTGACCTCGACGGAGTTATCACCAGGACTGCGGCGGTTCATGCGGCCGCGTGGAAACACCTGTTTGATGATTATCTCCGGACGCAAGCCGGGCAAACCGGGGAGCCGTTTCACGCTTTCGACCCCGTCAATGATTATTGCGCCTACGTGGACGGCAAGCCACGGTACGACGGCGTAACCTGTTTTCTGGCCTCCCGCGGCATCACGCTGCCCCATGGAGACCCCTCGGACCCGCCCGAGCAGGAGACCATTTGCGGGCTGGGGAATCGCAAAAACGTCCAGTTCCTGAAGGCCCTGCACGAGAACGGAGTGGAGGTCTTTCCCTCGACGGTCGCGCTCATGCGGCTGCTCAAATCTCTGGGCAAAAAAACCGCAATCGTCACGGCCAGTGAAAACGGCCGGGTCATCGTGCAAGCCGCGGGGGTGACGGACCTGTTCGAGGTGATGGTGGACGGCCGGGATGCCCGTGCCTTGAGCCTGCGCGGGAAACCGCACCCCGACACCTTCTTGAGAGCCGCCGAATGTTTGGAGGTCCTGCCTCAACGAGCCGTGGTGTGTGAAGACGCGCTGGCCGGGGTGGAAGCCGGCCGGGCCGGATCATTCGGCCTGGTCGTGGGCCTTGATCGCGTCGGCCAGGCCGAAGCCCTGTACGCCCACGGCGGCGACCTGGTTGTCCCCGATTTGGAAGAACTCGTGGTCCGGGACGAAGCCGGAATCACGTGGCGCAGCGCCACGGCCCTGCCGTCCGCGCTCGATCGATTCGACAACGTCCTGAAACGGATAGGAAAACAACCGGTGGTATTTCTCGATTACGACGGCACCCTGACGCCGATTGTGGACCGGCCCGAACTGGCCGTGTTGGCGCAGGACGTGCGGGACGTCCTGGACGCGTTGAGTCATCAATGTCCGGTGGGGATTATCAGTGGCCGGGACCGCAAGGATGTCACGAATCTCGTCAACCTGAACTCGCTGATCTACGCCGGTAGCCATGGATTCGACATAGCCGGACCGGAACGCTTCGCCTTGTCCCATGAAGTCGGAACCCAATTTTCCAAGGCCCTCGATCACGCGGAGGCCATGCTGCGGCCTCTTCTCGAACCCATTGCCGGCACCTTGATCGAGCGAAAGAAATTTTCCATCGCGGTGCATTATCGCCTGGTCGATCCCGGTGAAGCCTCCAAAGTCGAAGAGGCCGTTGCCCGGGTCATGGCCGAGTCTCCCGATCTCCGGCGCTCGGCGGGCAAGATGGTCTTTGAAATGCAACCGCAACTCGACTGGGACAAAGGGAAAGCCCTGTTGTGGTTGCTGGAAGGGCTGAAATGGAAAGAGCGCCAGTACCAGCCCATGTATCTCGGCGACGACTTGACGGACGAGCATGCGTTTCGTGAGTTGGTGGAGCGTGGCGTAGGGATCGTGGTGGAGCACGGCTCCCGTTTTTCCTCGGCCTCCTATTCATTGCAAAACCCCCATGAGGTGAAAGAATTTCTCGTGCGATTGAGTCGTCACCTGGAAAGCCAAACGCCATGAGCGACTGGGCCTTGATCTACGACGGGTTCGACCCCGCGAAGGAACGCCTCCGCGAAGCCCTGTGTACGCTGGGCAACGGGTATTTTGCCACCCGCGGGGCGGCTTCCGAAGCCCACGCCGATGCCACGCACTACCCGGGAACCTACCTGGCCGGCGGATACAACCGGTTGCAGACCGAGATCGAAGGCCGGACGATCGAGAATGAAGACCTCGTGAACCTGCCGAATTGGTTGGTCCTCACCTTTCGCCACCCCGGCGGCGAGTGGTTCAACATTCAGGCCGTTGATCTGCTCTCTTACCGCCAGACCCTGGACCTGAAGGCTGGGGTCCTGCACCGTTCGTATCAATTTCAGGACCGCGAAGGACGAAAGACCACGGTGAACAGCCGCCGGTTCGTCCATTTGGGTGATCCGCACCTGGCCGGGCTGGAGGTCGTCATCACCCCTGACAACTGGTCCGGTCCGTTGGAGATTCATACCGGCCTCGACGGCCGGGTTCGCAACACCGGCGTGCCGCGCTACGCGGCCCTGAACAACCTTCACTTATCTCCCCTGGAAGCCTTTGCTTTCGAGCACGACAGTATCTTTCTGTGTACGGAGACGACTCAATCGAAAGTCCGCATCGCCCAAGCCGCGCGCACAGGGTTCTTTCCCGATGCGGCTTGGGCAGACCTGCCCGGGACCTTGGTGCAGGAACAGGCCTACGTCGCCCAGGAATGTACGATTTCCATGACGGAAGGACAGCCTTTGACCATTGAAAAAATCGCGTCGTTGTATACCTCGCGCGATCACGGCATATCCGAATGCGGAGAAGAAGCCCGTGATGCCCTCGTGCATGCCGGCCGGTTCGAGGAACTGCTCCGCTCGCATACTCAACGCTGGGCTCAGGTCTGGCAACAGTGCGACTTGGGCCTTCAGGGCGGCGAAGGCTCACAACTCACGCTCCGGTTACACCTCTTTCACCTGCTGCAAACGGTCTCGTCGCATACGGTTGAGTTGGACGCGGGCGTTCCCGCACGGGGATGGCACGGCGAGGCGTATCGGGGCCATATTTTCTGGGATGAACTGTACATTTTCCCGGTGTTGAACCTGCGGTTTCCGGCCCTGACGAAGGCGCTGTTGTTGTACCGGCACCGGCGCCTCGAACAGGCGAGGCGGAACGCCGCAACAGCCGGATTCAGCGGGGCGCTGTATCCCTGGCAAAGCGGCAGCAACGGCCGTGAAGAAAGCCAGGTCCTGCACCTGAACCCCAAATCCGGCCGATGGATCCCGGACCTGAGCACGCTTCAACGACACGTGAACGCGGCCATTGCCTATAACATCTGGGAGTACGTCGAAGCCACCGGCGACTGGGAGTTTCTTTCCTCCCAAGGCGCGGAAATGTTCCTGGAGATCGCCAGGTTCTGGGTCAGCACCACGTCATACGATCCCAAAAAGGAACGCTATGAGATTTTACGGGTGATGGGACCCGATGAATACCACGATCAGTATCCGGATTCCGAAACCCCCGGGCTGGACAACAACGCCTATACCAACGTCATGGTCGTCTGGATTCTATGCCGGGCTTTGGAACTCCTGGACCGGCTCGCGGCGTCAAACCGGCCCGAAGTGCGGGACCTCCTTCACGTCAGCCCCACCGAGGTCGCCTTGTGGGAAGACATCAGCCGGAAGATGTTCGTGCCGTTTCACGACGAGGGAATCATCAGTCAATTTGAAGGGTATGAGGCTTTGGCGGAATTTGATTGGGAAGGCTACCGGCAACGATACGGGGACATCCACCGGCTGGATCGAATCCTGGAAGCCGAAGGGGATTCCACGAACCGTTACAAACTCTCCAAACAGGCCGACGTTCTGATGCTCTTTTATGTGTTTTCCAAGGAGGAACTGCAATCCCTGTTCGACCGGTTGGGCTATCCCTTCGAAACCACTACCATTTCCCGGAACGTCGAATATTACTCGGCGCGAACGGCACACGGGTCTTCACTCAGCCGGGTGGTGCATGCTTGGGCCATGACAAAGTCAGACCCTGAAGCTTCCTGGAAACTGTTCAAGGATGCATTGGGCGTGGACGTGTCTGACCTGCAAGCCGGCACCACAGCAGAAGGCATCCACACGGGAGCCATGGCCGGGACAGTGGATCTGATGCAGCGCGCCTATACGGGATGGAAGGCCAGGGACGGCGCGCTTTGTTTCAATCCCTGCCTTCCTTCGGCAGTAGAAGCCCTTCACCTCCGGGCGAGGTATCGGGGACATTCCCTGGACGTGTCCGTGACCCAAAACACTTTTCAGTTAACCTCATGCCCGGGTCTTGCGGCCCCGATTCAGGTATCCGTCAAAGACCAATTCCAGACCCTCGCGCCCGGGAACACCATCAAGACGATCCTGTAGCCGTCCCGGGCCCGGGCCAAGCCGCGGCCCGGGGGCCACGATCGTCGGATCTCCTCACAAACGACTCAATTCGTGTTGCTCCACGGCCGATGAAACCGCCTTTACCAAACGATCCTTCCCGATCGGTTTCATCAGAAAATCTTTCACCCCGTCACGAATCATCCCCGCCAACTTTTCAGACCGAAGCACGTAGGATTGGATTTCGCGTTCCCGTTGAACCAGTAGCCATAAAAGCTTTGACGCGGCTCCACTGAGCACCTGGGTCCGTTCTTGTTTGTTCTCGGCGATCAACCTCTCCATGGCCGGGTCGCCGGTGACGTCGATCAGCAGATCCACGTGTTCGTTGCGTATCAGGTTCATCGGCTCAGGCACTACCGGGATCTCAAATTCCTGCGCGAACTGTAACCCCGTCGCTCCGGGATTCTTGTCCGTGACGCCCACCACCTGGATGTCCGGAAGGTGCAGGAACACGTCGAGCAACGCCCGCCCGCCTCTCCCGGCTCCCACCACGCCGATCCTAATGGTCGAAGAACCGGAACTTTCCTGATCGATCATGCCCGTTAAGGCAATCAAGGGAATATGCGGAAATTGGGATTTAAAATAGTTCAGGGACCCGACACCCAGTTTCTTGTCGACATCCGTAATCACCACGTCAAGCAGCAATGGATTTTCACCTTCCCTGGCCATACCGATGGCCCGATCTTCCGTGTCGGCCTCCAATACGTCGAACCCCGCCGTTTCCAGGGTCGTGCGCATCTCTTTGCAAATACCGGGGTCGTCCTCTATCAACAAGACGCGGCCATTCCCCGGTTTGGAGCCAAACATTGCAGCAGTTTTTGGTTCAGTCATGATGACCCTCCTTGATAAAAAAGCCCATAATGATTTTGCCTCCCCGCACTGCGCCCCATATCGAGAGACCGAGGTGACGGTTTTCCGGCCTCGTCAAATCCCTCGACCGTTCACGTGCGGAAAGGACCAAGTTTCGCTATCAGGACCGAAAACTGGCAAAGCCCTTTGGATCCATCATAATCCAAAGGGCTTTGCCTCGATTTTCTCTGCCGCAGGATGTCCTGGAAACTACCCCATCACCTGCCTCTTTTGTAAAAAATTTCTCATAATATAATGTAAGCCCGTTTTCCCGAACGTGTCAATAAAGCGGCTCTCCGAGCCTCACGTGATAGCTGCATTCTTCATCATTGGATTGATAGAATGCTCAGATTGAGTGGAGGCTGCCGGGTTCTTTTCCTCCCCTTTGTAAGGGGAGGCTAGGTGGGGTAGAGCTATCCGTCCATTAAGCACACGGCCTGCCCTCTCCGGCTACAACTCTACCTCCCCTCACCCCTCCTTACAAAGGAGGGGAAAGAAGAGACAGGTTGAGGATGACGCCGTCGCAACACGAAAACGCTCCGGACCGGCACCTGTGTCTGGTGGACGGGTCCGGTTTCCTGTTCCGGGCGTTCCACGCACTCCCGGTGCTGACCCGGCCGGACGGGACACCCGTGAACGCCGTTCTCGGGTTTACCAACATGTTACTCAAACTGTTGGACGATCTTCAGGCCACGCACGTAGCCGTGATATTCGATTCGGCACGAGAGTCCTTTCGCAACGAGATTTTCCCGGAGTACAAAGCGAATCGTCCGGACCCTCCCGACGAACTGATCCCCCAATTCCCTTTGGTGCGCGACGCGACGCGGGCCTTCAACGTTGAATGTCTCGAACGGCCCGGTTTCGAAGCGGACGACCTGATCGCCACCTACGCGCGACGCGCCCAAGCAGACGGCTTCGACGTCATGATCGTGTCCTCGGACAAGGACCTGATGCAATTGGTGTCTGAGAGAGTGAGCATGTTCGACGCCCTCAAGAACCGCAGGATCGGCCCGGACGAAGTGAAGGAAAAATTCGGCGTGGGTCCGGAGCAAGTCGTGGACGTGCAAGCCCTGGCCGGTGATTCCACGGACAACGTCCCTGGCGTCCCCGGCATCGGCGTGAAAACTGCTGCCCAACTCATTCAAGCCTACGGCGACCTGGATTCCCTGCTTGAACGGGCATCCGAAATCAAACAACCGAAGCGACGTCAAAGCCTCATCGACTTCGCCAAGCAAGCCAGGCTTTCCCGCGAACTGGTTTGTCTGCGGGATGACGTACCGATGGACGTGACCATATCCGAGTTGCGACGCCAGGACCCGGACCCTGCCCAACTGCTGGCATTCCTCGAAGAACAGGGCTTCAGGTCGGTCATGGCCAAGGTTCAACACCGGCTGGCCTCCGGGGAAACCACACCCAAAACCGAAGAAGCTCCTGCCGGCACCCGCTATGAACTGGTCCAATCCGTTGAAGTCCTGCAGGACTGGGTGACTCGAGCGCGCTACGCCGGTGTCGTGGCGCTCGATACGGAAACTACGTCGCCGGATGAAAGCCGCGCGGACCTGGTTGGTATCTCCCTGTGCGTACAACCCGGCCACGCGTGCTACATCCCCCTCGCGCACCACCTGCCGGCGGCCGCGGCCGAACCGGAGGATTCCACCGCCGGGAAGGAGCCGCCTTCTCAACAACAGGAACCACTCGAACAAATTCCGCTCGACGCGGCACTGGATCTCCTGCGCCCGCTCCTGGCCGATCCCTCGGTGCTGAAAATCGGCCACAACCTGAAATACAACGTGGTGGTGCTGCGAGGATACAACGTCGCTGTTTCACCTTTGGACGACACCATGCTGACGTCCTACGTCCTGGACGGGGGCAGCCATGCCCACGGCATGGAAGAGTTGGCCGCGATGCATTTGGACCATCGGACAATTCCGTTCAAGGACGTGACCGGCACGGGAAAATCACAAGTGACCTTTGACCTGGTTCCGCTGGACCGGGCCCTGGCCTATGCCGCGGAAAACGCGGACGTGACCCTGCGGCTCCACCGGTTCCTCAAGCCCCGCCTGTTGGCCGAACGCATGGTGACGCCCTACGAAACGCTGGAACGGCCCCTCTTGCCGGTCCTGGCCGACATGGAAACCGACGGCATCCACGTGGACCGGGAGAAACTGGAACAACTCAGCCGGGAATTCGCGGAACGTCAGCGCGCCTTAGAGCAGGACATTTACCGGCTCGCTGGTCGCGAATTCAACGTAGGCTCCCCGAAGCAACTTGGTGAGGTCCTGTTCGACGAACTGCGCCTGGAGGGCGGGCACAAGGGAAAATCCGGCGCCTATGCCACCGGCGCCGACGTGCTGGAATCGCTGGCTGCCGAAGGGCACAAACTCCCGGCCACGGTGCTGGAATGGCGACAGCTCGACAAACTCAAGAGCACCTATACCGACGCCCTGGTCGAACAAGTCAACCCGCGAACGGGTCGCGTGCACACCTCCTTTGCCATGGCCGCGGCGTCCACCGGCCGTCTGTCATCGACGAATCCCAACCTGCAAAACATTCCCATTCGGACCGAAGACGGCCGAAAAATCCGCCACGCGTTCGTGGCCGAGCCCGGACGCATCCTGCTCTCGTTGGACTACTCCCAAATCGAGCTGCGGCTTTTGGCCCACGTCGCCGGGATCGACGCGTTGAAGCGGGCGTTCCACGACGGCTTGGATATTCATGCCCTGACCGCAGCCCGGATCTTCGGCATCGACGCCGGCACGGTGGATTCGGCGATGCGGCGTCAAGCCAAGGCCATCAATTTCGGCATCATCTACGGGATCAGCTCGTTCGGGCTGAGCCGCCAACTGGGCATTTCCAACGAAGAGGCCGCAGCGTATATGAAAGCCTATTTCGAACGGTACCCGGGTATCCAAGACTACATGACCCGGACCAAGCAGTTCTGTCGCGAACATGGATACGTGGAAACCCTCTTCGGGCGCCGGTGCCACGTGCCGGGCATTCACGACAAGAACGCCGCCCGGCGCAATTTTGCCGAACGCGCGGCGATCAACGCCCCAATCCAAGGCACGGCCGCGGACGTGCTGAAACGCGCCATGATTCGCGTACCCCCGGCATTGGCGCGGTATGGCCTCGACACACACGCCCGCATGCTGTTGACGGTTCACGATGAATTGCTCTTTGAAGTCGATGAAGCGGCCGTGGATCAAACGGCCGGGGTGGTCAAGACTGTCATGGAATCGGCATGCCTGCCCGCGCTTTCTCTTTCGGTGCCGCTGACGGTTGACGTAGGACAGGGTCATTCATGGGGCGAGGCCCATTGAGAAATTTGCCACGAATCTACGGAACTCTTTAGAATCTCCCGGCATGAAGATTGCCACGTGGAATGTGAACTCCATCAACGTCCGGTTGCCGCACGTGACGGCGTACCTGAGAGAGGTGGGCCCGGACGTCCTGTTGCTTCAGGAATTGAAATCCACGGAGGAGCGGTTCCCTCACGCCGAGATTGAAGACGTGGGCTACCACGTTGCGCTTGTCGGACAGAAGACCTTCAATGGCGTGGGGATTCTGGCGAAACAGCCCATTGAGGTGGAACAGCGAACGCTGCCCGGCGATTCGACCGATGGGCACGCCCGGTACATCGAAGCCGTTATCGGCTCCGTCCGCGTCGCGTCTATCTATCTGCCGAACGGCAATCCGACCGACACGGACAAGTTTTCCTACAAGCTGGCGTGGATGGATCGCCTGATCGCCCACGTGCGCAACCTACTGGCGCATGAGGAGGCGTTGGTGTTGGGCGGCGATTACAACGTGTGCCCCACGGATTCGGACGTCTACGACCCCGAGGGATTTGCCGCTGACGCGCTCTGTCATCCCGAAACCCGAGCCCGGTTTCAGACCTTGTGTTACTTGGGACTCACCGATGCGATTCGTGCCAGGCACCCGCACCCGGGAGTGTACACGTTTTGGGATTACCAGGCCGGGTGCTGGAACAAGGGTCAAGGGTTACGGATCGACCACTTGCTTCTCTCCCCGCAGGCGGCTGACCGGCTCATCGACTCCGGGGTGGATAAAGGCCCTCGCGGGAAAGAGAAACCGTCCGATCATACGCCCGCTTGGTGTGCGTTGCAGATGGAGAGAGCGGCCTAACGTCCTAAGCATTGCACCCAGGATGTCAAGACACTGGATTCCCGCCAACGCTGGTTCGTCCCCCCTCACCCCAGCCCTCTCCCTCCAGGGGCGAGGGTACTATCCAAGATCTGCCGAATGGGCGACGATGGCGCCGGCTTCCTGCATGGACTCCAAGGCTCGGTCGGCATCTCCGGGTTCCACGTTGATCCCGCGCACACCATCTCTGATGACTACGACACGAAACCCCAGCCGGCAGGCATCCAGGACGGTCTGCTTCACGCAATAGTCCGTGGCTAGCCCGATCACGTACAGGGTCTGTGCCCCCAGATCTTCGAGGCGTTCGTCCAACGTGGTCCCGTCAAACCCGGAATAGGCTTCTTTTTTCGGATTGGTGGCCCCGGACACAATCAGCGTTCCGGGCGGCATTTTCAAATCCGGATGGAACTGGGAACCCAGTGACCCTTGTACGCAATGCGGCGGACACGGTCCGCCCTGCTCCTGAAATGAACAGTGGTCCGCCGGATGCCAATCCCGCGTGGCGACAATCCCGTAACCCTGCCCGGCAAAAAACCGAATCCATTCATTGGCCACGGGGATAACGTGATCCCCCTCAGGCACCGGCGAGGCTCCGCCCGGACAAAAGTCATTCTGGAGGTGAACCAGCAGCAGCACGGTCTTCCGGTCCGGCGGCGGCGCGGCACGATTCTTCCGCTCGGATTGCGATTTCGTGAGTTTCATGTCGTGAGAGCTGCAGGACGGCACCCTTCGGCTTCGCTCAGTGCAGGCTCGGGCCGTCCCCTACGGGGCAATGATGTCTTTCTCATGTAGGGACCAACGATCGTTGGCCCCTACGCCGGGGGTGCTCCTTCCCTGTTCCTCACCCTCACCTTAATCCTCTCCCATCAAGGGAGAGGAAATTGCCTCTCCTCTGACCCCAGACGGGAGGGCGACCATCTGCTCCCTCTCCCATTTCCTGCCTTAAGCGGGAAATAGGGAGAGGGCTGGGGTGAGGGGGAATAGATTTACGCCACGATCTCCGTGCCGATTCCCTTGTCCGTGAAAATCTCCAGCAAGACGGCGTGCTCGATCCGGCCGTCAATAATGTGGGCCTTTTGCACTCCGGCTTCGATACCGGCTAAACAGGCCCGCACTTTGGGCAGCATGCCTTCACTGATCGTGCCTTTCTTCACCATGCGTTCGACGTCTTTCCTGGAGACCGTGGGCAGGTGCCGGTTGTTGGCACCGCGAATGCCCCGCACGTCAGTGAGCATCAATAGTTTCTCCGCTTTCAGCGCGCCGGCCACGGCACCGGCCACCAGGTCCGCATTGATGTTGTGCGGTTTCCCTCTGCGATCGACGCCGATGGGAGCGATGACCGGAATCAGATTTTCCTGCTGCAATTTCGTGATGAGTTGCGGTTCGATTCGATCGACCTCCCCCACGAAGCCGTACTCTTCCTCCGCCTGACCGTGAAGCTCGTGACTCAACCCCTGTACCCAGGCCTTTGCGGAAAACGGTTTGCACACGATGAACTGTGCGTCCTTTCCGGTGATCCCGACGGCTTTCCCCCCGTGTTGATTGAGCATCGTCACGATTTCCTTGTTGATCTTTCCGCCCAGGACCATTTCGACTACGTCCATGGTGGCTTGATCGGTGACCCGGACGCCTCGTCTGAAAGTCGGCTTCATGCCCAGCCGGGCCAGCATTTGATCGATCTGCGGCCCGCCGCCATGCACGATCACGGGATTGAGGCCGACGTATTTCATCAGTACCACGTCTTCGGCAAAGCCGTCCTTCAGTCCATCCTCGACCATGGCTTTCCCGCCGTATTTGATGACGATGGTCTTTCCCGCAAACGTCCGGATGTAGGGCAATGCTTCGACGAGGACGTCGGCTTTCTTGATCAGTCGATTCATGGGACAACCACTTGTCATTCCCGCAAGCGTTAGCGGGAATCCGGATCTTCTTCCCCCTCACCCCGGCCCTCTCCCACCAGGGGAGAGGGAGTAAATCCACCGCGGAAACGTCAACCGGCGTTTCTACAGGATGTACCGGCTCAGGTCCTGGTCCTTGACGATCTCCTTCAAATGTTCGTGTACGTAGGGCGCGTCGATCACCACTTTTTTCTCTTCCAGTTCCTGCGCCTCGAAGGAGACTTCCTCGAGCAACCGCTCCACGATCGTAAAAAGCCGTCGCGCGCCGATGTTTTCCGTGCGATCGTTGACCTCCACGGCAATGGCCGCAATGGCGTCAATGCCTTCCTTCGTAAAGTCCAGAGTGATGTCTTCGGTTTTCATCAAGGCCTGATATTGTTTCACTAAGGCGTTTCTGGGTTCCGTCAGGATGCGCACCAAGTCGCTTTTGGTCAAGGGTTCCAGCTCGACCCGAATGGGGAACCGGCCCTGCAACTCGGGAATCAGATCGGTCGGCTTGGCCACGTGAAACGCTCCGGCGGCAATAAACAGAATATGGTCGGTCTTCACCGGCCCGTATTTTGTATTGACGGTTGCTCCTTCGACAATCGGCAGCAAATCCCGTTGCACGCCTTCCCGTGACACGTCGGGTCCCATGTGTTTCTCCCTGCCTGCGATTTTATCGATTTCATCCAAAAAGACGATGCCGGATTGCTCAACCCGTTCGATGGCGTCGCGCGTCACCTCATCCATGTCAATCAGTTTCTGTGCTTCCTCTTGTGCAAAATATTTCAGGGCGTCGGGAATTTTCATGACCCGGTTTTTCTTCTTGCCGGGCATCAACCCGCCAAGCATGTCGCGCAAATGATTTTCCAGTTCTTCCATGCCTCCGACGTTGGAGATAATTCCGACGGGCAGCCCGCGCTCCTTGATTTCGATTTCCACGGTCCGGTTATCCAGCCCGCCTTCCCGTAATTGCTTGCGCAGCTTTTGTCGCGTGGCGTCACCCGGCGCCGGTTGACCCGGCCCGTTCTCCTGCCCCTCCGCGGTTCGAGACGTACTCGGAGGAAGCAACAAATCGAGCACGCGATCTTCGGCTACGTCTTCGGCCTTTCGTTCGACTCGCTGAAGCGACGAACCCTTCACCAGGTTGACCGACTGTTCGGTCAGGTCGCGGATGATCGATTCCACGTCGCGCCCCACGTACCCCACTTCGGTAAACTTCGACGCTTCGACCTTGATGAACGGGGCGTCGGCCAGTTTCGCCAATCGCCGGGAAATTTCCGTCTTGCCCACGCCCGTCGGCCCGATCATGACGATGTTCTTCGGGAAAATTTCTTCACGCAGTTCCGGGCTGAGCTGCTGGCGGCGCCATCGATTTCGCAAGGCGATGGCCACCATCCGTTTGGCGTCACGTTGTCCGATTACGTACCGGTCGAGCACTTCGACAATTTCGCGAGGAGACAAGCTATCGAGTTTCACCGCTGGAGCTTCGGGATTCATGAGAGTGCCTTCAGTTCTTCGATCACGATTTCGTGATTGGTGTAGATATCAATGCCGCCGGCAATGCGCATGGCTTTGTCGACGATTTCCCGCGGCGTCAAGGAAGAATGGTCCATCAGCGCGCGAGCCGCGGCCAGAGCATAGGGTCCGCCCGACCCGATGGCGAGGATCCCGTCTTCCGGTTCCACAGCGTCACCCGTGCCGGAAATGAGAAAGGACCGATCCAAATCCGCGACGGCTAACAGTGCTTCGAGGCGTCGCAACACGCGATCCGTCCGCCAGTCTTTCGCCAACTCGACCGCGGCCCTGGTCAGATTACCTCGATATTCTTCCAATTTCTCCTCGAACTTTTCAAATAAGGTAAAGGCGTCCGCCGTGGCTCCGGCAAAGCCCGCAACGACCTGATCATGATGGAGACGGCGGACTTTACGGGCATTGGCCTTCATCACCGTGGTCCCAACCGTCACCTGACCGTCACAGCCCATGGCCACGGCTCCGTCCCGACGCACGGAAAGAATCGTGGTGGACCGGATTTTCATGGAGATTGCCTCGGGGTAGCGGGTTTTCCCGTCTTCACGTTTCCGGACCGCGGATGGGCCTGATCGTACACTTCCATCAACCGGTCTGTGGCCAAGTGCGTGTATTTCTGGGTGGTGGCCAACGATGCGTGTCCGAGCATTTCCTGAATGACCCGGAGGTCGGCCCCCTCGTCCAATAAATGCGTGGCATAGGAATGCCGGAAAGTATGCGGGGTCACGGTCCCCACCTGCAAGCGGTCGCCGTAACGGCGGACGATCCGCTCCACGCTCCGGACCGATAACCGGCCTCCTCGATTGTTGCGAAATACCGGACCGTCCGGCAGCTTCACGTTGAGGGGCGAGGCCGCGTCCTTGTCCGTGGCCGGATTCGCCAGAACCGGTGTCATCGCAAGATAATCCCGGATCGCCTCGATGGCCACGTGCCCGACCGGCACGAGTCGCTCCTTTTTGCCTTTGCCTTTCAACCGCACCATCCCTTCATCGAAACTCAGATCGCTCCAATTCACTCCCACCAACTCGCTCACCCGCGCACCCGTCGAATAGAGCGTTTCCAGGATCGCTTGATCCCGAGCGGCGGCAGTTCCCTCATCGGCATCAGGAGACTCGATCATCCGCTCCGCCTCATCTTTCGTGAGGACCCGGGGCAGGCGTTGTCCCAGCCGTGGAGAACGAACGTTCGCCACGGGATTACTCGGAACCTTCCCGCGACGGTGCAAAAATTTGAAGAGGCTGCGTAGCGTCGCAAGCTTCCGCGCCTGCGATGACTTTTTATCCTGTCGCTCGGCCAACCACACCAGAAACCGGCGAACCAGCGACGCATCGACCGCGGCCGGCTCCGGCAGCACGTCCGCCACGGTCTTCAGAAAGGCCACAAATTGTCGCAGGTCAGACGTATAACTGCGAATCGTTTCACGGGACGCGCCTCGCTCCACGTGCAGATACGTCAGGAAAGTGCGTATTGCCGTTTCCATGCTTGCCACTCTTCAAGGGCCCGTTCGTGGATCATGCGACGCTTGCGTTCTTTGTCCCGCACGTTCATGGGAAGGGGCGGGAACAAGCCGAAATTCGTATTCATGGGCTGGAAATGCTTGGCGTCGCTGGTCGTAATATAATGCAGCAAGGCCCCATGGGCCGTGGCCAAGGGAGGCGTTACCAACGGCAGATCAGCCAACGCCCGCCCGGCGTTGATGCCCGCCAACCCGCCGGTGGCGGCACATTCGACGTAGCCTTCCACCCCGACGATACAGCCCGCCAGCCACGTGGTTTCGGACGCCTTCAGTTGCAACGTGTTGCGCAACACGGCAGGGGAATTCACAAAGGTGTTCCGATGCACGCTTCCATAGCGGAGAAACGCCACCCGTTCAAGGCCCGGAATCATCCGGAACACACGCTTCTGCTCCGGGTACGTCAGCTTGGTCTGAAACCCCACCATGTTATAACACGAACCATGACAATTTTCCGCACGTAACTGGAGTACCGCGTACGGCCGGACGCCGGTGCGCGGATCAACCAGCCCAACCGGCTTCATCGGGCCGAAGGTCAACGTCTGTTTTCCACGTTCCGCCATGGCTTCAATGGGGAGACAGCCTTCAAAGTAGGGAACCTGTTCAAAATCCTTCGGTTGCACCTTGTCCGCGGCCATCAGCGCCTCGTAAAAGGCCGAATAGGTTTCTTCATCCATCGGACAATTCAGGTAATCCGCGCTGCCTTTTTCATAGCGTGACGCCCGGAACACCTTGTTCATGTCAATGGACTCGGCATCGATGATCGGAGAAATCGCGTCGAAAAACGCCAGGTTCGTTTTGTGGGTGAGCGCGGTCAAGGCCTGCGCCAGGCTCTCGGACGTCAAGGGACCCGTGGCCACGATGCACAGGGCGTCCGTGGGGATCTCCCGGATTTCTTCCCGAATGATCCGGATATTCGGATGAGATTCCAGGGCCAGGGTGATTTCGCGCGCAAAGATTTCGCGGTCCACGGCCAACGCCGCCCCGGCGGGCACGCGGGCCGCTTCCGCCACCCGGATGACCAACGAATTCAAGAGGCGCATCTCTTCCTTCAAAATGCCCGGCGCGCTGAGAGGATCAGCGGAGCCCAACGAATTCGAGCACACGATTTCCGCCAACTGATCCGTCTTGTGTGCCGCGGTCCCTTGCTTGGGTCGCATCTCGTACAGCGTGACCCGGGCTCCGCGCTCCGCCGCCTGCCACGCCGCTTCCGACCCCGCCAGTCCCCCTCCTATGACCACCACGTCATCGCGCATGCTGCGTTGATTTTCCTTTAAAAACCGGCCATGCCGATATTAGCTAAGAGCTCTGTCGGTTAAGCGAATAATCCCTGGAACACCGTCAAATTCTTCATCAAAACTCATGATTCGGCTGATCCCATGACGTGCCATGACAGCAAGATGGAGTGCGTCTCGGGCAGACAATCGTTCGGTGGAAAGCACGATATCCTTGGCACGCTCCACGTCCCGTCGATCGACGGGAAAGACTTCGTCCACAATACCCGTCAAGGCCTCAAACGCCGGAAGAATGGCTTCGCGCCGAGCAATCGCCACGTACCGATGCAGGATTTCCTGTAAGACCTCCACGTCCGTAACCAGCCGTTCGTCATGAGCAATCCAGGTTTCCAGGGCTCGTTGGGCGAGAACTTTGTTGGGATGGGTCGCTCCAACCAGATACATCGGGACGTTGGAGTCGATGAAAATCATGAAGGGCTCTTGACTTGATACCCTTGATCGATCTCTCGAAGCATTAGATCGACGTCGCCGGTCGGAAAATCATGCCGGGCCGCCGTGCGAACCACGCCCAGCTTCTTTTTCGCGTCGCTCAGCGGCACCTGGCGCTGCGCGGCCCGTAAGGCTTGCCGCACCCATTCCGCCACCGTCATCTGCTGCCGTTTGGCGGTCCGTTGAATGTCCCGCATTTCCCGATCGTCCAGGATCACTTGCAGTCGCTTACTCATAGGCATGAGTATAAAATGGTCGCCATTATGAGTCAAGTCCCGAAACAAAAGTACCTCGTCACGCAGTGGCAAAAACCCGCATAAAATAGATGGAACCCCTGGGAGGGAAGACCTATTCGACCTTTCGGGGACTCACCTGTCTCGCTAACGTCTTATCCAGGGTGACCAATTCAACGTCTAACTGCTGGGCGAGCCATAAGAAGAAAGCGTCATACGCAGTCAACTGTTTGGCTTCGGCGAAGGTCACGACCTCTGTCACGTTGACGGCCATCCCGATCCTTCCTCACGATCGTCACCGATTCCCTGGGAGTGCGTAAGCCCCGCTGCCGTAATTCTGACAACAGACGTTGTGGGGAAATCGTGTCCTGCTGATTCAGGCTGTCTTCCAAAATGGACAGTAATTCCCCTTGGAGCGAACGATGGTGTTTCCTGGCGCGTTGCCGCAGATGCTGCACCCATTCTTTCGGAACGTTTTTGATGGAAAGATTGACGGACACCCTTGCCTCCAGGTTGTTGCGAACGGGGAAAAACAAAGATTCTGGATTCTCGCGTACGCAAGAATAACAGAAGGAGAAGACAAGAATGACAGAAAGAGAAGTCGAGGATGACAGAAGGAGGGGAGACTGTAAGTCGGGTTAGCCCTTCGACAAGCTCAGGGCTAACCCGACCTACAGTTTGAACATTTACAATGCTCAAGTTCCCCGTGGCTTCAGCCCCAGTTCTTCAACGACCGGTTTCAGGACTTGCACCACTCGTTCGTGACAGAACCCGTTGGTCGCCAGCAGGCCGTGCACGTTGGCGAGTTGCGCCTTGACTGAAGCCTCCGAACGGGTCTCACCATAGACCAGCGGCTGGCCCAGGATGGTGGTAAATGCTCCGCCCGCGGCCCGGAGGATCGCTTCCGGGGCACAGGAATCCCAGAGTTTGGTATAGGGACCCGGCTCCAGGTACACGTCGGCTTCTCCTCTCGCAATCAGGCCGATCTTCAATCCCACGCTTCCCGATGGAATTTCGTTTCCCACGTCGAGAGCCCGGCGAATCTTTTCGACCATGGGATGTCGGTGCGACCGGGAAACCGCCAAGGTGAGCGGTTTTCCGGAATCCTGTTTCTTGATCACCAAGGCTGACCGGATGCCCCCCTGTTCCATCCACGCCTCACGTCCCAAGTCTCCGGCATACAGCACGTCTCCCTCCGGATGATAGACCACACCGAGTTGCGCTTGCCCGTTGACGGCAAGTCCGATCATCACCGAGAACTCTCCGTTCCTGGCGATAAATTCTTTTGTGCCGTCCAGCGGGTCCACGTACCAGACTCGACCCGAGGCAGGGAGATCGTCAGGGGGAGGGCTCTCCTCTGCCACCACGGTGTCTTGGGGGAACACCTCCTTCAAGCCCGTCACAATGCAGTCGTTTGCTTGCCGGTCGGCCTCGGTCACGGGATCGTTGTGACCTTTGGACGCCACGGCAAATTCCGTGGCATACACGTCCATCACAGCTTGGCCCGCTCGTCGAGCCAATTCCACGGCCACTGACAATTCCCTGTCCATGTTTTCTCTCCTTCTGTTCGGTGACAATTTCCCCCTCACCCCAGCCCTCTCCCACGTGGGGAGAGGGGGTTTCTCAGTCAGCGAATGCACGGGTTTCTCGAAACTGCTAAGCGACGCGGCTGTGACGGGTAAACACGAACACGTGGCGCGTGGACGCTATCGGGTTGGTTGAAGCAGAGGTTCATGTCGGAGAAGGAGCACGTGTGAAGGTTCAGGACCGCTTGCGCCTCAATTGCCCTTTGAGGGGCCGTGATGCACGAGTTTCTGGCCGGCTGCCATCAGCGCCTCCATTTCTTCACGAGTCGACGCTTCGGCATAACAGCGTACCAAAGGTTCAGTCCCGGAAAGACGGAAAAGAAACCAACTCCCGTCTTCCAACACAAACTTGCATCCATCGAGGGTATTGACCTGCTGAACGGATTTCCCCGCAAGATCGCCAGGCGGGGACTTCTGAACCTTGAGCAAATTGTCCTGCATCGTGTCCGTAAGGGGTTGGTCGTGGCGCGTCGAAAAGACGGGGCCCACTCGTTGCAACAAGTCTTCTCTGAGCTCTCCGAGCGTTTTCCTGGTTCGGGCAATCATCTCCGTCACCAGCAGACAGGCCAGAATCCCGTCTTTTTCCGGCACGTGCCCCTGAATCGACAGACCCGCACTTTCTTCGCCGCCCATGCGGATTTCGTCCTTGGCCAGGAGTTCCCCGAGATATTTGAACCCGACGGGGGTTTCCTGCACGCCCAATCCGTGCTTGTGGGCCACGCGATCGATCAGATGCGTGGTGGCAACGGATCGTCCTACGTCTCCCGTCCAACCTCTGGTCGTCGCCAGATAATCCACCAGTAACGCCAAAATGACGTTGGCATCGATAAAACTGCCGTCCCGGTCCACGATACCAAATCGATCGGCGTCGCCGTCAGTGGCCAACCCGATATGGGCTTTCCCCTCTTTCACCGTTTCTTGCAATTCCGCCGTCGTCTCTCGCGTGGGTTCAGGACAGAGTCCCCCGAAATAGGGGTCGCGCCAATAGTGCAGGACCGCCATTTTCGCCCCGGCGTTTCTGAGGAACGCATCAAGATACCCGCGCGACGTTCCGTACAGGGGATCCATGACCACACGCAGGTCGGCCCCGCGGATCGCGTCCACGTCGATATGCTTCCCCAGCGCAGCCAAATAATCAGGGCACGGATCAAAGAGTTGCACCATTTGCGTTCGCTGAGCCTTTTCCCACGGGAGCCATTTGACGTGCTCCCCGTGCAACAGATGCACCAGCCGTTGTTCGATGGCGCGGGTGGTTTCAGGAAGCGCAGGACCGCCCCACTCCGGTGTAAACTTAATCCCGTTGTATTCAGGAGGGTTGTGACTGGCGGAAATATTCACCCCGCCGGCCAGGTTTTGCCGAAGCACGTGGTAGCAAATGGTTGGAGTGGGCGTTTCCCGGTCACACAGGAACACCGACATGCCGTGGCCTGCAAACACCTCGGCCGCGACTCTGGCAAATTTTTCACCAAGAAACCTGGCATCGTAGCCGATAATCAGGCCGCGATGTCCGATTTTTTCTTGTTTCAGGACTTGGCCGATGGCTTGAGCGACGATGCGGACGCTCTGAAACGTAAAATCCTCTCCCAGAACGGCGCGCCACCCTGAGGTCCCAAAGGTAATTTGTCTCATGCAGTCTTATATGGTCACTTGAGCCGGATACTCAAGGAACCTCTGATTTACTGCACTATCAGGCGCAGGGCTGCGTTGTGTCCTCGCTCAACCCTCACCTATCTCTCTGAGATAGCTTCGGGTTTCGCTCAGGGACGCCTTGCCCTGCATCCCGCTATCACACTAAACCTGTCCTCGACGCCTGTCCCCGACGTTTTTAATCGGGGATCTAATCGGGGATCAGAGGTTCCTCAATGATCGTTTCTCCAAGAGTAACAAACCTGAGTGTCCGAAGACCACCTTTTTTCATCGGTGCCATGCGCGGCGTCATTCCGATGACGCTCCGTCCAAACGAGGGACAAAAGAAAAGCCCACGGATTTACACCCGTGGGCTTTCAAAGAACCCGGCAACGCCCTACTTTCCCACAGCCTCGCGGCTGCAGTATCATCGGCCCTGGAGGGCTTAACTTCCGTGTTCGGGATGGGAACGGGTGTGGCCCCTCCGGCATGGTCACCGGGAATGTGATGATCCGTGTCCTCTCGAAATTCCATGACGGGACGAGAAACGAGGTGCGTACCGACACCTCTCATCTTTCCCGTTACGGACATCCCGTTCGTGAGAGGTCATGTCTATCAGAAGTAAATTGATGTTAAGTCGCACGGCCGATTAGTACTGGTTAGCTTCAAGCCTTACAGCTCTTCCACATCCAGCCTATCAAACTCGTCGTCTACGAGTGGCCTTTAGGGAGGGTTACCCTCCGGGAGATCTTGTCTTGAGGCTGGCTTCCCGCTTAGATGCTTTCAGCGGTTATCCGAACCGGACATAGCTACCCGGCGCTGCCGCTGGCGCGACAACCGGCACACTAGAGGTCCGTCCATCTCAATCCTCTCGTACTAGAGACAGACCCTCTCAAATCTCCTACGCCCACAACAGATAGGGACCGAACTGTCTCACGACGTTCTGAACCCAACTCTCGTACCGCTTTAACGGGCGAACAGCCCGACCCTTGGGACCCGCTTCAGCCCCAGGATGCGATGAGTCGACATCGAGGTGCCAAACCTCCCCGTCGATGTGAACTCTTGGGGGAGATCAGCCTGTTATCCCCGGCGTACCTTTTATCCGTTGAGCGATGGCCCTTCCACCTAGGACCACCGGATCACTAAGCCCGACTTTCGTCCCTGCTCGACGCGTCCGTCTCGCAGTCAAGCTCCCTTTTGTCTTTACACTCGACGGCTGATTGCCGACCAGCCTGAGGGAACCTTTGGGCGCCTCCGTTACTTTTTGGGAGGCGACCGCCCCAGTCAAACTACCCACCAGACACTGTCCCTGCCCTGGATGACAGAGCCAGGTTAGAATGTCGGAAAAATAAGGGTGGTATTTCAAGGATGACTCCACGGGAACTAGCGCCCCCGCTTCACCGTCTCCCACCTATCCTACACATAGTCGCCCAACACCCAATGTCAAGTTGTAGTAAAGGTGCACAGGGTCTTTCCGTCTAGTTGCGGGCACCCGGCGTCTTCACCGGAACCACAAGTTCGCTGAGTCACTCCCCGAGACAGCGCTCCAATCGTTATGCCATTCATGCAGGTCGGAACTTACCCGACAAGGAATTTCGCTACCTTAGGACCGTTCATGTTGTTACTCTCCTCGGCTCTCACCAAGGAGGACGCGATCATTTCTGTCGCGCTCTGGATGTCGCCATACAGATCGGACTGTATCTTCTTCAACTATGCGTTGAGTCCGGCGTACAGTCTCTGAGGATTCTCAAGTCGCTTGAGGATTTCATCATCTGAATACCGGCGTTTTCCACCGTCATTCATATCGCGTCGGATTCGAAGAATCTCTTCAATCCCATCACGATGAAGATGCCGACCTTTGCTCATCAGTTCAGCCAACTGCCGAAACTTGGCAAAGTCCCGTTTTTTCTTCGCTGACAAAAACCCAAAGCGCTCAAAGAACGGAATCACATTTTCAGCAATGGCCGTAAGGTTATTGACTTCGTAGTACCAGACGCCATCTTGCCTCTGCCTCATCGTTCCGCAATGCAAGTGACGCTTATAGAGTGCTAATATCACTTGATCACGTTGCGAAATGTTAAAGCAGAGCGAAATTTTCCACGGAGTCTTGTAATCACTCCGCGGTCGGAAGGAGACATTGAAACTTCCTTCTCCATCCGCAAACCCAGCCAGATAATAGCCGATGTTTGCAGGGATCTCGTTGACTTTGAGCATAACCCAAGCCTTTCCTGCTGATTGCCCGCATCTCCTGGTTTGTCACTGCCACCATGATCGTGGCGAGTACCGGAGCATCCACCGGGTGTCCCAGCATATAGCCGGATTTGTTTTCGGAACTACAGTGGCCCTTCTCTATAGTTACGGCCGCCGTTTACTGGGGCTTCCCTTCGAAGCTTCGCCTTGCGGCTGACATCTCCAGTTAACCTTCCAGCACCGGGCAGGCATCAGACCCTATACATCCTCTTACGAGTTAGCAGAGTCCTGTGTTTTTGGTAAACAGTCGCCAGAGCCATTTCACTGCGACCTCGTTCCGCTCAAGGAGCAAGTCCTCTCACGTACGCGAGGCACCCCTTCTCCCGAAGTTACGGGGCTAGTTTGCAGAGTTCCTTAGGGAGTGTTCTCTCACGCCCCTGAGTGTATTCCACTCGCCTACCTGTGTCGGTTTGCGGTACGGTCACCATGCCCACTCACTACGAGGCTTTTCTCGGCAGTGTGGGATCAGCCCGTTTGTGGCCTTGCGGCCTCCCCATCACGCCTCGGCGTTAACGGATTCGCGGATTTGCCTACGAATCCCGCCTACACGCTTGGACCGGGTATTCCAGGGACCCGGCGGTGCCTACCCTTCTGCGTCCCCCCTTCGTTGATAACGCGAACATGGCGGTACAGGAATGTTGACCTGTTTCCCATTGACTACGCCTTTCGGCCTCGCCTTAGGGACCGACTAACCCTGACCTGACGAACATTGGCCAGGAAACCTTAGGCTTACGGGGACGATGATTCTCACATCGTTAATCGCTACTTATGCCGGCATAATCTCTTCTCTGCGATCCAGCCGTCCTTGCCGGTCGACCTTCACCTCACAGAGAATGCTCCCCTACCGCTCATCCCTTTCGGGACAAGCCCGCAGCTTCGGTTGTAAACTTAAGCCCCGTTACATTTTCGGCGCAGGCGCACTCGACCAGTGAGCTATTACGCACTCTTTCAAGGATGGCTGCTTCTAAGCCAACCTCCTGGCTGTCTGGGCATACCCACAACCTTTCCCACTTAGCTTACAATTAGGGACCTTAGCTGGCGGTCTGGGCTGTTTCCCTTTTGACCACGGACCTTAGCGCCCGTAGTCTGACTCCTGGAGATCCAGTAGCGGCATTCGGAGTTTGGTTAAGTTCGGTAGCGCGATAACGCCCCTAGCCCATCCAGTGCTCTACCTCCGCCACGGTGACTCCAAGGCTAGCCCTAAAGCTATTTCGGGGAGAACCAGCTATTACGAGGTTT
>VYFB01000141.1 GCA_009842645.1 Nitrospira sp. SB0677_bin_15 | reverse complement strand
GCTCCGGGACGCCTTGCCCTGCATCCCGCTATCACACTTAATCAGAGGTTCATTAATGGTCCGCGCCTGTTGTTTTTTCGTTCCCCCGCACAAAAGAATCACAAGCGTCTCATTGTCGAGGCCATAATAGACACGGTATCCAGGGCCGCAGTCGATCCGAAGCTCAAAAACGCCGTCACCCACCCCTTTGTGATCGCCAAAATTTCCAAGCTCAATCCGGTCAATACGAGTCTGAACTCGCGCTTTGGTCTCGGCATCCTGATCTTGAAGCCATTCGTCGAAGTAGTCCTTCCCCCCTTTTGTCACGTAGCGGACTACTCTAACCATCAATCTATTTGTAGCCAATTAGCTACAGAATGTCAAGGTGGGGCGCATCTTTGGCAAGAAAAAAATCCAGGCAATTTGTGGTTCGTCCAAGGTAAGATAGATTGGCGCGCCCGGCAGGGGTCGAACCTGCGACCCTCGGCTTAGAAGGCCGATGCTCTGTCCACTGAGCTACGGGCGCCCGACCTTAGGAACCTCTGATGTATTCTTCGATCAGTGAGGCAAGGTGACGAGTTGGAATGCTGGTCGGGGCGAGAGGATTTGAACCTCCGACATCCTGCTCCCAAAGCAGGCGCGCTACCGGGCTGCGCTACGCCCCGATGTTTCTCACAAGTCTACGTTTCAACACGTCTTTGGCTTTGGCCAACGCCTGTCCACGATGACTGATTTGGTTCTTCTGGTCAAGCGTCAACTCCGCCAAAGTTTTTCCTAATTCCGGAATGATAAAGACCGGATCATACCCAAACCCGTGCATCCCTGAACAGTGGTCCGCGATTCGCCCCTGCAACGCGCCTTCCACAAATTCAACGGACGAAGACGGATCGGAAATCGCCACCACCGTCAGGAAACGAGCCCCTCGCTGATCCCAAGGGACGCCATCCAGTTCGTCCAACAATTTTCGACAATTGTCTTCATACGAGGCATGAGCCCCGGCATAGCGAGCGGCATACACGCCCGGGCGGCCACCCAAGGCGTCCACTTCCAATCCGGTGTCATCGGCGAGAGTCAACAGGCCGGTGAACTGGGAAATCTCCCTGGCTTTTTTCCCGGCATTCGCCCGGCACGTCTCACCGTCTTCAACCACGACCGGAGCTCCGGGAAACTCATCCGGCGTGCGAATGGTCACGCGAAGATCCTGCAGGAAGGCTTTCATCTCCCGCTGCTTATCCCGATTGCCCGTTGCCAACACAAGTTCCATGAGGTTCTACCTGAGATCGCCGACACAGTCTTTTTGCAGCTCGATCAATTGCTGGATCCCGTTCCAACCCAAAGTCAGGAACCGGTCCAACTCCTCTTTTGCAAACGAACCACGTTCGGCTGTCCCTTGCACCTCGACCAAGCGCCCCCTGCCGGTCATCACGAGATTCATGTCCACCTCGGCACGGGAATCTTCCTCGTAGCACAGATCCGCCAAGGCCACGCCGCTGATCCGGCCGACGCTGATGGCAGCCAAAAAATCCACCAGCGGCGTCTTCTTCAGCACCTTTTTCTCTTTCAACGCGGCAAACGCATCGGACAGGGCGATAAAGGCTCCGGTGATCGAAGCCGTCCTCGTGCCGCCGTCCGCTTGAATCACGTCGCAATCAATCCACACCGTCCGCTCCCCCATCGCCGACAAATCCGTCACCGCACGGAGCGCCCGGCCCACGAGACGCTGAATTTCCAGGGTCCGGCCGCTTTGCTTTCCTCGCGCAGCTTCGCGGGGCATACGATCATGTGTAGCTCGCGGCAACATGGCATATTCGGCCGTCACCCAACCTTGTCCCTTATCCCGCAAAAACGGCGGAACCTTTTCCTCGACCGACGCCGTACAGATGACCTTGGTTTCACCCATTTCCATGAGGACGGAGCCATCCGCATACTTGATAAACGGGCGCGTCACTTTGACCGAACGGATTTCATCTGTCCGCCGTCCATCAGCTCGTCGCAATCCGGACGTTTCACTCATCGGCTTCTCTTCCTTTTCCCTTCTGTTTTTTGGCAACGATCACTCGCAAGAGTAACAACCCGAGAATCACGCATGCCACACCCCCGACAAAAAAGTCTTCGTACGGAAACACATACGGCATCGCCACAGGGTAGGAAAAACTACATGCTACTGCAAGTGTCACAACTCGTCTCGACTCCGTTGACTGCCTCGGAATCACATGGTAACTTTTACCCGCATTTTCAATAAGGAAACCCCTGATTTATTGCACTATCGGGCGCAGGGCTGCGTTGTGTCCTCGCTCAACCCTCACCTATCTCGATGATAAGCCTCGGGTTTCGCTCCGGGACGCCTTGCCCTGCATCCCGCTATCACAATAACCCAGAGGTTCCTAACTTGGGATTTCTCCATGTATGACCTTCGATCCCTCAGAGACCAGTTAGCCACCATTCGCGACCAACTCGTGGCCCGTGGAGCAGACGTGGCATGGGAGGAGGCTGAAAAGCTGCTCCGGGACCGCCGCGACCGGCTCGCCCAGGTTGAAGCTTTGCGGCATCAACTCAAAAAAGGCTCCGATGAGGTTGGTCGATTAAAGCGTGCGAAGCAACCGGCAGAGGAAATCGTGGCCGCCATGCGCGCACTGGGCGATAACATTGCCATTCAGGAAGAGCACTTACGAGCGATTGAAGTTGAACTCGAAAAACATGCGCTGCGCATTCCCAACCTCCCACATGATACCGTTCCGCAAGGAACCGATGCGTCGCAGAATGTTGAAATTCGTCGATGGGGTGAGCCGCCTTCGTTTGGTTTTCCACCGAAACCGCATTGGGAAATCGGAGAATCTCTAGGCATTCTTGACTTCAAACGGGCCAGCAAAATCACAGGAGCCCGCTTTTCCATGGCCTTGGGCGCCGGCGCCCAACTTGAACGCGCGTTGACTTCGTTGATGCTCGACGTCCATCTCCGGAAGCATGGGTATACCGAGGTGCTCCCACCCTATCTCGTCAATCGTGACGCCATGATTGGCACAGGCCAACTCCCGAAATTCGAACACGACTTGTTTCATCTACGTGACGACGAGTACCTCCTCATCCCAACGGCCGAGGTGCCGGTCACCAATATGTACCGGGATGAAATTCTTCCGGATACCGCCTTGCCGGTCCGGCACGTGGCGTCGACACCCTGTTTTCGCCGGGAAGCCGGCTCCTACGGACAGGATACCCGTGGCCTGATTCGTTTGCACCAGTTCCACAAAGTCGAACTCGTGGCATTTACCACTCCGGAAGAATCGTATGCAGAACTTGAATGCCTGACCAACGCGGCCGAAGCGATCCTGCAAGCACTCGAATTGCCTTACCGGATCGTCAGCCTGTGCCGCGGAGACCTGGGGTTTGCCGCCGCCAAGACCTATGACCTTGAAGTCTGGATCCCTTCTCAACAGGCGTATCGGGAAATCTCGTCGTGCAGCAACTTTGAAGCCTTTCAGGCCCGGAGAGCCAATATCCGATTTCGACCTCAAGGCGGAAAACCAGCCTATCTCCATACGCTCAATGGATCCGGCGTAGCCGTGGGCCGGACGATCGTCGCCATTCTGGAAAACTGTCAGCAGGAGGATGGCTCGGTCATCATCCCCACGGCATTGCGTCCGTATATGAACGGGCTCGAACGGATCGTCTCAAACCCGGCACCCTGACGTTGCCGTTCTGCAGCCGGCAGACACTGGGGCTTGCCTACACCCATATGCAAGGAGGTCTTCTGTGAGTATTGAAAAACTGATCAGACTATCGGCCTGCGCCTTGGCTGCCCTCGCTATCATGAGCGGGTGCGCAACGACGCAAGTCAGGACCTCATGGTCCAAACCCGGCGCGCCACCAGGTGAATTCGAACGCGTGAGCGCCGAGTGCGAAAACGACCCGGGTATCACCGGGCTCAAAGGTTACGCAAGTTACCAGGTCTGCATGAAAAAGCACGGCTGGTTCCTGATCGAAGAACCCGTGCAATAAGAGCCGCCACACGGAGGGGTGCTGGAGTGGACGAACAGGCCGGTCTTGAAAACCGGAGTCCTTCACGGGACCGTGGGTTCGAATCCCACCCCCTCCGCCAATATTCGTGATCAGTGGCTGGTGGTTAGTGATGGGCGCTCAGCTTTCAGTGGCAAAAGGATTCGAACGGGGGCTCTGAAGGGGGGGTACCCCCTTCATGGGGTGACCGGCGCCCCTTGACGGACCAGACTCTTACCTGCTTTACTCTTTACAGTAAAGGAAGGTACGCATGAACGTCAGTAAGTTATCAGCCAAGGGTCAGGTCACTCTCCCGCGTAAAGTTCGCGAACGCTTGGGTGCCAAGCCCGGCGACCTTATTGGATATGAGATGAAAAACGGCGTCGTGACACTTCGGCGTCTTCTACCTTTTGATGCGGCCTTTCATGCCGCGCTCTCCACCACGATGGATGAATGGACAACGCCGGAGGACGACGAGGCGTTCCGTGATTTGTAAACAGTGGGACGTGGTCGTTGTCCCCTTTCCGTTCACGGAACAGGCAGGCAACAAGCGTCGTCCGGCCGTGGTGCTCAGCAAAAAACTGTTCAATGCTCACGGCCACACGCTCTTGCTCATGATCACAACCCAGGCCCACCAGCCGTGGCCAGGCGACACCGAAATCACGCACTTTCAAGTCTCCGGCCTCTCCAGGATCTGTGTGGTTCGCCTCAAAGCCTTCACGCTTGACAATCGCCTGATACTCAAACGACTCGGCGCCTTGTCCACCCGAGACGGTCACGTGGTTGCTCAGCACGTCGAGCAATACCTTCTCTGATTAATCCCTGTTCAGCCTTTGTCCTTAATGACTTCGACTTCCAATTTAAGCTGCACCTCATTGCCGACGACGAATCCCCCGTTGTCCAACAATTTATTGAATTGTATACCGAAATCTTGCCGATTGAGTGTTCCTTCCGCGGTAAATCCGGCTCGTGTATTGCCCCATGGACCTTGCACGACCCCGTTAAACGTCCCCACCAGGGTGATTTCTTTTGTAACGCCTTTGATCGTCAGATTTCCGACCGCCGTATACGTCTCGCCAGTCTTCTTATAACTCGTCATTTGATAGGTCATGGTGGGAAACGTGGCAGCATCAAAAAAATCCGGGCTTCGAAGATGCTCATCCCGTTTCTGATGATCGGTGAAGATAGACTGAGTTTGGATGGTGGCTTGAATCGTTTTAAACTCCTGGGCTTCAGCATCCATTTCAACGACACCGCTATAGTCTAAAAACTTCCCTTGGGTTCGTGACACCACCATGTGTTTGACCGCAAATCCGATGGTGGTGTGATCCTTATCCGGATGCCAGGTGGCCATCTCCGCCAGCGCACAGGGCGTAGCGGTACAAACGGATAGGGTAAGAGCCAAGAAGAACGGAATGATGTTGCGTCGAACGCTCATGAGAATGCCTCCGTTAATCGTCAATAAAAATCCGTATCTGATCTCCTGTCTGCCGAGGGCCGCAAGATCGAAATCCTTGGACCTCTTCCATTCTTTTATGAAAGGATGGGCCGCTCCGTCAAGCCCTCTCACCCATCAAAACTCCCCGAAATCGTGAAACCAGGCAGTTGACAGCGATTCAGGGAATTCGCAATCGTGTTTTCAGGACTCTTTTATCCGAATTGGTGCCTATTTTGGAAATCATCCTCGTTAGAGATACCATAGACAAGGCTATGCTGCGAGACGTGGCCGGCCGGCAGTTCGGGGATATGGTCAAGGCGGTGGTGGACGTCGAAGCGGGTATTATGGCGATTGGGGGCGAACTCCATTCCGATGAAGAGGCTCTCCTTCTTGATAACGGTTCACGGCAATCACAGCTCTGGGGAATCAACTTGTATCCGGAAAAGCTCTCCGAAGAATGGATCGAGTTTGATTCGATGATCAACGTGCGTCCTTCCGTGGGAAATCGCTCTCGTTACATAGAAAGTGTGGAGATTCGCGAAGCTGTCACTCAGATCGTTCAGCGGTTGGTAGAGGACTGATCAGCATGTCCTATCAGCACACAAGCCTGGCGGAAGGAAGATGGTTTACCATGCCATTGGTGGAGCAATTGGCCCACGTCGGCAGTGAGGTCGGACGTATTCTCCGCTGGAAAGAGAAAAACCCGCAAGACTGTGAACAGGCGTTCTTACGGGCCCTGGAATTGCTTGACTTGACTATACAAGATCCACGTTGGAAGGGTCGCAGGAAGGAACTGACCCGTGTTCGAGAGTTCCTCTGTGACGCGATGCTGGGAGAAAATGCTCAAAGGAGCGACCTGATTGACCTTGATAGATATTTCTACTATTACGCCATAGCCTCCAGAATAGATCGATAAATGATTTAGGGAACCTCTGATTAAGTGCACTATCGGGCGCATGGCTGCGTTGTGTCCTCG
>VYFB01000073.1 GCA_009842645.1 Nitrospira sp. SB0677_bin_15 | reverse complement strand
CCGTAGGGGCGGACCGGAGCCTGCCCTGAGCGAAGCGAACGGGTGTCCGCCCTCCCGCCGTTGTTCCATCCGGTTGCATTGCCCGAACGCCAGGTGCTAAGATCCGTCCTCAATTTTTTTGCGCTTGAGGTGCGACTTCTCGCATTCCGCTGCAGGTGTGGGACTCGAAGAGACTCGTGAAGTTTCGTAAGGAGGCTTCTCATGTATAAAACCATCTACATCCCGGTCGACAATTCCGACCATTCCAATATGGCCGTCGACTTGGGTGTGCGGTTGGCACAGGAATTCGGATCGAAAATCGTCGGCAGCCACGTCTATGCCGCCAAGATGCACGACAAGCGGTTTAAGCAGATGGAAGCGGGCCTGCCCGAGGAATATCACGACGAAAAGGAACTCGATCGGCAACGCAAGATTCACGACTCTCTTATCACACGCGGGCTCCAGATTATCACCGATTCCTATCTGGACTACGTGGATCAGAGATGCACCGAGTCGAATCTCCCCTTGGAACGCCGGTCTCTCGAAGGTCGTAATTGGAAGGTGTTGGCCGAAGACATCAACACCAACGCCTACGATCTGACTATTATGGGCTCGCTCGGTGTGGGCGCCGTGAAAGATTCCGTGATCGGCAGCAATACCGAACGGGTCCTGCGCCGGGTTCGCAATTCGGACATGTTCATCGTGAAAGACCTGAAGCCCATGAACGGCGGGAAAATCGTCGTGGCCGTGGACGGCAGCCCGTACAGCTTCGGCGGATTGAAAACCGGTCTCGCCCTGGGGAAAGTCCTGAATAAACCTGTCGAGGCCATTTCCGCCTTCGATCCGTATTTCCACTACGCCGCGTTCCACAGCATTTCAGGGGTCCTCAACGAAGAAGCCGGCAAAGTCTTTCGCTTCAAGGAACAGGAAAAGCTTCACGAGGAAGTGATTGACAGCGGGCTGGCCAAAATCTATCAATCGCACTTGGACATTTCCCGGGAAGTGGCTCAGGAAGAGGGATCGGACATCCGCACCACGCTCCTGGACGGCAAGGTGTTCGAAAAAGTCCTCCAATACGTGCGTAAGGAACAACCCTGGCTGCTGATCGTCGGGCGTATCGGCGTGCATAGCGACGACGATATGGACATCGGCAGCAACACCGAAAACCTGCTCCGGGCGGCCTCCTGTAACATCCTGATCTCCAACAAGAAATTCGTGCCGCCGATCGACACCCAGGCGGAATACACCATCGCCTGGACCGAGGAAGCCCTGCTGCGCATGGAAAAGGTGCCGGTGTTCGCGCGCGGCGTCGCCAAAACCGCGATTCACCGCTATGCCATTGAAAAAGGGCACACCATTATCAGCAATTCGGTGGTGGACGACGCAGTCGGCGACATCCTGCCCAAAGGAGCCATGGACGCCATGAAAGCCTTGGGCGGCCAACTCGACGAAGCCGGTATCGACCGCGACCGGATGCAGGCCGACGACGCCGTGGCCCAGGACCTCATGGGTTCGACCCTCAGCGGTATGGTCAACCAAGTGGTTGAAGAAAAGGAGCCCGTAGCGAATTCCGCGGTGAGCCCGTCCACACAATCCTACCTGGACCGCATGGCCCAGCCGTATTACGTCTGCAACGGATGCGGCTACATCGGGAAAGGCGCTCAACCCGTCAAGTGCCCGATCTGCGGGGGAACGGGCGACGGCTTCAAGACCGTTGACAAGAGCGTGTTCGACGCCGCGGCCAAGCAGGAAGGGGTCCTGGAAACGCAACTGGCATACGACGACGTGCCTATGCAATGGACCAAGGACGCCAAGGAAGCCATCAGGGCGGTCCCCGCGGGATTCCAACGCCGCCGAGCCAAAGCCAAGATCGAAAAATCCGCCAGGAAGCTCGGCATGACCACGATCACCTTGGAATATGCCTCGCCCATGATCGACGAAGCCGCCAACGAAGACTACACCCCGATTTTCGCCAACAAGGAGGCGGAAATGGAACAACCTGCCCCTCAGCCGAACGGGCCGACGCCCGACTCGCCCTATGATTGGGATCCCGAGGCATTGAAACGGTTGGAACGTGCGCCCGAAGGGTTTATGCGCGATTGCACCCGGGCACTCATCATCAAGCACGCCGACAAGCTGGGGACCACCCGGATCACCATCGACGTGGCCAACGAAGGAATCGAGCAGGCCAAGCAGACCATGGAAGAAGCCATGAAGTCCGGCAACGTCAAAGACATCATCGCCAAACTGACCGGCGCAGGCGCTCAACAATAGGGAGCCATGGGCAAATCTCTCCCTGTCATCAACGCCCCACAACAGGAAGGGCTCGACTCTCGCGTCACCGGCTTTACTTCTCCGGGTCCCGGCGACGGCCGGACCGTCGATGATTTTAAGCCCTACCTCGTCGCCCTGAACCTGACCAAACGCTGCAACCTCAAGTGTGACCACTGCTATCTGGACGCAACCACCAAGGCCGGTGGGGGGTCCGACGAACTTTCGACCGAGGAATGTTACCGGCTGATCGACCAGATCGCCGAGGTCAACAAAGGCTGTCTGCTGGTCATCACCGGGGGCGAACCCCTGGTCAGGCCGGACATCCTGGATATTGCCCGCCACGCCGTGAGCTTGGGCTTCATGGTCGTCTTCGGTACCAACGGCATGCTGATCAACGATCGCCTCGCCCGCGAACTCGTTGAGATCGGCGTCATGGGCATGGGCATCAGCATCGACTCCTTGGACGCGGCCAAACATGACGCATTTCGCGGCATACCCGGGGCCTGGGAGGCGGCAGTTGCGGGCATTGAAGCCTGCAAACGGAACGGCCTGCAATTCCAGGTACACTTCAGCGCCCAACCCATGAACTACAAGGAACTGCCGGACGTGATCGACTGGGCCCACGGCTTGGGCGCGCGCGTGCTGAACGTCTTCTTCATGGTCTGCACGGGACGGGGCGAGGAACTGACTGACATTTCCCCTGAACAGTATGAGGAAGTGCTGGCCTTCCTTGTGGAGAGCCAGGACCGATACTCGGACATGCTGGTACGCGCGCGGTGCGCCCCGCACTTTAAACGCCTTGCCTATGAAAAAGACCCCGACTCCCCGATCACCAAGGCGCAGGGATACATGGGCGGGGGCTGCCTGGCCGGGACGAATTACGCGCGGGTCACGCCCAACGGCGACCTGACTCCCTGTCCCTACATGCCCCTATCGGCCGGCAACGTCCGGACCACGAGCTTCGTGGACCTGTGGGAGAAGTCTGATATCTTCGACTCGTTCCGATACCCACACTTGAAGGGCAAATGCGGCGACTGCGAATACAGCGAGATCTGCGGCGGCTGCCGGGCGCGTCCCTACGTGGATCACGGGGACTGGATGGACGAGGACCAGTGGTGCCTGTACACGCCCAAGGGCGGGGAAAAGATTCAAGTCGCGTTTAACGTACCGGAGGGCGTCGAGGTAGAATGGGACGAAGCCGCGCAAGCGCGGTTGAGCCGGATTCCCTACTTCCTGCGCGCCATGGTGAAAAAAGGCACCGAACGGCACGCCCGCGAGCACAGCGTTCCGCGCATCACCGTCGAATTGATGGAAGAGCTTCGTAAAAAACGCTTCGGCAACGAGAAACCGGTGTTCAAATTCTGATGGATGCCCTCCTCGCCACGCTCTCCGATATCAACAACATCATTCCCATTGTCAATCACTGGCTGCACCTGCTCTCGGCCGTCGTGTGGATCGGCGGGCTCGCCTTCCTGGTGATGGCGGTGACGCCGGGGCTCCAATCGTCCGTGCCCAGGGAATACATCAAACCCATCTGCGACACGTTCTACAAGCAGTATCGCAAGGTCGTGGGTATGCTGCTGGTGGTGATCCTCTTTACGGGCGGTATCAACCTGCATTACGTGGGCGAAGCCATGGAAATGCAGACCGGCTTCGGCCTGTCCAACAACGCCAAGTACCTGACGGTCTTCTTCATCAAGCTCACCCTGGTGCTCGGCATCCTGACCCTGTACCTGTACACCGTCATCTTCCGCATCGAACCCACGGGCGATGAAGACGAACAGGAAAAAGAAGAACAGATCGTCGAACCTATCCCCTTTCAAAAAGCCGGCCTCTGGATGGGCGTCTTCATCATCCTCTGCGCCGCCGCCATGAAACACCTGCACATGTAAATTCCCCTGTTTTGTAAGGAGGGGCGAGGGAGGTAAGAGCGCCTTTGCTTTCCCCCTCTCCCCTTGGGAGAGGGCCGGGGTGAGGGCGCTTTTCCTCCTTCTGTCATCCCCGACTCCCCTTCTGTCATTCCCGACATCCTTAATCGGGAATCCAGCGTCTTTGTCTTTTGCAGTCGTAGCCGCGCCATCTCATGGCGCGTTCTCATTTGCCTTCGGAAGTAGCGACCAAACACACCCTCGGCAAAATCGGTTGGTGCACAAATACCGCACGCGGTTGATTGCCGTCATGGTTACTGGCAAACTGGATTTGCGATTATTCACGTGATTCTTCCGACGAATGACCGCTTGTGAGGCAATGGAAGCCATTTTCGTTTGCCGTGCGTACACGTCCGGGTAACCCCATCCAGCGTGGGATGTCAAGCCAGCCGGAAAATCGTAGACGTGATTATGCCGATACCCAACGAGCCGAAGATTTACCATATCGTCCATATAGACCGGCTTGCCTCCATCGTGGCAGACGACTGTCTCTGGTGCGACGCAAAGATGTCAATGAAACAACCACGTGGCACCACCATTGGCATGAACAGCATCAAAGAGCGGCGCCTCACGAATGCCCTGAACAGCCATCCAGACGTATGCGTGGGCGATTGTGTGCCGTTCTATTTCTGCCCGCGATCCGTCATGCTCTACGTCATCTCCCAGGCAAACCATCTCGAATTGAAGTATCGCGGCGGACAAGACCCGATTGTGCATCTGGAAGCAGACTTGCAGCGGACTGTGGCTTGGGCCGAGCAAAATAAACGACGCTGGGCATTTACGACCTCAAATGCCGGCTCTCGATTCTTTGACGATTATGCAGATCTCGCTGACCTAGGCAAGGTCGATTGGAACGCCGTGCATGCTAGAGACTGGCAAAATTGCAAGGATGGCAAGCAGGCGGAATTCCTGCTTGAGGATTTATTCCCGTGGGAGATGGTGTCGCGGATCGGTGTCAATTCAAAAGAGATTTATGCTAAAGTGCTGGGTGCGTTGCATGGAACGCACCATCGCCCAACCGTTGAAGTCCTGCCGGACTGGTATTACTGATCTCGGGAAAGGCGCCCGACAATGATCGAATACAAGACTGGCGACATTCTTTCCGAAGAAGCCGAAGCTCTGGTCAATAGCGTCAACTGTGTGGGTGTCATGGGGCGCGGCATCGCGCTTCAATTCAAAAAAGCCTTCCCCGGGAACTACAACGCCTACCGTACCCGCTGCGAGCGCAATGAGATGCAGCCTGGACGTGTGTTCGTATACGAGACGGGCCAAACGGTTTTCCCACGCTACATCATCAACTTCCCGACCAAGCGGCATTGGCGCGGCAAAAGCCGTATCGAAGACATTGAATCCGGTTTGGCCTCATTGACGGAGGAGATCCGGTCGCACAGCATCCGCTCGATTGCCATCCCGCCACTCGGTAGCGGGCTGGGTGGGTTACACTGGCCGGAGGTGCGCGCTCGTTTAGAAACGGCTCTAAAGACATGCGAAGACGTCAAGGTCGTGATATTCGAGCCGGGCGGCGGACCGGCGGACGACCGTACCAACCGTTCAAGTGACGTCCCGAACATGACGGCGGCGCGAGCGGCGCTGGTTGGACTGATGGATCGGTATCTTTTGGCCCTACTGGACCCGTTCGTGACGCTCCTGGAAGTGCATAAGCTCATGTATTTCATGCAGGAGGCTGGCGAGCGGTTGAAGCTCAACTATCAAAAAGCACCGTATGGCCCTTACGCCGAGAATCTGCGGCATCTTCTGCACACAATTGAAGGCCATTTCATTTCCGGTTACGCCGACGGTGGTGATGCGCCTGACAAACAATTGGAACTGGTGCCTGGTGCCGTCGAAGATGCGAACGCTTTCCTAGCGCACCACCAGGCAACGCACCGACATTTCAACAAAGTCGTTGATCTCATCGAAGGGTTCGAGTCTTCATTCGGCTTGGAACTTCTGTCCACGGTTCACTGGGTCGCAAGCAAGGAACAAGCCAAAACGGTCGATGACGTAGTGCAACGCACCTACGCCTGGAACGAACGAAAGAAGCAGTTTTCCCAACGCCAGATTGATCTTGCGGTTGAGGTGCTGTCGCAAAAAAAGTGGATCGGCACTCTGAGCAACTCTGAGTCAGTCGTGACCACCAACACCAGCAAATAAGGGGACTTATATGTTTAACTAGACAGACATAACATATAGTAGGTAATACCGTTGAACGTAGTTTTTGACAACAAGATATTGAAGTCGTCAAGTTAAATATAGGGAATTATGTATTTAATTTGACGTCCTCTCCTTATTGTAGCCGCGCCATCTTATGGCGCGGCTCCTTGGCCG
>VYFB01000026.1 GCA_009842645.1 Nitrospira sp. SB0677_bin_15 | reverse complement strand
TTTCATAATACGCAAACGGCCGTTGCTTTTCGCGATCCCACCCCCCGATCGTGAAGTTATTCATGGTGCCCTGACTCGCGGCCGGCACCCTGTCGGGGCAAGCCCGTGCCAAAGCCCCCAACAGCACGTCCACGATTCGCTGGGCCGTCTCAACGTTGCCTGCGGCCACCGCCGCAGGAAACCGGGCATTGACCACCGACCCCTCAGGCGCCCGAACGTGGATAGGTTTCATGCACCCGCTGTTGCCGGGAATATCCAATCCCAATAAGCAACGAAACACGTACGCAGTGGCCGAAACCGTAACCGCATACACCGCGTTGACACTGCCTTCACATTGGAGCGCACTCCCCTCGAAATCGACGACGACCTCTTCTCCAGCGATCGTCACGGCCACGGCAATCGGGATCGTTTTGTCGTCAAGGCCGTCGTCATCCAGCACGTCTTCGTACCGATAGGTGCCGTCAGGCAACTGCCGGATGCCGTGCCGGGTCAGTTGTTCGCTATAGGCCAACAGGTCGGTCATGTTGTCACGAACGCGCTCGACTCCGTAGCGGGACGCCAATTCGTGAAGCCGTTGCCCCCCGATCCGGTTGGCCGCCAACTGGGCCTGCAAATCGCCGACGCGCTCCCGTGGAGTCCGCACGTTCGCCAGGAAGAAATCCCACAGAGCCTGGTTCACCTCGCCGGCTTCCACGAGTTTCACGGGAGGGATAATCACCCCTTCCTGATACAATTCCCGTGACAACGGCATGGACCCCGCCGACATCCCGCCCACGTCGGCGTGATGCGCACGATTGGCGACAAATCCCAACGGCCTTCCGTTCTCGACAAAAACAGGTGAGACAACCGTGATATCCGGCAGGTGCGTTCCGCCGTGAAACGGATCATTCAGGATCGCCACGTCACCCGGCTCAAAAGTCAGGTGCCGGCTGCAAGCTTCAACGGAAAGCGGCATGGCCCCGAGATGGATCGGAATATGCGCGGCCTGCGCCACCAGGTGTCCCGCTTCATCGAACACGGCGCAGGAAAAGTCACGGCGCTCCTTGATGTTCGTTGAAAACGCCGAACGTTGCAGGCGCATGCCCATTTCCTCGGCCACCGAACTGAACACATGTTTAAAGACTTCCCGTTCAACGGCTTTCTGCACGAGCGTCTCCTATGGTCACCAACACGTTTTGCCACGTGTCCACCTGTGCGTGATCGCTTTCCGGCAACAGAATGGTCGTATCGTCCTGGAAGATGACGGCAGGCCCGGACACGTGATGCCCCGGTCGTAAAAGACTGCGATCATAGAACGGGACGCTTCGAGGTCCGGAAGAAAACACGAGACGACGTTCATGACACACGGCCCCCGACGAATCGACTGGACCGGGGTCCTGCGCCTCTATCCTCGGGGGACTCACGTCTCCGATTGCCCGAACCCGAAGATTGACGATCTCCAAGCCAACGGTCTCGTCCTTATGCCCGTAGCGCCGGACGTGTTGCTCATGAAAAGCCGCTCGAAAAACCGGGGAAAACGGCACGGTCAATTCAAACGATTGCCCCTGATACCGGAGATCCAATTCACAATGCACGTGTCTGGCGGCAACAGGCACCTGTTGGATCGCCAGATCTTCCTGCGCCTGCTCCACCATGGGAACAAACCGGCGTTCCAACTCTTCAAACGAGGTCTCACCGGGACACATCACTGTCCTGACGTAATCCAGAAACACGTTTGCCGTCAACATGCCCAAGGCGGATAACGTCGAGGCAGCCAGGGGAATCAACACGCGTCCGACGTTGAGGGATCGCGCCAGTTCGCAGACGTGCATCCCGCCGGCTCCGCCAAATGAGAGCAGCACGTAATCCCGGGGATCGTGCCCGCGCTCAATTGATATCACGCGAATGGCCCGCTCCATCTCGGCATTGACCACCTGGAGGATACCCAAGGCAACCTCCGCCAAATCCACGTGGGTGCCGGCAGCGTGCGCGGCGAACTCCCGTGAAAGCGCAGCCAGAGCCTCACGTGTCGCCGCCCTATCCAACGGCAATGCACCGCCCAACAGGCCCGTGGCCGGTAACCGCCCCAGGAAGGCATTGGCATCAGTGACCGTAGCCACTTGCCCCCCGCGTCCATAACACGCGGGACCCGGGTCGGCCCCGGCACTTTCCGGTCCCACGCGCAAGGCCCCTCCGGCATCGACTCGCGCCAGGGACCCGCCGCCGGCGCCAACCGTGTGAATGTCCAGCACCGGGACCCGAATCGGCAAGCCGGCGACTTCCGCTTCCGACGTCGTGTGAATCACGCCATTGACCACGGACACGTCCGTGGACGTACCGCCCATGTCAAACGTGATGAGCTGCGAGAACCCGGCCAGCCGAGCCAGGTACTCGGCCCCGATCACTCCGCCCGCGGGGCCGGACAGGATCGACCGGACACCCTCCTGCCGCACCTGCGCTGCCCGGATTCGCCCACCGTTCGATTGCATGACGTGGAAGGAACCGCCGGGAAGCGATTCTTCAAGGGTCTCCAGGTAGCGGTTGAGTCCAGGAGAAACATAGGCGTTCACGACCGTGGTAGACGCTCGCTCGAACTCCCGGAAGGCCGGCACCAGTTCATGCGAGGCGGAGACAAAGAAGCCGGCGTCCCGGAGGCGCTGTGCGATGTGCCGTTCATGCTCGGGATTCACAAAGGAAAACAGCAGGGAGAGCGCTACGGCTTCGACTTGTTGTGTCCGCAAGGTCTTGATGAGGGACGTGAGCGAGCGTTTCGCCAAGGGCCGCAACACGTGGCCGCGATGATCGACCCGCTCCGGAACCTCCAAGCACCGGGCTTGTGGCACGAGCGCCGGCACTCCGCCACTGAACCAGTTGTAGAGGTTTCGGCGGGTTTGCCGGCCGATCTGCAACGTGTCCCGAAACCCTTGCGTCGTAACGAACGCTGCGCGCGCGCCCTTGCGTTCGAGCAACGCGTTGGTAGCCACGGTCGAGCCGTGCACGACACGATAGCCGGGAGCTGGAGACAATTTTCGCACCCCATCCAGCACCGCCTGGGCAGGATCACCGGGAGTGGACAGGACCTTGAACGTCTTCACGCTACGACGATCATACACCACAAAATCCGTGAACGTGCCACCGATGTCAACGCCGATTGCAAGAGTGGATCGTTCGTCGTCCGGGCTCATTGCACACGTTGCTTTTCTGTCTTGTCAGGGATTTGTAGCTGCGCCATCCCTTTAGGTTCAGGCTTCATTAACAGAATCGTTGGTCTGGTGGCCGCGTTGAAGGTCCCGGTGCCCTTTTCCGCGTCATACGGCTGACAAATGAGACAGCCGTGTTTGGCCCAGGATTGATGAAGCGAGAGGATAAGGTGCTGAACGGTCACGGAAGTCGTTGCCGGCAGGCATCGGGAGCCGTTCGTCCTGACTCGGCACAAGAATGAATGAACGGGTCGGAACGTAACAACAAACCCCAGGAGTGTCAAGCACGGGCATGGACTTACTCTCTTTAGGAACCTCTGATTAAGTGTGATAGCGGGATGCAGGGCAAGGCGTCCCGCAGCGAAACCCGAAGCTTATCATCGAGATAGGTGAGGGTTGAGCGAGGACACAACGCAGCCCTGCGCCCGATAGTGCACTTAATCAGAGGTTCCTTTACAAAGCCGGCACCAGGGCCTATAATCACATTCTAGAACGATCATTCAAATTATTGATTCTGAGATACAAGATATTGGAATGATTATTCCGCTTATTGATTCTGAGATCCGAGTGAGGAAGAAGGAGCCGGTACCAAATGTTCAATGCTCATGGAGAAGAGAATATGTTATGCAAAGCCCAAGACGACCGTCCTGCCGGCCACCGCTCCGGCTTTTCTGTCCACCGCATGCTCCTTTCCGCACGGCAGATCTTCCCAGCGGTCCTGCTTGTCTTGCCCCTGCTGGCAGGTCTCACGGCGGCGCAGCCCGTCGTCGTGGCGGCGATGACCCCCACCGTGACGATCTCCTGGGTCGGCAGCCCGATCAATGAGGGCGAGGCTGCCTTCGTCGGGGTCGGCCTGAGCCATGCGTCGAGTGCGGACCTGTACGTCCGGGTTCGGGGCCGGCAGGCGGACGGGGCCGTGTACTCCGCAACGGCCTTCGTGGCCGCGGGCAAGACGGGCGGGCAAGTGCCCATCCACCACAAGGACGACAGCATCTGGCAGGCGGACGGGCATTACGACATGCCGGTGTGGGTGGCACCGAGGAAAACGTCAGGAACCAGGCAGGGAGGCCCCTACCACATCGAAACCGGGTCCGGGGAGTCGAACACGACGTGGCGTGCCCGGGTGAGGGACAACGACCCGGGCCGCGACCTCGATCTGTGGTATAACGCGTGGCGAGCAAACGCGGCGGAGGGAAGCACGCTCGGGCACGCGCAGTTTACCCTGAGGTTTTCACAGAGGCTTGCCGCGGGTGAGACGGTGACGATCCCGCTCACGTTCGCAGGCGGGTCCCTCGGCACGGACTTCACGCTCGCGTTCGATCCCCACAGCGTCCGTCTCTTCCGGTCGGCGGCGCTCGACGCGGCCACGGTGACGGTCACTGGTCCCGCGCGGGCGGGCGCGCGCCTGGAGATGCGCTTATTTGCGAGCGAGGACACCGACATGGCCGACGAGGTGGTGACGTTGGGCATCGGGGCGGCGACGAGCACCCATGGCGCGGTCACGGTCACCCATAGAGGAGACCAGATAACGCTGATCGACAACGATGTCCCGCAGTCGCTCACGATCGAGTTGTCCCGCGATACGTACATCGTAAATGAGCACAGAGGTCCTTCGCAGCCAGTGCTGGTGCTATCGGCGGTGCCGCGCAGGGACGTCGCGGTGCCGGTGACGCTGACCGACGGCACGGCGGTGCGCGGGGAAGACTACTTGGGCGAGGCCGCACGCACAGTGACCATCCCGGGGGGACAACCGTCCTTCCTGGATGTATTTTCGAAATTCAGCTTCGACATCACCATCCTCGACGACGACGCGGCGGAGGGGGACGAGACCTTCACGATCGCCATCGACACGGCCTCGCTGCCCGCCTGGGTAACGGGGAAGGCGGGGGGCAACCTCCAAGCGACGGTGACCATCCAGGACAACGAACCCCGGTCCAACCGCGCCCCGGCGTTCCCCGAGGAGATGCTGACCCGCAGTATCGCAGAGAACGCGGCGGCCGGGACCAGCGTGGGCGACCCCGTCGCGGCCACGGACGAGGACGGCGATTCCCTGACGTATACCTTGGGCGGCACAGACGCGGCGGACTTCGCCCTCGACGCCGCGAGCGGGCAGATTACCACCACGGCAGCGCTCGACTTCGAGACCGAGACGTCGTATTCGGTGACGGTGACGGCCAGCGACGGCAACGGCGGCAGCGCCACCGCCACGGTGACAATAACGGTCACGGACGAGACCGAGCCGCCTTTGACGCCCGAGGCGCCGACGGTGACGGCGACAGAGGACTCGACCACGGGCCTGGACGTGAGCTGGACCGAGCCGGACAATACGGGCCGGCCGGTGATTTCAAGTTACGACCTGCGCTACGGCACGGACGGCATGAACTGGACGGACGGCCCGCAGGACCAGGCCGGGACCAGCGCGACGATCACCGGGCTCACGCCGGGCACGGCCTACCAGGTGCAGGTACGGGCGACGAACGCGGATGGAGACGGGGACTGGTCCCCCGTCGGAACCGGGACGACCAATACCCCGGACAACAATGCTCCCACGGTGTCGAACCGGATACCGAACCGGACAGCGACGGTGGGGACAACGTTCAGCTACCAGTTCCCGAACAACACGTTCACCGATCCGGACGGCGACACGCTGACCTACGCGGCGGCGCAGGCAGATGGCTCCGCGCTGCCCGGGTGGCTGAAGTTCGACGCGGTCGCGCGGACCTTTACGGGCACGCCCCAGACGGGCGACGCAGGTACGGTATCGGTGAAGGTGACGGCGAGCGACGGGAGCCTGTTGGCGGAGGACATTTTCACCATCACGGTGAGCGCGCCGCCACCGCCGCCGGATACCCCAGTGGTCTCCATCGCGGGAGGCGGTGCCGTCACGGAGGGGGACGACGCCATCTTCACCCTGACGACAAGTCCGACGCCGACGAGCATTATCTCGGTCAGCGTCACCGTCGGGCAGGCCGGCGAGTTCGCGGCCAGCAGACAGATCGGCACGCGGATGGTGACGGTGGGCACATCCGGCACGGCGACCTTAACGGTCTCCACCGATAACGACGTCGTCGTCGAACCCGACGGCACGATCACGGCGACGGTGAATGCCGGCACGGGTTACGCGCCCCACGGCACGGACGCGAGCGCGTCGGTGACCGTGAACGACAACGACGCCGGACCCACCGACGACAAGCCCGACGCCGTATCCACGCTGGCCCTGACCGACGCCACGGTGTCCGAAGGCGAGTCCGTGACCGTGCGCCTCACCGTGACGCCCCCGGCACCCCAGGCACTGACGATCACCTGGCGCACCCGGCCCGGCACCGCCACGGCCGGCACGGACTATCCCAGCGAGGCCACGGGCACCGTGA
>VYFB01000125.1 GCA_009842645.1 Nitrospira sp. SB0677_bin_15 | reverse complement strand
GGTTTCGGGGGTGGGGAGGTCTACTTCGGGTTTGTTGGCTTCCGGGAGAATTTTTTCCAGGCGTTGTTGAAACTCGCGAATGCGGTTTTGCTCTGCGGAATTGAAACAGACCTTTTCTTCTTTGTGCAGATCCACCAACCGTTCGATCACCTGGAGCAGGGGCGGGACGGCATCGAAGATCCTGCCGGCTTCAAAAGCCTCGAGCGAATCCACGTAAAAGGCGTACAGGACCCGATACGACGGTCCCGCCTGATTCCGGAACCGGTAGACCACCGTTTCATATTTCTCGATGGCTTCTTCGGTCGGACGGATTCCTCCGGGAATCGCGCTGAACGACGCGGCCGGGACCTGTGCGGCCAACGCGGCCAACGCAGCGATGAGTTCGCCGAAGGCATCCAGCACTTGTGCCGTGTCCATTTCCTTTTGTGGAGTCATACCATCCCCCTCACCCTGGTCTGGACCCTCACCCTTTCCCTCTCCCAGAGGGAGAGGGGATTTTGTGGGGAGAGGGAAGTCTTCGTAACTGGCTCACAACCTCCGTCATATCGGCCGGCAGAGGGGCCACAAACTTCAAGACCTCTTGCGAGACCGGGTGGAGAAAGCCAAGCACCTTCGCGTGCAACATGACGCGAGGAATGACCACGTCGCGGACCGCGCCCACCTTCTTTCCTCCATACGTGGGATCGCCCAGGATCGGACACCCGATCGCGGACAAATGCACGCGCAGTTGATGGGTCCGGCCGGTCTGAGGAAAGAGTTCCACGTGAGCCGCGAGTTTTGCAAACCGTTCCGTCACGTGGTATTTCGTGGCCGATGCCTTGGGCCGGGTCGTGCGCCCGGAAAATTTTTTCCGGTCCTTGGTATCCCGTCCGATGGCGACGTCGATCATCCCCTGAGCCTTTTTCGGGACGCCCCAGATCAAGGCTTCGTAGACCCGGTCTATGGTATGCCGCTTGAACTGATCAACCAATCCCGCATGGGCTCGATCCTGTTTGGCGACGACCATGATGCCCGTGGTGTTCTTGTCCAACCGATGCACCATCCCCGGCCGTTCCTTGCCGCCGATGGTGGAAAACGACCCGGTCCCGGTTTGGAAATGGTGCAACAGGGCATTGACCAGGGTGCCCGACCAATTGCCGGGAGCCGGATGAACCACCAGGCCGGCCTGTTTATTCAAGACCAACAGTGCGTCATCTTCATAGAGAATTTCAAGGGGAATGGGCTCGGGCTGAATGTCGAGCGGTTCCGCCCTGGGGACCCGGAGCACGATGACGTCGCCGGGCCTGATTTTGTGACTGGGCTTGGTGGGCTGTCCGTCGATGGTGACGTGCCCGTCGAGGATCAGTCGCTGGAGAATGGTTCGGGAGAAATCCGGATCACGGTTGGCCAGGAAATGGTCGAGGCGCTTCGGGCCTTCGCCAGGCGAAACGACAATCTCCGTCCGCGTGTCAACGTACGGCATGACCGCATCCGGGACGAACCGGCTACGCGTGCCCTTGCTTCTTGAGACGCTCGGCCACTTTTTCGCGCAGGCGCGCTTTTTCCAGACTCACCCTGGCCTCTTCGACTTCCGACGGCAGTCCGCCGCGCTCGAGACGTTCTTCGGCTTTGACCACGGCGGCGTGGGCCCGGTCAACGTCGATATCTTCGGCTTTCTCGGCAATCTCCGCCAGGACGGTAACCTTACGGGGCGTCACGTCCACGAATCCCCACAGCACCGACATGTAATGTTCGGCTTCGCCGATCCGGTAGTGCAGTTCGCCGATCCGAAGCGTCGTCAGAAAATGACAATGTCCCGGCAACACGCCGAAGTCACCTTCCGCGCCGGGCGCGGAGACCTGGTCCACGTATTCACTCACCAGGAGCTTGTCCGGCGTCACGACTTCCAATAGCAGTTTGCCCGAGGGCACGGTGTGACCTGTCTCCGCCATTATTGTTTCAGTTTCTCCGCCTTCTCGATAGCTTCCTCAATCGGTCCCACCATGTAAAACGCCTGCTCCGGCAAATCGTCATGCTTGCCCTCGACGATTTCCTTGAAGCTCCGGACGGTGTCCTTGAGTTTCACGTATTTCCCCGGCGTGCCCGTGAAGGCTTCGGCCACGTGGAACGGCTGGGACAGGAAGCGTTGCAGCTTGCGCGCGCGCGCGACGATCTGTTTGTCCTCTTCGGACAACTCGTCCATCCCGAGAATGGCGATGATGTCCTGCAAATCCTTATATCGCTGCAAGGTCCCCTGGACCTGTTGCACGACGTTGTAGTGTTCTTCCCCGAGAACGTGCGGGTCTAGAATCCTGGACGTGGAATCCAGCGGATCGACCGCCGGGTAAATGCCCAACTCTGCCAATTGCCGGGACAGCACGGTCGTGGCGTCCAAGTGCGCGAACGCGGTGGCGGGCGCCGGGTCCGTGAGGTCGTCGGCCGGCACGTAAATCGCCTGGACCGAGGTGATGGACCCTTTCTTGGTCGAGGTAATCCGTTCTTGCAGCGTCCCCATCTCTGTTCCCAGGGTCGGCTGATAGCCTACGGCCGACGGCATGCGACCCAACAGGGCCGAAACTTCCGAGCCGGCTTGCGTGAACCGGAAAATGTTGTCGATAAACAGGAGCACGTCCTGGTTTTCCTCGTCCCGGAAATATTCGGCAATGGTCAACCCGGTGAGCCCGACCCGGAGCCGCGCGCCCGGGGGTTCGTTCATTTGTCCGTACACCAACGCGGCTTTCGACTTGGTGTAGTCGGAGGGATCGATGACTTTGGAATCCTGCATTTCGTGCCAGAGGTCATTGCCTTCGCGCGTGCGCTCTCCCACGCCAGCAAACACGGAAAAGCCGCCGTGATGCAGGGCAATGTTGTTGATCAGCTCCATGATGATGACGGTTTTCCCTACCCCGGCGCCGCCGAACAGCCCCACTTTGCCGCCCTTGGCGTAGGGCTCCAACAGGTCAACCACTTTGATGCCGGTTTCCAGTACCTCGGTCTTGGTTTCCTGCTCGTCGAGGGGTGGAGCCGACCGGTGAATGGAATAGGTTTTCTTGGCGGATACCGGACCGAACCCGTCCACGGGATCCCCCAGCACGTTGACCACCCGGCCCAGCGTCTCACGGCCCACGGGCACCGAGATGGGCTCACCCGTATCCCGGACTTCCAATCCGCGCACCAGGCCGTCAGTGGAGGACATCGCCACGGCACGCGCCCGATTCTCTCCCAGGTGCTGGGCGACTTCCATGGTGAGTTCCGTGCCCCCGGCGTCGCCGTCGCCGTCGCGTGTGATCTTGAGCGCGTTAAAGATGTTCGGGAGATGCCCGGGTGGAAACTCCACGTCGACCACGGGGCCGATGACCTGAATGACTTTTCCTGTTTCCGTACTCACCTCATGACTCCTTTTCTGACGAACTATTGAAAAGCTTTGTCTTGAGAAAGTGTTTCGTTGTTGAACGAGAGATTCTTCGCTTCGTTCAGAATGACAACTTTGTTATCCTGAACCTCTTGCCGTCACTTCAAGGCTTCCGCTCCGCCCACGATATCCATCAATTCTTTTGTAATCGCAGCCTGCCGGGTTTTATTGTAAAACAGCGTGACTTTCTGAATCAGTTCTCCCGCGTTCCGGGTGGCTCCATCCATCGCGGTCATCCGTGCGGCCTGTTCGGCAGCCGCCGATTCCAACAACACGCGAAACGCCTGGACTTGAAAATGTTTCGGAAGAAGGGTTTCGAGCAACTCGTGTTCATCCGGCTCGAATAAATACGCGCCCACGGTCTTGGTAGTTCCTTCGCTCCGCTCAGGACCAGGCCCGCCGGCCTCTTCATCCAAGGATTCGATCGGCAACAGTTTCTCGATCACCACGCGTTGCTGCATCACGGATTTGAATTCGTTGTAGACCACGTACAGTTGGTCGAACGTGCCGTCGTTGTAGTGTTGAATGATATCCTGTCCCATGTCCAAGGCATGCTCGAAACTCAAGCGATCGAAGATGCCCGGCCATTCCTGCCGGATCGTCCACGTGCGCCGCCGGAAAAAATCGCAGCCTTTTCTGCCAGACGCGGACACGCTCACCTGTTCGCCCTGCTCCGCGTGTTCCCTCAGAAACTCCGTGGCCTGCCGGAGGATGTTGGCGTTAAACGCCCCGCACAATCCGCGGTCACTCGTAATCACGAGCAGTTCGGTCTTGTGGCCTTCGTGTTTGCGTAACAGGGGGTGCGAGACCGGGCTCGCCCGTTCCGCAAGATGCCGCACCACGTCCCGAAGCTGATGCGCGTACGGCCTGGCCGAGAGAATACGGTCCTGGGCCCGCTTGAGCTTGGCCGCGGCGACCATTTTCATCGCCTTCGTGATTTTTTGGGTATTTTTGACGGAAGCGATCTTCCGTCTGAGGCTCTGTAAACTTGGCATGGGTTCGATCAGAATTGTTTCGTCTGTTTGTATTCGGAAATGGCCTGCTTGAGCTGCCCGCCCAACTCATCGTCGATCTTCTTTTTGGTCACGACGCCTTCCCGCAGTTGAGAATGCCGTTCCTTGATGAACGCCAACAGGCCTTCTTCAAATTCACGCACCTTGTTGACGGGTACGTCATCGACAAACCCGTTGACCCCGGCAAAAATCGACAGCACCTGATCCGCCACCGGCATGGGTTTGTATTGTTCCTGTTTGAGCAGCTCCACCATGCGCGCGCCTCGAGCCAACTGGGCCTGCGTCGCCTTGTCCAACTCACTGCCGAATTGCGCGAACGCGGCCATTTCCCGATATTGGGCCAAATCGAGTCGAAGCGTACCCGCGACCTGTTTCATGGTTTTGATCTGGGCCGCTCCACCTACGCGGGATACCGACAACCCCACGTTGATGGCCGGACGAATGCCCGAATAGAACAAATCACTCGCCAAATAAATTTGCCCGTCGGTAATGGAAATCACGTTGGTGGGAATATAGGCCGACACGTCGCCGGCTTGCGTTTCGATAATGGGTAGCGCGGTCAGACTCCCCGAGCCATTCTCTTCGCTCAATTTGGCGGCTCGCTCCAACAACCGGGAGTGCAGGAAGAACACGTCGCCGGGAAACGCCTCGCGGCCCGGCGGCCGGCGGAGCAACAAAGACAATTGTCGATAGGCGACCGCGTGCTTGGACAGGTCGTCATAGATGATGAGCGCATGCTTCCCGTTGTCGCGGAAATACTCACCCATCGCCACCCCGGCATAGGGCGAAAAGAACTGGAGCGGCGCCGCGTCACTGGCCGTGGCCGAAACCACGGTGGTGTAGGCCATGGCACCATGATCTTCGAGCGTCTTGACGACGCGGGCCACCGTTGACCGTTTCTGGCCGATCGCGACGTAGATGCAAAAAACGTCGAGCCCTTTCTGGTTGATGATGGTATCCACGGCAATCGCCGTCTTGCCGGTTTGCCGGTCGCCGATGATCAACTCCCGTTGCCCGCGGCCGATGGGGATCATGGCGTCAATCGCCTTCAACCCCGTTTGTAACGGCTCGCTGACGGACTGACGTTCGACCACACCGGGGGCCCGCACTTCAATCAACCGGGTCTCCGAGGTTTGCACCGGGCCTTTCCCGTCAATGGGCTGCCCCATCGCATCAACCACACGCCCGATGAGCGCGTCGCCCACCGGAACTTCGGCGATACGCCCCGTGCGTTTGACCGAGTCGCCTTCTTTGATGCCGGTGTCCGATCCCATCAACACGGCGCCGACGCTGTCTTCTTCCAGGTTCAGCGCCACCCCGAACACGTCTCCGGGAAATTCCAGCAATTCCCCGGCCATGGCGCCTTCGAGACCATAGACTTTGGCAATGCCGTCACCCACCTGAATCACGTAGCCGGTCTCCGTCACATCGACACGCTGATCGAAGCCCTTGATTTTATCCTGAATAATTGAACTGATTTCTTCTGCCTTGATCTGCATGCCTTACCCCTTTACCAATTGAGCCCGCATCTTGTGGAGCCGGCCCCTGACCGTCCCATCATAGACTTTACTTCCGATTTGTATTTGCACGCCCGCGAGCAAGGATGGGTCGGATTGAAAATCGACGTCCACCTCCCCCTTGGTCGTGGCGCCCAACTGAGCCAGAATATCCTGTTTCATAGAGTCGTCAACGGGTCTCGCCGAGACCACGACGACCTGTTGCTTGCCGCTTTGCCGGATCATCAACGCTTTGAAGGCTTCGGCTATTTCCGGCAGGAACACGATCCGGTTTTTCTTCAGCAACTGTTCGCAGAACCGGCCCATGATCGGCGGGCAGTTCGTCCGTTCACACAATGCGGTGAGGACCTGGAGTTTTTCATCCAGGGTAAACACCGGCGAAGCCAGCACGTGCTTGAACGCCGCAGAGTCCTTCAGCGCCAGAGACAGGGCGTGCAACCCGTCCTGAGCAGCCGTCAGGTCCTCCTGGCGTACCAAGCGAAAAAACGCCTGGGCATACCGCCGCGCTATAGCATTTTTCATGGTGAATCAGTTATTGAACCTCTGATTTATCGCGCTATCGGGCGCAGGGCTGCGTTGTGTCCTCGCTCAACCTTCACCTATCTCTCTGATAAGCCTCAGGTTTCGCTCCGGGACGCCTTGCCCTGCATCCCGCTATCACAA
>VYFB01000031.1 GCA_009842645.1 Nitrospira sp. SB0677_bin_15 | reverse complement strand
CTTCCTAACCATATGAAATATAACATGAAATTCAATGAAAAACGCTCATTGAAAAATCTGGCATGAAATTTGAATTGGACTTGATATGATGATCGTCGATTTTGAAGAAACGTAAAACGCGACAACTTCAAAAAAGGATCTGCCGCATGAACAGCCTTCGTGTTACGCTACCCGGAATCAATAAACGCGCTTTTGAAATAAAGAGAGACCGCGTCTACACCCTTCGCTTTACACCACCCGAAATTGACAAACACACCTTTGAAATAAGGAAAAATCATATCTACACCCTTCGTCTTACACTAATAATGGTTATTTTCATGGTCTGGGCCTTGGTTGTGCTCTTCATGCAGTGGTCTTCGATACTGACGACAAACACCAATGACGTGATCTTGATCCCCAAAGGTGCATTCACCATGAGCAACAAGGACCATGGCGATGCCATGCCCTATCGAGTTACGGCGGATGGGTATCCCATTGACAGATATGAGGCGTCGAACGTTCAAACGCTGTGAGGAGCATTGACTCCTCCTGTAGGGGGAGTTCCCTGGAACCAGGCTTCCAAGGAGTTCCCCCCCCCCTCTCTCTCTCTCTCTCTCTTTCTTCTGTCATTCAGCAAATCCCTGAGAAACCTGGCAGTCAAAGTCCCTGATCAGGTCCGAGGCCAGATCCTGCAAGCGTGCGGTCATGGTGGTGGACGAGCACAACATCGTGCAGTATATTGAAAAAAGATAATCACGTTCACTTGTTCTCAAACAACTCGCCTGTACGAACGTTTCACTTCTCAACGTGATGAGTCGAAAACAACAACTTCAAAAAAAGGAGCGACTTGTATGAACACCTTTCGTTTTACACTCAAGACGTTTGTTTTCATGGCCTTGACGTTGCTCTTCAGCCAGTTGACTCCGGCACTGGCCGCAGACACCACGGACATGGTCCTGATCCCAAAAGGTGAATTCACCATGGGCAGCAAGGGCCACAGCGATGAACTGCCCCACCAGGTCGTATTGGATGGGTATTACATTGACAAATATGAGGTCTCAAACGGCCGCTATCGGGAATTCATGAAGACCACAGGTCATCCGGCTCCGGCGTACTGGGATGACCCACGCCTGAACGAACCCGACCAACCTGTCGTAGGGGTCAACTGGCACGATGCCAACGCCTACTGTGAATGGGCCGGCAAACGGCTGCCCACGGAAGCCGAATGGGAACATGCAGCCAAAGGGCCTGGCGGGAGCCATTTCCCATGGGGACATACCATCGACCCCACCAAGGCCAACTATGGGCAAAACGTGGGAAAGACCATGCCCGTGAACTCCTACCCGGAAGGCGTGAGCCATTTTGGGGCATACAACATGGCCGGAAACGTCTTTGAATGGGTCAGTGATTGGTATGATCCGGACTATTTCCGGGTCAGCACGGCCTACAATCCTCAAGGACCTGCCGACGGCTACAACTTTGCCAACCAGGGTCCCGTCAAGGTGCTGAAAGGCGGTTCCTGGCTGGCCCCCCAAACGTCACTGCACAGCAGCCACCGTTTCTGGAATCAGCCGGAGAACAACTCCTACGGGGTGGGACTCGGATTCCGATGCGCCGCGTCCGCGGACGGCAAGGGACGCCACGTGGTCAAATATGATTTCATGCACGCCCTCATCAGCATGGGCAAGGAACAATGGAATGATGCGTTGAAATCCATCGATCAGGCGATCAAAAGCGACCCCAATAACGTGGAATACAAGCAAACGCGCGACATCATCATGAAACAAATCGAGATGTAACTCATGAAAGTTTTCTATTGGAACACGCTCTATGGTTTGACCTTGACGTTCATGGTATGGAGTATCAGTTTGGGAATTGATCCGGTGCGGGCCGGCCACGCAGAACCCCATTTTCATCCCCAAAGCCCTATGCAGGAATCGCTCTACCAGGCCGGCAAGAACGTGAATGAAGCATGGGAAGCCTTCCATCTGGCCGCACTCGGGGGCACCCTGGCGTCCCCGGCAATCCAGGCGCAGATCGAACGGGACCTGCATGCATCCCGGCTGCTGTTGGTCGATGCTCGAAAGGCCGCGCGGGACAACGACGCGCGTGCCGTTTCCTCACTCACGGCACGCATCGGGGAAATTTCCACGCGCATCAAAGAAAAGAGCCGAAAGCAAAAACCATGAACGTGTTCACGTCACTCACCATGTGCATCCTGTTGGGGCAGGTCTCCGCTTTTGCGGGCCCTCCCGTTCCGGCAAAGGACCCCGTTTCTATGGTCACCATTGCGGAAGGCAGTTTCATTCGAGGAAGCGGGATGGAAGACGGGCGGGCCGATGAGCGGCCTCGTCGAACGATTTATCTCGCGGCCTTCATGATCGATCAATATGAAGTCACCAATGCCCAATACCTCAAATTTATTGCGGCCACGGGACAGAAGGAACCGTTCAACGTGTACGGCACGGGTTCCCTATTCGACGTGAAGGGCATTGGAAACTTACCCGTGGTGCAGGTCACGTGGCACGACGCCGCGGATTATTGCCAGTGGGTGGGTAAACGGTTGCCGACGGAGGCCGAATGGGAAAAGGCCGCACGGGGCACGGATGGGCGGCAATATCCATGGGGTAACGCAACGCCTTCAGCCCATCACGTCAACTTCAACCGTGATTGGACGGAAAAAGGAACATTGCTGTCGGTCGGTTCTTTACCCGATGGTGCCTCTCCCTACGGCGTGCATGACATGTCCGGCAACGCACGAGAGTGGGTCCAGGACTGGTATGCGAAAGATTATTATCAGGTCGCGCCGGCCCGAAACCCCAAGGGTCCTGAAACCGGGTTACTCAAAGTCATACGCGGAGGGTCGTGGCACAGCTTCGAATCCGACATTCGGACGGTGGCTCGTGGGAAAGGAGGGTTCGCCCTGAAAACTCATGGGACCGGCTTCCGTTGTGCGACGGACGTGCCGGCGACGCCCCGACCGGCGAAACGAGGTCAATCATGAACGTGGCTATCGTCGGAGGAACGGGATTCATCGGAAGAACCATGACACCGGTTCTTACCGCCAAGGGTCACGTCGTGACCATTGTGACCCGGGATCAAGGCAGGGGAGCCAATGCCAAAGGCGACGTTCGCGTTCAGGAGTGGGATCCGGCGAAATGGCAGGGCACGGCAAACCCCTTTCAGGGACAGGACGCGGTGATCAACCTTGCAGGCGCATCAATTGCCGAACGCCGCTGGACGCCGTCGCGCAAGGCCGTTCTGCGTGCCAGCCGGGTCGAGACCACGCGCACGATCGTGACGGCGTTGTCCCATCTCTCTGAGCCGGTTCGTCCAAAAGTCCTCATCAACGCGTCGGGGACCGGGTTCTATGGATTCGAGACCACCGATGAGGTCGATGAAAGCCGGAGTCCGGGCAATGGATTTTTGGCCGACCTGTGCGTGGAGTGGGAACGCGAAGCCTTACGGGCGATGGACTATGGCATTCGGACCGCGTGCCTGAGAATCAGCATGGTGTTGGGGAAAAACGGCGGTGCCCTGCAAAAAATGGTTTTCCCTTTCAAACTTTTTCTGGGAGGTTCCATTGGCACGGGCACCCAACCCGTGAGTTGGATCCACGTCGAGGACCTGGGACGGCTCGTCGCAGCCATTTGCGAGCAACCTGCTTTTAAAGGTGCCATCAACGCGGCTTCTCCTCATCCGGCCACGATGAGGGAATTCTGCCGGCAACTGGGTCGGGCCATGGGAAGACCGTCCTGGCTTCCCATTCCGGCGTGGGCTCTTCGACTTGGATTGGGTGAACTGTCGACGCTCATGACTCATGGGCAATCAGTGACTCCCCTCGTGGCGCAACAGTTGGGGTTTACCTTCACGTATCCCGACCTGGAATCAGCCTTGTCCGCAATCATGGAGAAGGATGGGTGACGTTCATCCGTTGCAGGGACAACCCCCCGTGGTTGTCCGTCAAACCTTTCCACCCTCTCCCCGTGTGGGAGAGGGTTGGGGTGAGGGGGACAAACGGGATGGCACAGGGGCCGGCCCCTACCGGATTGTGTTTGATCGGATTGATCTGACGAAGAAGGAGAATAGAGATGCAACCATCAGCCACCACGTTATCGCTTCAAGAGGCCTTCCACGCGCGCCTTCTGCTGGCCGTCCTGTTTGCCGTTCTGTTGATGGCCCCGGTCCGGGGTCATGCGCAGCAAGGGCTTCCGCCACAAGGCAATCCCCACGGTGACTTGTCGGACCCCATGCTACCCCCGCCGGGCATCATCGGCGTCGCACTACATCTCACTGCCGAACGCATAGGCGACCCCGCGGGCTTGTTCATCCGGGCCACGCATCCCTTGGGGCCCGCTGTCAAGGCGGGAGTGACGCATGGGCAGGAAATCCTGGCCGTGGACGGGCAGTCCGTCAAAGGCATGACGTATCGGGAAGTCGTGTCCATAATACGGGGCGAGATCGGGACGTCCGTCACGCTGCTGGTCAAAACCTTCTCCGACGTGAAGGAAGTGAAGATTATGCGAGCCAGCGAGGCGCAGTTGACCGAAGAAGAACAACGGATCTGAGAACCGTTTATGCCATCCCACGCCACGCCCGAGCACCCGCTTCCCGCAGAAGAACCCTTGGGACCGGATCTCCCATTACGGTTGGGTATCAGCCGCTGCCTCTTGGGGGAACCGGTGCGGTACGACGGCGGGCATAAACTCGACCATTTTCTGGTGGACGTACTCGGCCAACACGTGGAGTGGGTTCCGGTGTGCCCTGAAGTGGAGGCTGGATTCGGCACCCCGCGAGAAGCCATGCGGTTGGTCGATGACGTGGCTGAACCGCGTTTAATCACGGCGCGTTCTCATCACGATTACACTGGCCGTATGCGCCGTTACGCCCAAAAGCGGGTACGCGAATTCCAGGCATTGAACCTGTCCGGCTACGTATTCAAGAAAGATTCCCCCAGTTGCGGGACCCGTCGTGTCCGCGTGCATGCCCGCGACGGCCGGCTCCTGGGAACCGGGAAAGGATTGTTTGCCGAGGCGTTCCAACGCGCGTTTCCCTTGACTCCCATCGAGGAAGAAGGTCGCCTTCGTGACCAGGGCCTGCGGGAAAACTTCATCGAACGCGTGTTCGGCTATCACAGGTGGCACGTGCTCAACGCCCGCCTGACCAAGGGACGGCTGGTGGCGTTCCATGCGGTCCACAAATACCTCCTGTTGGCCCACAGCCAACGCCACTACCGGGCGCTTGGCCGATTGGTCGCCAATGCCAAAGCCTATCCCGTTCAGGAGTTGGCGCGGACCTACGGACACCTGTTTATGGAGGCCCTGGCCGTCAAGGCGACCATTCGCAAACACGTGAACGTGCTGCAACACCTGGCCGGTCATTTCAAGAATGCCTTAAGCGCCAAGGCGCGGACGGAACTCCACGGGGTGCTGAACGACTATCACAATGGCTTCGTGCCTCTGAGCGTTCCCGTTGCCTTGATCGGACACTACGTTCGGATACTGGACGTTCCATACGTGAAGGACCAGGTGTACCTTGCGCCCCATCCCAAGGAACTCACGTTGCGAAACCACGTCTAGCGTTCGGACCCATGAATCAGGCTATAATGAGAATGATGCAGGGACACCCTGTTCTCTTCCCCTCCTTTGCCTGTCCTGAGCGTAGCCGAAGGATCAGAGGAGCGAAAGGGAGGTAGAGCGCATGTATCGAAGGAAGACTACAGCTAAGGAGAAATCAACATGAGTGATTCAACGAGAGGTGTGATACTCGTTGGGCATGGCGGCATTCCCAAAGATTATCCGGGAGATCTGGTCACGAAACTCAAGCGGCTGGAAGCCCAACGACGTGCAGCGGGTGTTCCGATGTCCCACGAGGAATATGAACTCGACCAAAAAATACGGCAATGGCCCCGAACCCCGGAAACCGATCCCTATCAGGCCGGACTGGAATTATTGGCCGCCTGCCTCAAACCCCTCTTGAACGGCGCACGGTTTTCTACAGCCTATAACGAATTCTGCACCCCCACACTCGGCGAGGCCATCGAACAACAGATCACCGACGGCGCCAAGGAGATTACCGTGGTCTCCACCATGTTCACCCCCGGCGGATCACACTCGGAGTACGAAATTCCGGAGGAAATGGCTGAACTTCGTCAGAAATATCCCGGTGTGACCCTGACGTATGCCTGGCCCTTCGATCTGAATAAGGTCGCGGAAATGCTCTGCGAACACATCGGTCAATTTCAGGAGAATCACCCGGGATGATGGCATCTCAAGAATATAAGACTAAAATATTCACTTATTTGTCGATTTCTTGTTGCATAACGTCATCCCTCAAGCCATAATAGTCTTTGGGAACCTTTGATTCAGTGTGATAGCGGGATGCAGGGTAAGGCGTCCCGGAGCGAAACCCGAAGCTTATCATCGAGATAGGTGAGGGTTGAGCGAGGACACAACGCAGCCATGCGCCCGATAGTGCACTTAATCAGAGGTTCCTTTGTCAAACCACTTACAAGGAGGAGCATTATGCGAGTGGGTCATTATCAAAATAAATCTTTTATCATTGCCGCTCTCACGGCCGTCGTGGTCGTCGGCGTGCTGTTGACGATGGGGCAGGTTCCGTTGGCCGTCAGCCAGCCGGT
>VYFB01000064.1 GCA_009842645.1 Nitrospira sp. SB0677_bin_15 | reverse complement strand
GAGCGAGGACACAACGCAGCCCTGCGCCCGATAGTGCACTTAATCAGAGGTTCCTGAAGATGGCATGCTTTGTAGCGCGGAGAGGTGCGAGAGTGGCCGAATCGGCGTGCCTGGAGAGCACGTGTGCTGGCAACGGCACCGTGGGTTCGAATCCCACCCTCTCCGCCATAGCGTCAAGGCAGTATGAATGTGGTGGTCGCCGTCGCCGAATGGCACGTAGGCGTGTTTGGCGTGCCCCGTGAAATCCTTTTGTATCCAGCGATCCGCCGGCACAACTGCACGATCGTTCCCTTCGGGACGTGATAATCGCCGATCGTGCAGTCCTCGATCTCGCTGATGTCCGGAGGCATACGGAAAACGAGAACAGGGCAAAAGGTGTTCGGACACGTCGTCAATCTCCCTAACAGGCACTTTGGACCGTCCCATGCTGCGTCGAGGATGAGCCATTCCAGGCCATGTGAAAGTTCAAAGTCGAGCCACAAGCCCTTTTCCAGACATTCGGAATCGAAATAGGCACAATCGCGATCCATGCCGAAACAAAGCGGCCTTAGCCATCTCGACGAGCTTGAGGCGGAATCCATCCACATCATGCGCGAGGTGGTGGTTTCGTTCGCCAAGCCGGTCATGCTGTACTCGATCGGCAAGGACAGTTCGGTCATGCTTCGCCTGGCGCAGAAGGCTTTCTATCCCGCGCCGCCGTCCTTTCCCCTGCTTCACGTGGATACGACCTGGAAGTTTCCAGAGATGTACGACTTCAGGGACCGCATGGCGCGTGAGACCGGCATGAAACTGATCGTCCACGTCAACGAAGAGGGACGCGTCCAGGGCATCGGCCCGTTCACCCATGGATCGGCGCTCCACACCGACGTGATGAAGACGCAGGCGTTGAAGCAGGCGCTTGAGCAATACGGCTTCGACGCGGCGCTGGCCGGGGCACGGCGCGACGAAGAGGCCTCGCGCGCCAAGGAACGGGTGTTCTCCTTGCGCACGAAAGCCCATCGCTGGGACCCCAAGAACCAGCGCCCCGAACTCTGGCGCCTGTACAACACCCATATCAGTCAGGGCGAGTCCATGCGCGTCTTTCCGCTCTCCAACTGGACCGAGTTGGACGTCTGGAACTACATCGACAGGGAACAGATTCCCTTGGTGCCGCTCTATTTCGCCGCTCCGCGACCGGTGGTGCGCCGGGACGGGATCCTGATCATGGTGGCGGATCAGCGCATGAAGCTGGAGCCCGGCGAAGAGCCGGAGATGAAGCGAGTCCGGTTCCGCACGCTGGGGTGCTATCCGCTGAGCGGCGCCGTCGAGTCCGAGGCCGACAGCGTGCCCGCGATCATCAGCGAAATGCTCTCCGCAACGGAGTCCGAGCGGCAGGGCCGGGTGATCGACCGTGATGGGGACGGGTCCATGGAACGCAAGAAGCAGGAAGGCTATTTCTGATGAGCCCGTCAGCGTCCTCTCAGGAATTCCGCGCCTACGTCAATGCCCGGGAGAAACGGGACGTTCTGCGCTTCATCACCTGCGGCAGCGTGGACGACGGCAAGTCCACGCTGATCGGCCGCCTGCTCTACGAATCCAAACTCATCTTCGAGGACCAGCTTGCCAAGGTGGAGGCCGACAGCAAGCGACACGGCACCTTGGGCGGCGCGCTCGACCTGGCGTTGCTGGTCGACGGTCTCCAGGCGGAACGCGAGCAGGGCATCACGATCGACGTGGCCTATCGCACGTTCTCGACTGATAGGCGTTCCTTCATCGTCGCCGATACGCCGGGGCACGAGCAGTACACGCGTAACATGGCGACCGGCGCCTCGACCGCCGATCTCGCAATCGTCCTCATCGACGCCCGCAAGGGCGTGATGCCACAGACCCGCCGGCACACCACGATCCTCTCCCTCTTGGGCATCCGTCACGTGATCCTGGCGATCAACAAGATGGACTTGGTGAGGTGGTCCGGAACCGTCTATGACGGGATCGTGGGAGTTTATTGTGACTTTACGAAACGGCTCGGTGTTACTGACGTCACGTGCATTCCGGTCTCGGCGTTGACCGGCGATAACGTGACCGAGCCTTCTGCCGCGATGGGTTGGTATGATGGTCCGACGCTCCTCGAAGCCCTCGAATCGGCCGACGTGGCAACCGACCGCGCGGGCGCGCCCTTTCGCATGCCCGTGCAGTGGGTCAACCGCCCCGATGCCGGGTTTCGGGGTTTCGCCGGTACCATCGCGTCGGGTCTCATTCGCCCCGGCGATCCCGTCCTGGTCTGTCCCGCGCAAAAACTCTCGACCGTGAGTCGCATCGTGACCGCTGACGGCGATCTGACGTGCGCGAGACCCGGTCAGGCCGTCACGCTCACGCTGGCCGACGAAATCGACGTGAGCCGCGGTGACGTCATCGCTTCGACCGACCATCCTCCCGGCCAGAGCGACCAGTTCGCCTGTCACCTGATCTGGATGCACGAAAACGCCCTGCTGCCCAAGCGCCCCTATCTGTTGAAGATTGGGACACACGTGGTTGGGGCCCAGATCACGGCTCTCAAATATGGGATCAACGTCGAAAGCCTGGAACGCGTGGCCGCAAAGACGCTGGAACTTAACGACATCGCCTACTGCAACATCAGTCTCGACCGGCAGATCGCCTTCGATCCCTACCGGGAACTCAAGGAGACGGGCGGCTTCATTCTGATCGATCGCTACACCCATGCGACGGTAGGCGCCGGCATGATCGACTTCGCCCTGCGGCGGGCGTCCAACCTGACCCGTCACCAGTTCACGGTCGACAAACCGACGCGCTCGGCGCAGAAGAACCAGAAAGCCTGCGTGCTGTGGCTCACCGGGCTGTCGGGGTCGGGCAAGTCGACGACGGCGAACGCCGTGGAGCAACGCCTGCACGCCTTGGGCCGGCACAGCTACGTTCTGGACGGGGACAACCTGCGCCACGGCCTGACCAAGGATCTCGGTTTCACCCCGGTTGATCGCGTCGAGAACGTGCGGCGCATCGCCGAGGTCGCTAAATTATTCGTCGACGCAGGTTTGATCGTTGTCGTCTCGGTGATCTCACCATTTCGGGATGAACGTGAGATGGCCCGCCGGATCATGGAGGAAGATGAGTTCATAGAAGTTTTCGTCGATGCTCCTTTGGAGGTATGCGAGCGACGAGATCCAAAAGGGCTCTACCGAAAGGCCCGCGCCGGCGAGATCAAGAACTTCACCGGCATCGACAGTCCCTATGAACCGCCCGAGAATCCTGAGATCGTGTTGAAAACCGGCGAGCGAAGCGTGGACGAACTTGCCAATCAGGTCATCGCCTATCTGCGATCAAGAGTCGATTCTCCTGGGTCGTAGACGCGGCGACTCTCTCAAATTCGTTGATAGTTTCTGCTTTTTTCTTCCCCTCCTTTGTAGGAGGGGAACTTTTTCCGAAGAGGGAAAAGTTGGCAGGTAGAGGGTTTCTCTGGTAGGGGCGACCGGCCGGTCGCCCCTACACCCCACCCCCGCTTTCGCGGGGGCATGCCTCCAGGAACGCATCGAAATTCGAGGCAACTTGAAACGACAACTCGCGCCAGGCCGACGCAAAATTCTCGGCTGGCACGACTGGTCGCGTGCCGTTGTCCCATTCAAGCAGGGTTGATCGTCGGTACTCGATCCCCAATTGCTTGACGATGTTTACCTCATAACGCCGCATCCAATCAATCAAATCCAAGGTCAACGTTGCACATGCATTTTTCTGGGATTCAGTCGGCGCGTTCAACGTCGGAAGATCTGCATCGGTCCAAGGCGGACAATCCAGTGTCGCATGCGTTGTATATCGAGGTTGAAACTCATAGCGAGGCAGAAAGACGCCACCCCACTGACCATCTCCGTAGAATACACCAAACCCGCGCAGCACAACACATCGTCTCCGCGGCATCGTCAGGGCATACACGCTAGCACAGTCTTTGCGATCGGCGGGCGGCTCGATGCGGTCAAAACCGATCTCGATCAGCCAATTGCCTTCCGGTCGCAGAATGTCTTGACCCCAGCACCACACTTGCTGGCTGAGCAAGTTCACCGCTTGTTTAAGGGGTTCACCTTCAGCGCGTTTGCGATCATTCACTCGAAGTGCAACCAACGCCTCAGTCATCTCAGTCAGCCTCGGCAGTCGCAAGCGATGCGATGTTTGCCAATAGCCATGCGGAGGCAGCAAACAACTGCAACCAATCCCCACTGGAACTGATCCCGTAAGTCAGCATACTGGCAATCCAGCAAACGCTGGCAGTCGTTTGTCCGAGCCATTCAACGCGTAACGCCCGTGCTAGCTGGCTTCGCCCCGTGCCGGATGTGACCCCCTTCCTTGCGTTCGGTTTGCTCAATGGCGCGGCGAGTGTCCACCCGGCGGTCTCTTCGTCGTTCCCCGTCAACATATGCACTCCTGCCCACAGCAGGAAAGGTCATCGAGATACATGCCCCACATGCGGTAATGCTCCAACTCTTCAGCCGGCAGCCCCAGGGAACCGGCAATCGCCTTGGCAACCACGGCGAATCGCTGGCGATACTTGTAGATAAAACAAAAGGCCTGGTTACCGTGACGCACGGCTGGCCCGCACAGAAACAGACCCGGCACAATGGTTGATTCGTCGTGCTCGCTCATGAGCGGAAAGCCGTCGTCGCGTCGCTCGAATAAATCTGCGACCAGCTTGTGACTTCCTTCAAATCCCCCCGCCCAGAGTGGCGGAACACGAGTTTGAAACCGACGCCCGTCCTGTGCCGTGACTTCATACGTAGCGTCCACGCGCGTGACAGAGGCGATTGGCGTTTGCGGAAACAACTCCACGTACTCCTCAAACCAATCTTCTCGCATCCGTTCGAGCGAATACGTAGACAGCGCGACACTGGGATCGGAACTTTCGTCTTCCCATGGACAACCCTTGTCGAACAACCGTACCCGTTTGTCGCGATACGCCAGATGGTAGGCCGCGTCGACGCCACTCTCGTAGCCACCGACAATGATGAAATCGTCTCCGTCAAGTTCTTCATAGCTGGCAATTGTTGCCGTGTGTCGACAGAGTTCGCTGCCGGCGAACCCATTCAGGCGTGGGTATTGGAATTCACCAGCCGCCCATATGACATGCTTGGCTCGCAAAGTGTCGTCGGCCGTATCGATGCGAAAAACGTCGTCAACTTTTGTTATCCCCGTTACGCCGGTCTTCTCGCGTATCGGTAGCTCGAAAAACTTCGCGACTCCCCGCAAGTGCGACGCGTATTCCTCGCCCGTCGGATGCTCAACCCCTAAGCTGAACGCGGGCGAAACACCAATCGCGATCGAGTTCAAATCGAGCATGCCAATCGAATTGGTCGGAAATGAGGGGGTGATGAATCGAGTCTCGGCTGGCCATGAAGCAAACGACGATCCGACCGTGTGTCGCTCGAGCACGATAAAGTTTTCAATCCCCGCATGTTTCAGGGCTATCGCAACCCCCACACCCGCGGCACCACCACCGACGACGACGACATTGTAAGTTTTGACGTTCATGGCAATCGCCATCACAGCGTCCCCCACCCTCTAAAACGCCTGTCCCATCGACCTGGGATCAGATCCCAATCCAATCGGTATCAGGATTCGGACTGCCGACCGAACGGTAGCAGCGCCATGTGTCGCGCTCGCTTGATCGCTCGCGCGATCTCCCTCTGCCGATGTTGACTATTGCCCGTCATTCGTCGAGGCAGGATGCGCCCGCTGTCCGTTATGAACCTCCGCAGCCACTCTGCATTTTTCCAGTCCACCGGTGTCGTATCGTCGATCACGCGACGGCGTCGCCCTTCAAGCATGTTCGTTTCTCCCTATACGATGAATGTCGCCTACCAACTCGACTTTCTCACTCCGGGAATTTCCCCTCGTAATGCCAACAAACGGAAATCGATGCGGGACATGCCGAATCGTCTCAGGAATCCACGGGTCCGGCCTGAAATCAGGCATCGGTTTCTCACTCGGCTTGGGCTGGCATTGCGGGGTAGCGCCTGCAGCTCCCGCTGCGCCTCCATCCGCTCTTCCAAAGAAGACCTGGGATTTCGGATAACTTCCTTTAGATTCGCTCGTTGGTGCGCGTACCGCATCACCACTTCTTTTCGTTTTTCATTTTTGATGATGCAACTTTTTTTGGCCATAGGACCCTCTTTTCCTCAAGGTGTGAAGCTATGATAATTTCTGCTGTCTATGCATATACAAAGACACTTCACGTTCATGAATAACTTTTCAATGAACACCAAAAATTACTCAATGAAAGGTATGTTTTCTGGAGACGAGTGTATGGTGAAGAGGAAGGGACGAGCGAAGGAAAGTGGGAGTGTGGACGCCCCCAACGGAGCAGGTGATGACGGAGCGTGCGGGCTGGCTACGACTGAAGCGTCTCTTGGTGAAGCAGGACGCCCACTAATTGATAACGTCGTCTATGCGATGCGAAAGGCTCCCGTGATCGGATACAGGGTATGCTCAGCAGCACGAGCAGCTACTGCCCTGTGATGTGGCGCATTTCGTGCCCTTGAACATCACATTGCCGCCCCCGAAAAGACGGCGGACGGGCGTTTCCGGTGGTGTGTCGCCCGGATGTTGGTTTGCCCGAGCACACAGTTCCCCCCAAGTAGACAGCGTTTCTTTGATGCTGTGACGAACGGTCAGCGTCGTTTCATTGGCGTCGCAATGATAGTCGTATGTAATCATGCGTGAACCTCCATGCGTCTGAATGCGTGATGCTAGAAACCTCTGATTTAGTGTGATAGCGGGATGCAGGGCAAGGCGTCCCGGAGCGAAAC
>VYFB01000109.1 GCA_009842645.1 Nitrospira sp. SB0677_bin_15 | reverse complement strand
TTCGGGTTTCGCTCCGGGACGCCTTGCCCTGCATCCCGCTATCACACGTAATCAGAGGTTCCTTAGCGTTGTGGTCGAAGGACTTCGACATGCTCTTCAGCACGTAGCCGAAGGCCATCAAGGCATCCTTGCTCAGGTTCAACAATTCCGTGAAGATGTGAAGGAAGAATTTAAGGAAGTTAGGGCGTTACTGAACAAAGGTAGTCTCTCATACTCCTGGCTCCGGGCATAGACAGAGGCAGACCTGAGAGGCCGCCGCTACAACGACGGGATTCCTCTCTTCGCTCAGAACGACAGTTGGACGTGTTATTCCCCCTCACCCCAACCCTCTCCCACGGTGGGGAGAGGGTGTTATGTTTGATTGGGCATGACTGCTTCACCCGGAATTCAGGAACTGAAGGCGAGGCTTGCCCGCGCCACCGGGGTGACGGTCCTGACCGGAGCCGGCATTTCCGCGGACAGCGGCGTGCCGACGTTTCGGGGAGCAGACGGACTGTGGAAGGAGCACCGGCCCGAAGAGCTGGCTTCACCCGAGGCCTTTGCCCGCAATCCCAAACTCGTATGGGAATGGTACAACTGGCGCCGCGAACTCATTGCGGCCAAACAGCCGAACCCAGCCCATACCGCCCTCGCTGAACTGGAACACAAAATCAAGAAATTTTGGCTCATCACGCAAAACGTGGATGGGCTCCACCCCTTGGCGGGTTCTCAACGTCTGTCGGAGATTCACGGAAATATCTGGAAGGTCCGGTGCACGCAATGTGGAAAGGTAGCCGTCAATCGAGACGTACCCATTGCCGTCTTGCCGGAATGCATGACGTGCCGCGGGCTTCTTCGTCCTCATATCGTCTGGTTCGGAGAATCTCTTGATCCTGATGATTTGCAACAAAGTTTCACCGCGTTGCGAAATTGCGACGTCCTCCTGATTATCGGCACGTCCGGCGTGGTCTACCCGGCTGCGTCGTTCGGACCCATTGCCAAAGAGAATGGAGCCTTTGTGGCGGAATTGAATCTGGACCCAACACCCAATTCCGACCTCGTCGACGTGACCTTCCAGGGCCGCGCCAAAGACCTGATCCCTCAACTACTTTCATAACCTCTTGTATTTTCGCATTTTCTTGACGAAATTATTACGAGTCTGTAATCTTCGGTTGTTTATAGTCATCGGAGCAATCAATGCAAATCACCATTAATGGTAAACCCGAAGAAGTGCAGGCCGGCACCGTCATGGACGTCCTGAAACAGAAAGATATCGACCCACATATGGTGGCCGTGGAACTCAATACGCAAATCGTCGAACGAGACCGGCTCGCAACCACAAACGTCCAGGACGGCGATAAAGTAGAATTTCTGTTCTATATGGGTGGAGGGGCGTGACCACCCGATATTTATCAAAGATTACGGAGGGAATAGGCAAGACACCCTTGGTTCGGTTGAATCGCCTTTCCGAGGAAGGCGGCGCTACGATTTTCGGAAAGGTGGAGTTCGCCAACCCCGGCGGGAGCGTCAAAGATCGAATCTGCCTCAATATGATCGATGAGGCAGAACGTACCGGCACGCTCCAACCCGGGGGAACGATCGTCGAGCCGACCAGCGGGAACACTGGAATCGGATTGGCCTTAATTGCTGCGGTTCGCGGGTATAAATTGATTCTGGTCATGCCGGAGAGCATGAGCCTCGAACGAGCGAGCCTGTTGTCCTCCTATGGTGCGCAATTGATTTTGACCCCGGCGTGGGAAGGCATGCAGGGTTCGATTCGAGAAGCCGAAAACATCATTGCCCAGAACCCGGAATATTTCATGCCTGACCAATTTTCCAATCCGGCGAATCCCGCCATTCACCGGACCACGACTGCAGTTGAGATCTGTGATGCCATGGACGGCAAAATCGACGCATTTGTCGCAGCAGTCGGTACGGGTGGAACTATTACCGGTTGCGGAGAGGTCATGAAAGAACGCGCGCCGGACACCAAAATCGTTGCCGTGGAACCGGCTGGGTCCCCAGTCCTCTCGGGAGGAGCACCCGGTCCGCATAAGATTCAAGGCATCGGCGCAGGTTTTGTGCCGAAAGTCCTCAATCGTTCCATCATTGACGACATTATTCGGGTCACCGACGACCAAGCCTATCAGACCACGAAACTGCTGGCCAAAAAAGAGGGACTGCTCGTCGGAATATCCGCAGGAGCTAACGTCTTTGCAGCCCAACAGGTCGCGAAAGACCTCGGACCCGGCCAAAACGTGGTCACGGTGTTGTGCGACACGGGCGAACGCTATTTGAGCATCGAAAAATATTTTAACATCTGACGAATTGATTGATATGAGTTTCACGGAAGAACAAATCACCCGGTACAGCAGGCACATCCTGTTACCCGAAGTTGGCGGAAAGGGACAAAAGAAAATTGCTCAGGCAAAAGTGTTTGTCGTTGGAGCCGGAGGCTTGGGCTCGCCGGTGGCCTTGTACCTGGCCGCGGCCGGTATCGGAACGATTGGCTTGATCGATAGCGACGTGGTTGACCGGTCCAATCTTCAACGACAGGTACTGCACCACACTCCCGACGTCGGACGGTCCAAGGTGCAATCGGCAAAAGAAAAAATCTTTCTCCTGAATCCCGACGTGAACGTTGAAACGTACGAAGATCGATTTACTGCCGCCAATGCGATGAATTACATTGCGCCCTATGACGTGGTGATTGACGGCGTGGATACGTTTCCGGCCAAATTCCTCATCAACGATGCGTGCTATTTTGCAGGCAAACCCCTTGTCCACGGCGGGATCCTCCGGTTCGAAGGCCGGGTGTTTTCCATCGTGCCCGGACAATCAGCCTGCTACAGGTGCATCTTCCGGCAGCCCCCGCCTCCCGGTCTCGTGCCGAGTTGTCAGGAAGCTGGCATCATCGGCGTCGTAGCCGGTATTATTGGAACGATCCAGGCCACGGAGGCGCTGAAATTGATTCTTGGGATCGGGGACACACTCACCGACCGTATTCTCGACTTTGATGCTCGAAAAACCGCATTTCGTGAAATACGGATAAAACGAAATCCCAGGTGCCCCTTGTGCGGGGACCACCCGGACATTACCGAACTGTTTGAGCACGAACAGGAAGTGTGCCAACTACACGCGCCCGAGGCGCTCGGTATTTCCTAGGGAACCTCTGATTTATTGTGATAGCGGGATGCAGGGCAAGGCGTCCCGCAGCGAAACCCGAGGCTTATCATCGAGATAGGTGAGGGTTGAGCGAGGACACAACGCAGCCATGCGCCCGATAGTGCAGTAAATCAGAGGTTCCCTATTTTCCGTCCGGATGCGGAAGGAGGTTAAACCATGGCAAAGATGAAAGCCCTCATTTGCCGCGAATGTGGGAAGGAATATCCCACGGAAGCCCTTCACGTCTGTGAACTGTGCTTTGGCCCCCTGGAAGTCAAATATAATTACGATGAAATCAAAGAGAGGATGTCACTAGCCTCGATCGAAGCCGGTCCCAAGTCACTGTGGCGGTACAAGGAATTGCTCCCAATCGAAGGCAACCCGACGATCGGTCTGCACGCCGGCATGACGCCACTCGTTCACGCCAAGAATCTAGGAGCCTTTTTGGGACTCGATGAACTGTACATTAAGAACGACTGCGTCAACCAACCGACCTTGTCGTTCAAGGACCGGGTTGTGGCCGTAGCCCTGACGCGCGCCAGAGAACTGGGGTATGAAACCGCAGCTTGTGCTTCCACCGGCAATTTAGCTAATTCGGTCGCCGCGCACGCGGCGCAGGCCGGCATGCAATGTTACGTCTTCATCCCAGGTGATCTGGAAGCAGCCAAAGTCCTCGGCAACTTGATCTACAGACCGAAAGTCGTGGAAATTGAAGGCAACTATGATGACGTGAACCGTTTATGCAGTGAAATTGCCGGCGAACGGCGATGGGCCTTCGTAAACGTGAATATCCGTCCCTATTATGCCGAAGGCTCGAAGACCCTGGCGTTTGAAGTTGTGGAGCAACTGGGATGGCGGGCTCCCGACCAGGTCGTCGTGCCCATGGCATCGGGGTCGTTATTGACCAAAATCTGGAAAGGACTCAACGAATTCAAAAAAATCGGGCTTCTCAAGGACGTGCCCACAAAGGTGAACGGTGCCCAAGCCGAAGGGTGCTCCCCGATCGCCACGGCATATAAGGACGGTCGCGACTTCTTCAAGCCGGTCAAGCCCAACACCATTGCCAAATCCCTGGCCATCGGTAACCCGGCGGACGGCTACTATGCCTTGAAAACCGTCGCGGCAAGTCAAGGGGCCATGGATGCAGTCACCGACGACGAAGTCATCGAAGGCATTAAACTCTTGGCTCAAACGGAAGGAATATTTGCGGAAACCGCGGGAGGCGTGACCATCGGAACCCTCCGCAAGCTTGTGAAACAGGGCGCCATCAAGAAGCAAGACGTCACGGTTGCCTATATCACCGGCAATGGATTGAAAACCCAGGAAGCCGTCGTGGATTCGGTCGGACGGCCGTTCCGCATTCCGCCGAGCCTGGTAAAATTTGAACAAACGTTTGGACAACAGGGGGCGGCATGATTACCGTACGTATACCTACTCCCCTCCGGCCGATGACCGGAGGCAAGAGTGAAGTCGAAGGAACCGGCGACAGCATCGGCGAATTGATCGAGCACTTGAACGCGGCGCATCCGGGGCTAAAAGACCGGATCTGCGACGAACAGGGAGAGATTCGGCGGTTTATCAACGTTTACCTGAACGAGGAAGACATCCGGTTCATGACAGGCAAAGACACGCCCGTCAAGGATGGTGACGAGGTGTCCATCGTTCCCGCTATTGCCGGTGGCAGTCATGACTAAACTGCGATTTCACATCCGGTTTCCGGAAGAAAAGATTCCCGAACCCGTCATTTATCAGATCGGGCGTGAATACCAAGTGGTCACCAGCATTCGCCGGGCCGACGTACGCGAAACCACCGGCTGGATGGACGTGGAATTCTCAGGAGAAACCGAAGAAATCGAACGCGCGATTGCGGGGTTGCGGGAGAAGGGCTTACTCGTGGACCCGATTGAACTCAACGTGGTGGAATAGAGGAACCTCTGATTTATTGTGATAGCGGGATGCAGGGCAAGGCGTCCCGGAGTGAAACCCGAAGCTTATCAGAGAGATAGGTGAGGGTTGAGCGAGGACACAACGCAGCCCTGCGCCCGAAAGTGCAGTAAATCAGAGGTTCCTAAAGGCTGGAGATGGATTTCACCGAAAACCAAATCGAACGGTACAGCCGCCAGATCATCCTCGAGCAAGTTGGCGGTAAGGGGCAACAAAAACTGAGCCGGGCCAAGGTCCTTGTGGTTGGGGCCGGAGGCCTGGGTTCTCCGATTGCCCTGTACCTGGGCGCGGCGGGTATCGGCACAATTGGATTGATTGACGGCGACGTAGTCGATCTTTCGAACCTGCAACGGCAGGTCCTCCACACGACGCCCCACGTGGGAGTCCCCAAGGTCGAATCCGGCCGCCGGCTCCTGGAGGCGTTGAATCCCGAAGTCCGCGTGCAAACGTATCAGGAGCACATCGGCGCCGAAAATATTATGTCCCTGTTACCGAACTATGACCTGGTGTTGGACGGGTCCGATAACTTCGGCACCCGGTTTCTGGTGAATGACGCCTGCTACTTTGCAAAAAAGCCATTAATCTCGGGAAGTATCTTTCGGTTTGAAGGACAGTTGGCCACGATCAAACCGCATGAGGGCTATCCCTGCTACCGGTGTCTCTACCCTGAACCGCCGCCTGCCGGGCTGGTCCCCAATTGCCAGGAAGCCGGAGTACTGGGCGTCCTCGCGGGCACAATCGGCATTCTGCAGGCCAATGAAGCCGTGAAAGAAATCCTGGAAATCGGGGACACGCTTGCCGACCGTTTGTTGATCTATGACGCGCTCGAGATGAAGTTTCGCAGCGTCGGACGCCCCAAAGATCCCCGCTGTCCACTCTGCGGCGCCAACCCAACGATCACCGCGCTGGAAGAACATCACGTTTCGTGCGGCGTGTAAGGGCCATGACTCCAACGCGGCCATGTATCGTCTGCTGCCTGTTCTCGCGAAAGCCGCATACCCGCTGACTGTCCTTGATCACCATGCTTGCGATCCCTTCAGACATTTGGGAAGACATGATCGAGCACGCGCGGGCCCTTGACCCTCATGAATGCTGCGGCATTTTGGCCGGCCGGAACGAAACCATTACCGAACACTACCGAATCACCAATATTCTGGCCAGGATGAGTGAAGCTGAACTGGCCCGTTTCGATCAGGCCAAGCTATCCGACCTGAAACAACTTTCTCCCGCGGAACGGGCTGATATCGCCTTCCAGATGGATGCACAGGAAATGTCGCAAGCCCAAAAGGATATTCGTCAAAAAGACATCACGCTCAAGGCCTTTTACCATTCGCATACGTTCAGCCCCGCCCGCCCATCCATCACCGACATCAAAATCGCCATGGAATTCGAGAGCTACAGAGAAAAGCTCAGTATACCCGAACCCGTACACGTCATTATCTCCCTCCAGGATAAAACGAATCCCATCATTCGCGGCTACCGGATCCGGAATTCAACGGCGACCGAAGTACCCATCGAACGCCAGTAATCACGCTATGGCACGCCGCTGTGGACAACCATTTTTCAAATTGCCATAATGTACACACTTTTTCTGGGACCTCTGATCCCCGATTAAGAACGTCGAGGACATGTTTATTGTGATAGCGGGATGCAGGGCAAGGCGTCCCGGAGCGAAATCCGAGGCTTATCAAACGAGATAGGTGAGGGTTGAGCGAGGACACAACGCAGCCAT
>VYFB01000092.1 GCA_009842645.1 Nitrospira sp. SB0677_bin_15 | reverse complement strand
CGCTCCGGGACGCCTTGCCCTGCATCCCGCTATCACACTGAATCAGAGGTTCCTTTACTGTTTGCGACAAGCTCCCCCTCACCCCAGCCCTCTCCCACCAAGGGAGAGGGGGTGTTCCAACTTACAGCGATGTGGCATGCTGGATGACCATTGCCCCTTACTTTAGCAATCTCCCACAAGGGAGAGGGTGTTTCCGGTTTGCCTTTGAATAGCTGAAAGAGATTAGTGTAGAATCAGTTAATTAGGCTCAATGTTTCTGTGGGAAACAGGCGGGAGGGTCCGACCCGGTTCCGGATCTGTGTTGATATTGGCTTACGCCATTAACTTTAAAGGATAGATTTTATGATTATGGAAATTTTATACGGGTGTCGCAAGGGAAACGTTGTCTTCGGTCTCACGGCTCTGGTTTTTTCGGGACTCATGGTTATTTTTTCACCCCAGCCGGCGTCGGCCACTGTTCCTGAAGCCTTTAGCAGGGGATTCTCCGACATCGTTGCAAAAGTGCAACCCGCCGTGGTGAACGTTGCGGTTGCAGAATCAGCCAGGGGCCGGGGGCCTCGACGCTTACCTCCCGGTCCCTTTGGTGGTCCGCCAGGCCCTCCCGGACCTCCCATGCTACCCCCGGGTCCTCCGGGACGGCCACCCGGACCTCCGGGCATGAGTGCCGGGTCCGGTGTCATCATCAGTCCGGAAGGGTATATCGTGACCAACAACCACGTTGTGGAGGAGTCCACGGACATTACGGTGACGACGTTTGATGGAAAAGAACACCCCGCAAAAGTCGTGGGGACTGATCCCAAAACCGATTTGGCGGTGATCAGGATTGACGGAGATAAACTTCCGTTTATTTCGTGGAGCCTTCAGGAGTCGATCAAGGTGGGCGATCTGGTCCTGGCCGTGGGAAGCCCGTTCGGTCTGGCGTCGTCCGTGACGATGGGCATCATCAGTGCTATGGGACGGGGGAACGTCGGGATCACGGAATACGAAGATTTTATCCAGACCGATGCGCCCATCAACCCGGGCAATTCCGGCGGACCCCTTGTGAACATGGCGGGTGAAATTGTCGGCATCAATACCGCCATCTTTTCCCGAACCGGCGGTTCGCAAGGAATCGGGTTTGCCATTCCCGTTGATATTGTCCAGGACATTACGAGCAGCCTGATTAAAACCGGACGTGTCGTGAGAGGGTGGATGGGGATTGCGATTCAAGAGTTGAGTCCGGCTTTGGCGCAGTCTTTTCAATTGCCGGAATCTCATCAAGGTGGAGTGCTGATTAGTGAAGTGAATGAAAAAGGCCCATCTGCTGGAGGACTTTTACAGCGGGGAGACGTGTTGCTTGAATATCGCGGCAAGAAAGTGAGAGACGTCAATCACCTTCGCAATATCGTCGCGCGGACGCCGGTCGGCTCTGAGGTGGAACTCTCCATCTTGCGCAACGGCGAACAAAAGAAAGTCACGATGACAGTGGGAGAACGGCCGACGGATGAAATGTTAGCCAGCGGCAGGGGCTTGGCTCCTCCCGCGACAACTGAAAAACTCGACAATGTGCTTGCCGGTCTGGACGTGGCCCCGTTGACTGATGAACGACGCAAACAACTGAACGTCTCTGAAGACGTTGCCGGTGTCGTGGTAAATGAAGTGGAGCCCGGAAGTGCGGCAGAATCCGCGGGATTGCAACAAGGAGACATCATTCAGGAAGTCAATCGGGAAGTCGTCAAGAGCCTGGACGATTATCAACGGGTGGCTCCGATGATTAAAAAAGAGGAATTGGTCGTGCTCTTTTTAAGCCGGAGAGGGAATAATCTTTTTGTGGCGGTGAATCCTGAATAGCGTCTTTGGATTGCCGGATTGTCCCATAGTTTGGGGCAGGACGCGAAGAGTCGCGCTGAGTCATGGCGGAACAATCGAAAATTACCAAGTGGATGCAGGACAAGGTCTTTAATCCTCTCGAGGATAAAAAGATGCCGGTCATGCAGCACTTGTTTGAATTTCAGGCAAGGCTGACCAAAACCGTTGTGGTCGTGGCCTTGTTTTTCGTCGGCACGTTCTTCTACGCCGATACCCTGGTGCAGTGGCTGCGTATTCCATTGCAGAACATGTTCGTTCCCGGAAGCTTGGAATGGGTTCCGACCGACTTGCCGAAAATTCCCTTTATCTTCTTGTCGCCGGCTGAGGCGTTGTGGCAGAACCTTAAAGTCGCCGCCCTGTTTGCCCTGGTGCTCGCTACTCCATATATCCTCTGGGAAATCTGGGCGTTTGTGGTTCCTGGCTTGCACGTGCAGGAACGCCGGTTCGTGGCTCCGTTTGTCGCAATCAGCGCCGTGGCTTTTTACTCGGGGTTGGGGTTCTGTTTCTTCTTCGTCCTGCCGTTTGCCTTGAACTTTCTGATTTCCTACGGCGTCAAGGCGGGTTTCATCCCGCAAATATCCATTGCCAGCTACGTGGGATTCGCGCTGTGGTTTCTGGTGGTATTCGGGCTGATTTTTGAAGTACCGCTGGCGCTCACGCTCATGGCCAAATTGGGGTGGGTGGACGCGCCGTTTTTGAAAAAGTACAGGAAGTGGGCGTTTTTGGGAGCGTTTCTTTTTGCCGCGCTGTTGACGCCGACACCCGATCCGTTCAATCAATGTCTCATGGCCCTGCCGATGTACTTTTTCTATGAAGTCGGCATCATCAGCGCCGGGTTTTTCAAGAAGAAACCGGAAGCAGGCGAAGAAGAGAAGACGGCTGCCTCCAGTCCCGCGTCAAAAGGCACCGGCGCATTGCAACCCCAAACGGCCACCGGCGGACACGATGACGATTACGTGGGTGTCCCCTGACGTTTTTGCCTGGTGACATGATTGACGTCGCAGTAGTAGTCATCAGCAGTAAGATCTGTTCCGGAGAAGCGGAAGATCGAGGGAAGGAAAGCCTGTGTCGATATTTGCAGGACCATGCGCTTCATCTGGCCAGTTATGAAGTCGTGCAGGATGACCGTGAGGTCATTTGTGAACGTCTGGTGAGCCTGTGTGAAGAACAGGATCTGCATGTGGTTTTCACCGTAGGGGGAACCGGCGTTCGGCCTACGGATTGGGCTCCGGAAGCCACGCGGGACGTCATTGAGAAAGAAATCCCCGGTATCGGGGAGGCCATGCGGGCGGAGAGCCTGAAAAAAATGAGGACGGCCATGTTGTCGAGGGGAACAGCCGGGATTCGCGGCAAAACCCTGGTGGTCAACCTGCCGGGCAGTCCCAACGGTGTAATCGACAATTTAGCCACGCTGCTCCCGATTCTCGATCACACCGTTGGGAAGGTAGCGTCCTCCACAGTCAAGGGGGCTGTAAAAAGTCGCTGACATGACGATTGTGCAAAGATTTCTTTCGTCTGCGGACAGAGAAACCATCGAAGAGGTCAATGCAGGAACGTTTCCTCTCCCTTGATGGGAGAGGGGACGAAATGTGCAATGGATTTTTTGACCATGGATTCTTTGATTGATTGTAATATGAGACTTGGAGGCGTTCATGAGTGCTGAACTGAAAATGTTTCAACCTTCGACACAAGGCGACGCCTGTACGTACATGTGGGCGTGCGCGATTTGTGATGAAAACGAAACGTGCCAAAAAGACAAGGAAGGCCACAGCCGGTGGTTGGTGAACAAGCGCATGGAGCGGATCGACTACAAGATCCTCGTCATGAGCAACAAGGGCGGGGTCGGGAAGAGCACCGTCTCCACGAACCTGGCCGTCAGCCTGGCTTTGAAAGGCTATGAGGTGGGTATCTGCGATATGGATATTCACGGCCCCAATATTCCCAAGATGGTCGGCGCCGAAGGCCAGCGTCTCAAGATCAGCACGGGCGGCGGCATTATTCCCCATCAAGCCTACAACATGAAAATCGCCTCGATGTCGTTCCTGCTCCAAAACTCGGACGACCCCATTATCTGGCGCGACGCCTATAAATTCGAATTCATCAACCAGCTACTCGGTGGCGTCGAATGGCAGGATTTGAATTTTCTCATCGTGGATTTGCCTCCGGGAACCGGCAACGAGTCGGTCACGACAATCGACCTGATCGGGGAGGTGACCGGGTGCGTGATTATTTCGACCCCGCAAGAAGTGGCCTTGCTTGACGCCCGGAAGTCCGTTACCTTCGCCAGGGACAGCGAATTGCCGATTATCGGCATCGTCGAGAACATGAGCGGTTTGGATTGTCCGCATTGTCATCAGCACATCGAAGTTTTTCGACTGGGTGGAGGAGAAGCATCCGCTCACGACATGGGCGTTCCCTTTTTGGGACGGATTCCGCTCGATCCTGAAGTGGTGCGACAAAGTGATTACGGCGAACCCTATGCCCTCTTCCATTCTGATTTGCCCACGGCTGACGCCTATCACGATATTGCTAATAAGGTCGATGATTTTTGCAAGAGAAAGGGATCGTTGGTGCAAGTTGCCTCCAAGAGTCCTTTCAAGAAAAAATAAAGACACATGGACGGATTAACTCCTCTCACGCAAGCGCAACGGATCGTGCTGGACGCCGCGGTTCCGTTAGGGTGCGAGAAAGTCGGATTACTGGACGCCTTGGGAAGGGTGTTGGGTGAGGATATCGTGGCGCCACGGGATAATCCTCCGTGGAATAATTCGGCTATGGACGGATTTGCCGTCCGCTGGGAAGACGTTAAAAAAGAGCATGAAATCACCAAACCGGCGGAGTTGACCATCGTCGAAGACGTGCCCGCCGGCCAGGTTGCTGAGAAATCCGTGGGGCCCGGTGAAGCTATCCGCATCATGACCGGCGCGCCGGTCCCGGCCGGGGCCGATACCGTGGTGCGAGTCGAGTTCACGGAACCGTCCGGCACCAGCGTCAGGATTTTCCAGCCGGAACCCCAGGGTGCCAACATCCGGCCAAAGGGCGAGGACGTCAAGGAAGGAGACTGCATCATTCCCAAGGGAACCCAACTGCGCCCCGCGGAAATCGGTATGCTTGCGATCCTGGCGAAGTCGTTCGTGTTGGTGCATCAGCGTCCACGGATTGCGATCCTGTCGACCGGTGACGAACTTGCCGACCTCGATGAAAAATTCGACGAGAATAAAATCGTCAACTCCAATAGCTACGGCATCGCGGCAGCGGTTCAAGAAGCGGGCGGAATACCACTTTTGCTGGGCATTGCCAAGGATACACCGGAATCTCTCAAGGAAAAGATCTCGCAAGGATTGGGCTGTGACATCCTGGTGCTTTCCGGTGGCGTCTCCATGGGTGACTACGACTTTACGAAAGTCGTGTTCGCGGAGCTCGGCGCCGACATGCATTTCTGGAAACTGGCGATACGTCCGGGGCAACCCCTGGCCTTCGGAAAAATCCAGGGTAAATTGGCGTTCGGGTTGCCCGGAAATCCCGTATCGTCCATGGTCACGTTTGAACAGTTGGTCCGATTGGCGGTCATGAAAATGGGCGGCTGCCGGCACTTGGACCGTCCGGTGGTCGAAGCCGAGTTTCAGGAAAAGTTTTCCAAGCACCCGGATCGCCGGCATTTCCTTCGAGGGATCCTGGAACGAAAGAACGGGAAACTCACCGTTCGGACCACCGGGTCACAAGGTTCGGGGATTTTGACCTCCATGGTGAAGGCCAACGGGTTGATCGACATTCCGGAAGAAGTGGAAAAGATTAATCCCGGCGATACCGTTCGCGTGCAAGTACTCAGTAAGAATTTTTAATCCATGCCACCACCCATCCTCTCTTTTGTCGGCCGTTCCAATAGCGGCAAAACCACGTTGATCGAACGGGTGATTCCAGAACTGACCCGCGCGGGGTATCGGATCGCGACCGTGAAGCACGCGGGACACGGGTTCGAGTTGGATACGGAAGGCAAAGACAGTTGGCGGCATAAACAGGCCGGGGCTCATGCCGTTATCGTGATCTCCAAGGGAAGCCTCGCTATGTTTGCCGACGTGGCCGAAGAAATAAAAGTCGAAGAAGTCCGCGACCGGTTTCTCGACAGCCAGACGGATCTCATTATTGCGGAGGGCTGGAAAAGCGAAGGCTATCCGAAAATTGCCGTCGTCCGCGAACAACCGGAAGAAGTGAACGTCGCCGTCGACGGGCTATTGGCCATTGTCTCGACGAAACCCATTGAAGCGTCGGTGCCGTGTATCGACCGTGATGATATCGCGGGGCTGGCCAGGTTGATTATTCAGCATTACCCCAAGCCGCCGTCTTCCTGACATGAACCGAAGGACCGTCATCGTCCTCCTGGTCGCTGTCGTGGTCCTTGGCTTAGCCGGGGCGGTGGCCATTCCCGTTACCAACCAGCCGGAATTCTGCGCGTCTTGCCACACGATACGCCCCTCCGTCGACAGTTGGAAAACATCGTCTCATAAGGATGTGTCCTGCGTCGCGTGCCACGTTCGTCCCGGCCTGCAAGGATTTCTCGAAGATAAAGTGTATGCCGGTTTGAAAGACGTGGCAATTACGTGGTTCGGCACGCCGGCCGAACCCCATGACTTGCAGGGGCATATTGATTCAAACGTCTGTTTGGGTTGCCATCGTGCGATTCTCAGGGTGACGGAAGTGTCCACGAGAGATTTGCCGAAGCCGGTCAAGGACGTCGGATTGATTATGAGTCACAGGAAACACATGGAAGCGTTTGAGAAGCGCGGGCAGGGGGAAGGCTGTACCACCTGCCACGCGCGCGTGGTACACGGGAAACCCGTCAAAGGGTATCCCATCGTGATCCCGCGCGGTCACGTCAAATTGGACATGGAGCCGCACCATCCCGACCATCCCGAGGGGTCGGCGTTGTGGAAATCTGCCCTGGCGGATTGTGTGCGGTGTCACGATAACAAGACCACCTACGCAGGTAAGGTGCTGAGCAAGGATTGTGAAGTCTGTCATCTCCCGGACAAAATCGGAGATTTTTTATTTTAACCCCTTCTAAACGGCACCAATGTCTGCACCGATCGTTCGCGTTCAAAATCTGACGAAGCAGTTCGGTAACTTCACTGCGGTGGATCACGTGTCGTTTGAGATCCAACCAGGAGAGACCGTCGGACTGCTTGGGCCGAATGGCGCGGGGAAGACCACGACGTTTCAAATGCTCCTGGGGGTGATTACGCCCACGCATGGAACGATCGAAATGTTGGGGTTCGATCTTCTCCATCATCGGGAAGAGATTCTTCGGCAGGTCAATTTTTCCTCCACCTACATTTCGATGCCGTATGCTCTGACCGTAGAAGAAAATCTCCGGGTGATCGGTCGGTTGTATGGAGTATCGGGAATCGACAGGCGGATCGACGACGTGATCAAAAAGCTGGAAATGGAGGATATGCGCCATAAAATAGCTCGCAAATTGTCGTCCGGACAGATGACGCGATTGACGTTGGCCAAGGCGGTTCTGACCGAACCGAAGATCCTGTTTCTGGATGAACCCACCGCCAGTCTGGACCCGGATATCGCCCACAAAGTCAAAGGATTTTTAAAAGAATATCGTGCAACCTCCGGTCTGAGCATGTTGTATACCTCGCATAACATGCGGGAGATAGAGGAAATGTCCGACCGGATCGTGTTCCTGCAACGAGGAAAAGTCATCGCCGAAGGCACCGCCCAGGAAGTCATCGCCCAATACGGCGAAGACGATCTAGAGCAAGTCTTCCTCAAAATCGCCAGAGAGAGGTAATGAAAGAGAAGAGTTAAATGAACGTCGGTCGGATTTTGGCATTGATATCCAGGCATTTGTTTCTCTACCGGCGGAGTTTTCCCAGGTTGCTGGAGATCTTCTATTGGCCTTTGCTGGATTTGGTGGTCTGGGGATTCATTACCGTGTACTTGGCCCAGGAGGGTAAGGAGTTGCACGGGGCCGTTGTGTTTTTTCTGGGAGCGCTCATTTTTTGGGACATTCTCTTTCGGGCGCAACAGGGGATCACTATCTCCTTTCTCGAAGAAATCTGGTCGAGGAATCTTATGAATTTATTCGCGAGCCCGCTCACCGCCGGAGAATTTCTCGCGGCGATGATGGCCATGAGTATTTTCAAGGTAGCAGCGGTGTCCATCATTATGGCGTTCGCCGCCCTGTTCTTTTATTCCTACAACGTCTTCATTATGGGATTGACCCTCATCCCGTTCATCATGAACCTGATTGCCTCCGGATGGCTTATCGGAATTTTGACCACGTCCGTGATTATGCGATTCGGCCAGCAAGCCGAAGTCCTGGCTTGGGGGCTGGTATTTCTGTTTCAACCGATCTCCTGTGTATTCTATCCGCTCTCCGTCTTGCCGGGATGGTTACAACCGTTGGCCATGGCGAATCCGGCCGCACACGTGTTTGAAGGCATGCGAGAAGTCTTATTGAATCAGGCCGTACCGTGGTCACACCTGTGGTGGGCGATGGGTCTGAACGGCCTGTATTTGCTGATCATGATCGCGATTTATCAATACACGTTCGCTGCGTGCAAAGATCGCGGCATGTTGGTCAGGGTCGGGGAATAACTTGTGTATTCATCGCGATACTCGATAGATTTCCTTCCGGTGGCCGATTTTTACGACCTCCACAAGTAACTCATCATCGTCGATGATATAGACGATCCGGTAATCTCCTTGACGGACCCGATACCAATCCGCTCCAGACGATTTTTCGCAACCGACAGGTCTCGGGTTGGCAGCAAGAGCACGGATGCGAGAGAAAATTTGTTTCAGATTTTTCTTCGGAAGTCCCCGCAACTCTTTTTCTGCTGACTTCTTGATCCTGACATTATATGAGCTTGTCACGCTTCAAGTCCTTGAGCACCTCCTCGAAGGGACGACTCGGTTCCTCACGTCGTTTTTCAACGGCCTCCAAATCGAGAGAATCTTCCCTCAACAATTCAAGCACCGCTTGGTTGACGATATCGGAGAGCGTTCGGTCACTTTCTGCCGATTTCAACTTCAGGGCACGATAGACCCCAGGTTTCAAGTAGACTGTCGTTCGCGCGTTATTGGCCATAAATTTCCTCACGTAGGATGATGGCGATGGTTTCAGATTATAGCATATGCAAGATCTGTTGAAGAATGTGGTGGAAACTGGCTTTTCCTAGTAACGTCGCAGGGGAGGGATTGCTGTATTCCATAAATGCAGGCGCGTGATTTGCCATAGTTGTTCCAGGACGGCATTGAGGTCGGGTGCCGAGCGCGTCAGCAATTTCACCACTAGGCCCGGGATTGATGGTTCTGATACGCCTCCCAAAACCTTGCCGGTATGGTTTTCGATCACCGTCGTGACGTCTTGCTTGATTCGTTCCCATGTTGAACTTGGCACCTGATCGTTCACGATGAAGAATGACCCCGTGTAATTCCATGCCTGGTTGAACGGGAGACAGGGATTGTCGTCGTCCGGTGAGAGGCGATACCGCTCTTCGAGGGATCTCCCGTCTGCAAGCAGGACTTTGATCCGGTTCGCATAAGAGGAAAACTTCCACCGTTCTCCCCGAACGATCCGCCCGGCTGCCAGGGCATCCCAGAGAAGAAGAGACGCACCTGTTTCGAGTCGCACGGTGATTGTTTGTTCAAATGATGAGCCGGCAAATGGAATGGTGGGTTCGGGCATCCATTCACACCTGGCGTTGGCCCCGACGTTCAGTTCGATTGACTGGACAGCGGGTTCTTGCAGCGTTCGATAAACTTTGGTCGCCGAGGGGGTCGTAAAGAGCACGTGTGAGTTTTTTCCCAACGTTGCCAGAAGAGAGCATGTATCTCCTCCGGCCAGACCTCCTGAAGGATTTGTGAGGAACGTCACGGCGCAACCCGTGTGGTCAAGATACAGGGGCTGGAACACATACCAGGGGTACGAACAGCGCGACCGGGTGAAAACGGTTTTGCCGTTCCGTTTTGTGCATTCGAGAAACAGCTCACCTTTTTGAAAATGAGAACGTTCCGTCTTGGAAGATGGACGTGACTGAAACGGCAAGGGAGTCGTGTCAGCCTGAAGACCGTGTTGCCGGTGCATGAGTTGTTAGCTTGAGGCGTGTGAACGGACGTGGTGTTCCACCCATTCTGCCACCCGTTCGAGTCCTTCTCCCGAATGCAGGTTGGTGAACACGAACGGTCGTTCACCACGCATGAGACGACTGTCCTGATCCATCACGGCAAGGTCGGCGCCGACGTGCGGAGCCAAGTCGATTTTGTTGATGACGAGCAGTCCGGACCGTGTGATAGCCGGACCGCCTTTTCGAGGAATTTTATCCCCCGCGGCCACGTCGATGACATAGATGACGTCATCCACCAGATCGGGGCTGAAGGTGGCCGCCAGGTTGTCGCCTCCGCTTTCCAGAAAGATCAGTTCCAAACCGGGGATACGGTTGATCAGTTCCTCTATGGCGCTTTGATTATGGGAGGCATCTTCACGGACGGCAGTATGGGGGCAGCCTCCGGTTTCAACACCGAGAATTCGTTCTTCGGGGAGCACGCCGCGCCTGGTCAGAAACTCGGCGTCCTCTTTTGTGAAAATATCATTTGTGACAACCGCAATTTCCATGAGGGATTGCAGCGTACGAGATAAGGATTCGACCAGGGCCGTTTTGCCCGAGCCGACGGGTCCCCCGATGCCAATGACGGTGACGTTTCCTGGCCGTGCGATGGGTGTTCCGCCGCCCGGTACATTCTCAATGAGATGCACGGCGTTATGACCTGAACAGCCTGGAGGTTAATTGTGAATGTCGCATGGAGTAGATCTCCTGGACCGGCGTCCAGGACATCAGTGCCATACGGGCGTCAATGGTCCGGCTGAGTTCTTCGATCACGGGGACCCACGATTCCAGCAATCGCTGGCCTTCCCGTTGACCGATGGGCAGTAATTTGTACGAAGCCGATACAAACCCGACCCCGGCTTGATACAGAAAACCGGCGATCGTCCGTGGTTGATCCCACCCGATTGTTTGGAACACGACTCCGAAGGTTATGGCCAAGTGACCGGGGGAACGTCCCGAATATACCGCCGTAGAGAATTCTTCGAGGATTCCCTGGGTTTCCTCTGGAGGAATGGCATGGTGTAACAGGCTGCGTCCCATTTGACGACTGGCTGCCCGTGTTTCCCGGCATAATTTCATCGCCTCAAGGGCGTGATCAGTTTGGATCGTACCATCGAGATCTCTCTTGCAGGAAGCCTGGTAGGCTTGAGCCAGGGCGACGGCATCGCATGTCCCCAGCCCCCACCGGAAGACATCCACGACGTATTGATTCAAGTCTTCGATCGTTCGGACGTGGCCTTCCTGGACGGCTGTTTCCAGACCTGAGGAAAAGGCGAACCCGCCGGAAGGGAAAAACGTATCGAGATAGCGGAAACCTTGGAGAAGAAGACGAGTATCCATTGGGAGGTTCGATCATAAACGGAACACTAAAATAAAAAGTATCGCTGAGCCATCGGCAGGACCGCCATGGGTTCGCAGGTGACACGTTGTCCATCGGCTTTCACCACGTAGGTTTCGGCGTCCACTTCGATGTTGGGTGTCGCGTCGTTCAGCTTCAGGTCACGTTTGCCGATACGTCGACAATCCTGTACGGCGACGATCCGTTTTTGCAAACCGAGTTGTTCGGGAACCCGGCAATCGATTCCGGCCTGTGACAGAAACGTGACGCTCGTGCTGAAGAGTGCCTTTCCCCAAGCCCCGAACATGGGACGACTCAACACCGGTTGCGGTGTGGGAATAGAGGCATTGGGATCGCCCATGGCAGCTTCCACTAAAAATCCTCCCTTGACGACGAGATCCGGCTTGACTCCGAAGAAGGCCGGGTTCCAGATCACGAGGTCGGCTAACTTCCCGACTTCCACCGATCCTACTTCCGGAGAGATTCCATGCGTGATGGCCGGATTAATGGTGTACTTGGCGACGTAGCGTTTTGCCCGGAAGTTGTCATCCTGTTTCGTGACCGCGTGAACGCCCGATGGGTCCAGGTGTCCCCGCTGGACTTTCATTTTGTGGGCGGTCTGCCACGTCCTCGTAATCACTTCACCGATGCGGCCCATGGCTTGTGAGTCCGATGACATGATGCTGATGGCGCCCATGTCGTGGAGGACGTCTTCTGCTGCAATGGTTTCTCCGCGAATGCGCGATTCGGCAAACGCAATATCCTCAGGGATACGAGGGCTCAAGTGATGACAGACCATGAGCATATCGAGGTGTTCGTCAATGGTATTCACGGTAAACGGCATGCTTGGATTGGTGGAGGACGGCAGGACGTTTGATTCCCCGCAGACGCGGATGATGTCGGGGGCATGGCCGCCTCCCGCTCCTTCGGTGTGAAAGGTATGAATCGTTCGTCCCCCGAATGCTCGAATGCTGTCGTCCACGAAACCCGCTTCGTTTAACGTGTCCGTATGAATAGCGACCTGCACGTCATAGTCATCCGCAACGTCAAGACACGTTGAGATGGCGGCCGGCGTCGTTCCCCAATCTTCGTGTAATTTCAGGCCGATGGCGCCTGCCTTGACTTGTTCGACCAGGGCATCGGGAAGAGAGGCGTTGCCTTTTCCGAGAAAACCGAGGTTGACCGGGAACTCGTCTGCGCTCTCCAGCATGCGACCGATATTCCAAGGGCCGGGAGTGCAGGTCGTGGCGTTTGTGCCGGTTGCCGGTCCTGTTCCACCACCCAGCAGGGTCGTCATTCCTGAGGACAACGCTTCCCGGATCAGTTGTGGGCAAATGAAATGCACGTGGCTTTCAACGCCGCCGGCCGTCACGATTTTACCTTCCCCTGCAATGACTTCCGTGCCCGGACCGATTGTCATACCCGGCGACACGCCGGACATGAGGTCAGGGTTGCCGGCTTTCCCGATGGCGACGATGCGTCCCTCACGGATGCCGATATCCGCTTTGACGATGCCCCAATAGTCGAGAATGACCGCATTGGTCACGACTACGTCCAAAGAACCGCCGGCTCGCGTGGCAGTCGGGGATTGTCCCATCCCATCCCGAATAACTTTCCCTCCACCGAACTTGGCCTCTTCTCCGGGGGTCGTCAGGTCCTGTTCGACTTCCACGAGTAGCTCGGTATCAGCCAGGCGGATGCGATCGCCGACGGTAGGACCGAATAAATCCACGTATTGACGGCGTGGTATCTTCATTGGGCGTTCCCCTCTTCGCAAAACCCCAATTCGACGGCGCGTTTAAGCGCTTGGGCCTTGACTCGTGCATTATCGAGTGCGCCATTGGTCAAGCCGTTGATGCCATGGGCGATCCGGTTTCCTCCAAGGGCAACGAGTGTGACCCGTTTCTCTTCTCCCGGTTCGAATCTCACGGCGGTGCCTGCCGGGACGTTCAGACGAAAGCCGAATGCCTGTTCCCGGGAAAACCGCAAAGCACGATTCACTTCGAAAAAGTGACAATGTGATCCTACTTGAATGGGCCGGTCGCCATGGTTCGTCACCCTCAGGGTCAGGGTCGGACGATTCGCCAAAGCGACGATGTCGCCCGTACCCAATACGATTTCACCGGGAATGAGTGACGCGCGTTCGGTCGCACGAACGGTCTTCCGCGTAGCTTTCTTCGGAGAAGGAGATTTCTTAGCGGGTTGTCGTTTTGCCATGATCAGTGCTCCATTGGTATTCGCTGACTAGCGAATATATAGCTTTTGCCTCATCGGATGGGATTATGCACGGTGACCAGCTTCGTTCCATCGGGAAAGGTGCCCTCCACTTGAATGTCCGGCAACATTTCCGGCACGCCGGCCATGACGTCTTCCCTGGTCAACAGGGTGGCTCCATAGCTCATCAGGTCCGAGACGGAGCGGCCATTCCGAATGCCTTCCAATATGGCGGCGGTAATGTACGCCACTGCCTCGGGGTGGTTGAGCTTGAGTCCACGGGCCTTGCGGTCCTTCGCAAGTTGTCCGGCAACGTAAATCAGGAGTTTTTCCTGTTCTCTCGGGCTTAGGTGCATCGTTTATACCACCAGGTGTTGTTGGACGATTTCTTCCGTGAGTTCGGAGACGGGACCCGATGACACGACGGCGCCTTTGGCCATGAGCACAACCGTGTCGGCCAGCCGGGCCGCAAATTCAAAGTATTGTTCCACCAACAAGATAGCGAACCGGCGTTGATTTTTAAAGCCTTCGATGACGCGCTCAACGTCGATCACGATCGATGGCTGAATACCTTCGGTGGGCTCATCCAAGAGTAGCAGTTTGGGTTGCGTGAGTAAGGCCCGGGCAATGGCAACCTGTTGCTGTTGACCGCCGCTGAGGACGCCTCCCGGACGTCCGAGCAATGCCGGTAGAGCCGGGAACAGCGTATAGACTTCATCATAGGCCGACTCCGCGGTCAAGGAATCCTGTGGGCCTTGCCGGGCTTCAAATCCCAACCGGAGATTTTCTTCGACCGTTAAATGCGGAAACAGTTCCCGGCCCTGAGGCACGTAGGCAATGCCCCGGCGCACTCGTTGATCCGGAGATTTTTCAGTGACTTCTTCGTTGTGCAGGTATACGTGTCCGGTCTGAGGTTTGAGTAAACCCATGATGGTTTTCAATAACGTGGTTTTGCCCACGCCGTTTCGTCCCATGAGGCAAATCACCTGACCCGCGGGCACGTCGATGGAAATATCCCTCAGGATATGACTTTCCCCATAGAAAACGTTGAGCGCGTCACACCGGAGCATCGGCTTCTTTTTGTCGTCCGAGATAAATTTCGATTACGCGAGGATCGTTTTGGACGTCCTCCACGAATCCTTCGCACAGCACGGTGCCTTCATGCAGGACCGTCACCATTTTCGCAATCTGTCTGACAAACTCCATATCATGCTCGATTACAATAAGGGAATGTTTATCCGTGAGGGATTTCAGCAGTTCGCCGGTTTTTTCCGTTTCCTGTTCCGTCATGCCTGCAACGGGTTCATCAATGAGGAGGAGTTCGGGGTCCTGGAGGAGGACCATGCCAATTTCCAGCCATTGCTTTTCGCCGTGCGACAGTTGGCCGGCCAGCACGCGGGCTTTCTTTGTCAATCCGATAGTCTCCAAGGTCAAGGCAATTTTATCCGATTCTTCTGAATTCAATTTTGAGAACAAGGTGGCGACGAATCCTTTGTTTTTTCGACGGAGTGAAAGGTCGAGGTTGTCCCACACGGGGAGGGTGGTATAGACCGAGGGGGTTTGAAATTTCCTGCCGATGCCCAATGCCGCGATTTCGTTTTCCCGGAGGCCGATCAGGTCCGTGGCCTGACCGAAGACCACACGGCCGGATGCCGGCTGGACTTTTCCTGAGATCACGTCCAGCAACGTGCTCTTGCCGGCGCCGTTGGGTCCGATCACCACGCGAAGTTCGTGGTAGTCCACGATCAGGTTCAGTTGATTCAATGCCTTGAACCCGTCGAAGTCCACCGTCACGTTGTCCAGATAAATGATCGACCGTTGGTGCCGGGAGCCGATGACCTTGTGTTCGCCGGCTATGTCCCTGGGGATTGAAATGCTTTTGTTCATGGCGATCAGTCGGTTGTCGCTACGTTTTCGACTTTCGATTTTCCGGAAGGCAGCATCACGGACGCCTTCTTGAGTAATCCCACGATTCCTTTCGGAAAAAACATGACCACGGCGATGAACAGGCCGCCAAGGAAAAAGGGCCAGAGTTCGGGGAAATGATTGGTCAACGTACTGCGCATGAAGTTGACGCCTGTAGCTCCGATAATGGCGCCTGATAAGGTTCCGCGTCCACCCACGGCCACCCAGATCACCATTTCGATCGAAGGCAGGACGCCTATTTGGTTAGGCGTGATGATCCCGACCTGTGGCACGTAGAGTGCGCCGGCGAGACCGGCCAACCCGGCGGAGATCATAAAAACGAATAATTTGTAATTGGCCGGTGAGTATCCGGAAAAAAACACGCGCTGTTCGCAATCGCGAATGGCGATGAGCACGCGTCCCGCCCGGGATTGAGTAATCCACCGGCAGAGTGCGTAGGCCAAGCCCAGGAACAGGATAGTTATCATATACATGACGAGCTGGGTGGAGGGGTCGTTCAAGGAAAATCCTTGAATGTGTTTAAAGTCGGTCAACCCATTCGTCCCGCCCAGGTTGGTTTCATTGCGATTGAAGACCAGCCAGGCGACGAGAGCGAGTGCTTGCGTGATAATGGAAAAATAGACGCCGCGAATCCGGCTGCGAAACACGAAGTACCCGAAAATTGCCGCGGCGGTCATCGGCACCAGAACAACGGCGGCTAATGAAAACGGCAGGCTGTAAAATGGTTTCCAAAACCAGGGAAGTTCTTCGACCTGATTCCACACCATGAAGTCGGGAAGGGCATTGCCATAGACGCCTTCCGTTCCGATCCCCAGCATCAGGTGCATCCCCATGGCATAGGCTCCCAGGCCGAAAAACACGCCGTGCCCCAGGCTCAAGACGCCGGTGTAGCCCCAAATCAGATCGATCCCCAATGCCAGGATGGCAAACGCAAAAAATTTCCCCAACAGGTTTAAGGTAAAGTCGGAAACGTGAAAGAACGAATCATCGGGCAGCAAATTGAGCAGGGGCACGCCGGCGAACAGGATCGCTCCTGTAATCCAGAACGCGGGACCCGCCCCGGCGCTCGAGGCCGCGACTGCGAGGCGTGACGTGATGGGGCGTTCAGGAGTCAAGGTGTCGTCCCTTCAATGCAAAGAGCCCGGACGGCCTCATCTGGAGGAACAGGATGATGAGTACGAGAATAATCACTTTGCCGTACACGGCGCCGAAACCGGGTTCCAACAGTTTATTAAGCGTGCCGATACCGAACGCGGCTGTAATCGTTCCGGCGAGTTTTCCGACTCCGCCGGCGACGACGACCATGAATGAATCCACGATGTAATTCCGTCCGAGTTCAGGATCGACGTTCCCGACCAGGGTGAGGGCGCTGCCGGCCAACCCTGCCAAGCCTGAGCCGAAGGCAAAAGTATAGGCGTCCAATTTTCTTGTCGGAATGCCCAAACAGGCACTCATATCGCGATTCTGCAGGACGGCGCGGACCCGCAGTCCGACGCCTGTCCGAAACAGCAGCAGGTAGATACCGGCGACGCTGAACAGGGCCAATACGATAATGAAGAGCCGGTTGTAAGGCAGTTGCACGCCGACCACGACTTGCGCGCCGCCCCTGAGCCAGCTTGGGGCCCGGACTGCCGTGAGGTCGCCGAAGATAAGGCGGGCGGTCTGGATCAGGACCAGCCCGACGCCCCAGGTCGCGAGCAACGTTTCGAGGGGTCTCCCATACAGGAACCGGATGAGCGTGCCTTCAAGGACCCAGCCGATGAACGCCGCGACGAAAAATGCGCAGGGGAGAGCAAAAAAGAAATAATAATCAAAGAGGTGTTCGCCCAGGTACATTCTGAACGTTTCCTGAACGACGAACGTGGCATAGGCCCCGATCATCATCATTTCCCCATGCGCCATATTGATAACGCCCATGAGACCGAACACAATGGCCAGTCCCAAGGCCATGAGGAGGAGGATGGACCCCAGGCTCAGGCCTTGCAGCAGCATTTCGATGCCGCGGGTCACGTCCTGCCATTTCTGTATCAGGCGGCTGGCTTTTTCCGCTTCGTCCTTGAGTGTTTGCTGTTCGAGGTTGCCGGCCTGCTGTTTTGCTAAATCCTGCAAAATCGGGAGGGCCGCGGCACTGCGCATATCGCCCAGTTGCTGAATGGCCGTAAATTTCACTTGTGGGTCGGCATTCTCCAGGTTGAGTAACTGTATGGCCTCTTCCAGGTCGTATCGAACCCAATGCTCTTTTTCATTGGACAAGGCTTCCTTGAGGACCGGCAACGCCTCCGGTGTGCCGCGCGCCCCGAGATCCCTGGCTGCTGCGCGACGGGTTCCCTTGTCCGGACTGGCGAGGCCTGCCTTGTTTTTGAGCAGGTTGATGACGGGTTTGATCAGCCTGCGAACGCGTCGGTTTGTGTTCGAGCGAAGTTCTTCAAGTTGAGGGAGCAGGGCGGGAACCCCATTTTTCAAGAGATAGTCAGCCGCGAGTTTTTTGTCCGGCCATGAACCTTCCTGTAGTGTGGTCATGGCTTCTTGCGCCGTCATGACCACGGGTGCCGATGTCGATTCTTCCTGCGCCGTTGCCAAACTCAATGAAGTCCCTAAAAACAGGAGAAGCCACGCGGACAAAACGGGAAGGAGCGACAGTCTGATGATGTTGCTGCGTCTCATGAATGAGCTAACCTGACGTCGGGTTTTCAGTGGCAAGAGCGTGGGCTCAGGATCGAAGGCCGCTCCTGAGCCCGCAACGGACTCAGGCTTTCTTGTGGGTACCTTTGTGATTGACCCAGTCACAGCCTTTTTCCGGATTGGTGTATTCGCTCCAGGGCTCCGGCCTGACCAGGTCGGTTTGAGAAATGATCGCAAATTGTCCGTCTTTTCGAATTTCCCCGATGAGCACGGGCTTGTGGGTGTGGTGATTGACCGCATCCATCTTCTTCTTGCCACCAGGCGCATCGAATTCCAATCCGTAAACGGCTTTTCGCACCGCGTCCACGTCCGTGTCACCGGCTTTTTCCACGGCTTGTTTCCAGACGTGTACCCCAAAATAGGCGGCTTCGATCGGATCATCCGTGACCCGTTGCGCCCCGCCGGGCAGGCCGTTTTTCTTGCAATAGGATTTAAAGTCACTCACGAACTTTTTGTTTCCTGCAGAGTCGATGCTTTGGAAGTAATTCCAGGCCGTCAAATGCCCGACTAACGCGGTTGTGTCCATGCTGCGGAGTTCGTCCTCGGCCACACTGAATGCCATGATGGGCACGTCTTCGGACCGGAGTCCCTGATTGGCGAATTCCTTGTAGAACGGCACGTTGCTGTCACCGTTGATCGTGCTGATCACGGCCGCGTCTCCGCGACGGGAAAATTGCCGGATTTTACTGACAATGGTTTGGTAATCCTGGTGGTGGAACGGGGTGTATTCTTCGCCAATATCGGAAGCAGGGACGCCCTTGGCAAGTAACATCGCCCGCAGAATTTTATTCGTCGTCCTGGGGTACACGTAATCCGTTCCCAAGAGATAGAATTTCTTGTATGCGCCGCCTTCTTCACTCATCAGATATTCGACCGCGGGAACGGCCTGTTGGTTAACCGCGGCTCCCGTGTAGAACACGTTGCGCGAACATTCTTCTCCTTCGTATTGCACGGGATAAAAGAGTAACCCGTTGTTGCTTTCAAACACGGGAAGCACGGACTTGCGACTCACGGACGTCCAGCACCCGAACACGACGGAGACCTTGTCGACCAGGAGAAGTTGTTTGGCCTTTTCCGCAAACAGGTCCCAATTCGACGCAGGATCGACCACAACGGGTTCGATCGTCCTGCCGAGAACCCCGCCCGCGGCGTTGATTTCCTCGACCGCCATCAGCACAACGTCTCGCAATGAAACTTCACTGATGGCCATCGTGCCGCTCAACGAATGGAGGATGCCGATCTTAAAGGGTTCTTTACTCGCGGCATAGGACAGCGCGTAATTTCCCAGGTTGCCCAGAAGTGCCGCGATGCCGAATCCTGCCGCGGTCTTCCCTGCGTCGGCAAAAAATTGGCGCCGGCCTTTCTCAGGTGTCCGGTCGAGCGGGTTCTCCGTTTTGTTGTTCATGATTTCAGGGATCATATCTTTTGATGAATTCATGTTTTGCGTCTCCTTCACAATATCATGGAACGTTGGTTTGCTTCTTAAACAGCCGGTTGATTGCTAGATCTGCCACTGAAGGGCCAGCTTGATGAGACCCACGTCGTCACCGGTGACACCAGGCGTCCAATTTCTTCCTTTCGTGTTAATGTCGCCGTACTGATAAAAGAGTGCGATTTTGGCGTTGTGCCCGTCGATGATGTAATTGGTCCCGAATTCGATTTCACTTCGACTGGAACTGAAGTCGGGATTGTTCGCGGTATAACGGACATAAGGCTGCAATTGTCCGATCCCTAATTTTTCGGGAAAAAGGTACAACGCCGTTGCCGTCCAGGAATCTCCGTCGAATAGGCAAAAGCAGCCGGGACCGCCTTCGGCTAACGCTTCATCGAAAGTAGCCTGAGACATCCCGGTATCAAACGCTTTATATTCTCCTTCAAAGGTCAGGACGCCCTTGTTCAGCAGGACTTTTTCCATCAGGAGATCAGTGCTGTAGCCGGTGAAATCCGATTGATTGGCGGCTGTGCCGGCCCCGTCTTCGTGGTGCTGTATGGCGAAAGCCAGGGTCAGGATGTCTCCTCCTTTACCATAATAGGTGCTGCTGGTGTAGTAGCCAGGATTTTTTTCCACGTCCCAGAAGTTGTAGCTGAAACGACCCGCCCAAAGCAGGTTGTCACTCGTATTCGGACGTCCGGCCATATTCGAATGATCGACTCCGTCAAATACGCCCACGACGTACGTCAACCGCTTGTCCTCGAATAAGGCCCCCCAGAGGTTTATCCCGTCGTCACGTCCGAACCGGCCCGCCACAAAATTGCCGAAATCAGACGGGTAGAATGGTGTCCTGTTGAAGTCGAACGTGTTTTGGAAATACGGTCCGTCGAGTTCGGCACGGTCAGACGGGACTAACTGCCGTCCGCCCCAGATATTGATGTACTGATTGAACTCGAATTTGCCGATGGCGTCCAGGACGATCATCGTGCCGCTGCTGTTGTCGCCAAGGCAATTCGTACAGTCCGTGTTGAATTCGACTTTCAGGTACTTGTGGAATTGCCCGTTAAGGTAAAGCCGCATATTCTCCAACCCGAAATGCTTGCTCCAATTTTTGCCGTCCGCGGCACCATCCTCTTGTGCGAAGAAATGTACCCGTGCTCCGGCGCCGATACTGAGCCACTTGTCATCGCCGAATTCGAGTTTCGGACCGGCAAACGCCGGCAATGCGAGCAGGAGCATCGCGACGAAAACGATATTGAACGTGCTTTGTTTGAGTACATTCATGGATATATGTCCTTTTCGTATCAGAGTCGATTGTGCAAGATTGTCTTTCGTAGGCGCCCAAAAATTTTCCTGTTTCGGCAATGCGGGAAACACCGTTGTTTCCTTCAGCGAGACGAACCGTCACGTTGTGTCCCCTTCTTTTGCCGGCATCAATGAAATGAACAAAAAAAACGCCCTTCTGGTCTGAACCACAAACCAAAAGGACGTCAATGTCCTTGCTCATTTTTAAAGGCCGGTCAGGAAAACTTCCTCGTTCCCCGACCGTGCCGTCTTATGGTTGAAGGCTTATATCGGAATAGAATTTAAATGTCAAGGCAAATGGCCAGAATGAACGTTCTTGCCAAAAAGTGAACAGGTCTCAAGGACGTTCTTCTGTTCCGAACCGGCCGGCCATGATGATTTCAGCCAATGGCCGCCGGTCATTTGGGTATTCTCTCTCTTGAAGGTGATCGGGCAGGGATTCCTTTGGCGCGTGCTTCCCAACGGCGATCATGGCCAGGACGTCGTAGTCTTCGGGTACGTGAAGTTCTCTCCTGGCCTTCTCGTAATCGAATCCTTGCATCCCGTGTACGACCAATCCTCGCCGTATTCCTTCCAATGCAAAATTTTCCCACGCCGCGCCGGCGTCAAAGGCGTAGGTGACCGCGGGTTTGTCGTTTCGCTCGAAGAGCTTCCTGGAGGTGACAACGATCAGTGCGGCTGCCTGCCGGGCCCATACTTTATTGCCTTCGGCCAGCAAATCCACGAAGGTTTCCCAAAACGTCGTCCGGCGTTTTGCATAAACGAATCGCCACAGTTGTGCATTATTCGACGACGGCGCCCAACGAGCCGCTTCAAACAGCGGCATGAGTTCGTCATCGGATAATTCTTCACCTGTCATCGAACGGGGAGACCACCTGTTCACAATAAGAGGATGCACGTCATAGTTCGGCTTTCTCCGTGTCCGTACTTCTTCCGTCAATGAATCGTTCATGTTGTGCTCCTTGTTTGGTGTGTTGGTTGCTTATTTCCCCCTCACCCCAACCCTCTCCCGCCAGGGGAGAGGGTGCCTCGGTTCCCCTCTTTTGTAAGGACGGGAACTTTTTCCGAAGAGGGAAAAGTCGGGAGGTAGAGGTTATCAACCGGACTTTTTCAGTCGATCCAAACGGGCCTGATCCACGAAGACCCACAGGTTCTTTTCCTGGGTCACGGTGACTGATCCGGGCTTCGCGCCCTTGGGTTTCCTGACGTTTTTTCTCAAGGTATAGATGACTTCGCCTTTTCCGCTTTTTCGCAGATCGCTGTAAAACAAAGCCAAGGTTGCGGCATCCTTCAAGGTTTCCGGAGGAACTTGCTGTTTCTTTTCCAGCTTGACGACCACGTGTGACCCCGGGGTTCCCCTGGCGTGCAGCCAAAGGTCGTCGGGCTTGGATACCTTGAACGTGACGGCGTCATTATCCTTGGCGGTTTTGCCGACCAGGATGGGGCACCTTTCCCGAGAGAAAAACTCTCGATATGGCACAGCAGGTTGAGGTTTTTGCCTGGAGCGTTGTGGGTTGCGTAGCGGTGCCTGCCGCTTCGTCAGCGCCGCTACAGGTTCACTTTCTTGTGAGCTTGCCAATTTCCCGCTCTCCAGGGCTTCCAATTCCTGCCGGTATTTCATCAATTCTGTTTTGGCCTGGTTAAGCCGGGGGACAAGGTTTTTCTGTGCTCCAGTAAATTTTCCGTATTTCGTAAAATAGTTTTTCAGGTTCTCGGGTCCGTCTTTTTCCGGGTTTAATGGTAGCGTGATCTCGGGCAGCCTGTCATCAAAGTAATCAACGACCGTAACGTGTTTCTGCCCTTTGCCCAGGGCGGAGACGTGGCTTTTCAACAGCTCGCCGTACCGTCCAAATTCGCGATAAGCATCGACTTTTGCAAAATCTTGCGTCAATTTCTCAATCCGTCGCTGCAATTTTTTTACGTGTTTGCGAACGTGTGTGATTTGCCGGTGACGTTCGTCTTCGAGCGTCGCGTTCAGTTCGGACGTGGAATATGACGCTTCGATTCGTTCAGAAACGGGGAAAGCCCTCGTCGCCGTATCAGTCATGGGCGGAAACGCTTCAGCCGGACTATCGCCCCTCCAGGGACAAGGAGCGAGGTTAAACGGTTGTCCAATGGCCTGTCGACTCGGTTTGAGGGACCGAAGCACCGTGGTTTGCGCATCCAGGATGAAGACGTTGGCCGAACGTCCGGTCAATGCAACGACCAGCAAGAACACCTGTTCGCCTCTTTTGAGCTCGAACCACACGATGCGGTCACCGGGGGTTTGGGCGAGACGACGGATTTGTGCTCCCGAGAGATGGGCGCGTGCATATTGACAGAACGACGGCGGCGTTGGAACGGACGGCATTTTTTGACTCAGTACGTGTAGCCGTCCGTATTGAGAATGGGTTGAAAGTACAAGTGAAAGAGAACGGCCGGGCCGGCGCAACGAAAGGGTGATGGTATCGGGCGTTGGCTGCTGGATCTTTTGGATAAATCCTCCGGCGCAAGCCGGCGCCATTTCCGTGAGAACGGCGTTCAGGTCATCAAGGTTTAACACGAATCGGAAAGGGCGGCTTTCAGTTCGGCTGTAAACCGGCTGATTTCCGTGACCAGGTCGGTGGAATGCTGAAGTTCTTCGATTTTTCTCACCAGGGCGCTGCCCACGATGACGCCGTCGGAAAAAGCCGCGATTTGCCGGGCATCGTCGGGGGTGGCAATGCCGAATCCTACGGCCACGGGTTTCCCTGCTTTCTTTTGGATCGCGCGCACGTTGCGTTTGATGGAATCCCGGTCACGTAGTTTCGCCCCGGTGATTCCGGTAATGGACACGTAATAAATGAATCCGCTGGTGCGTTTGATGACCTCGGCTTTCCTGGCTGTGGTGCTCGTCGGCGCGAGCAGAAAGATCAGGCACGGACCTTTTTCTGCGGAGGCTCGTTGCAACGAGTCGGCTTCTTCGGGCGGCATATCCGGAATGATGACGCCATCGACCCCGGCACGAACCGCTGCGTCACAGAACGCCCGGTCTCCCATGGCCATGATGGTGTTGTAGTAAGTCATCAGAATGAGCGGGACCTGAGTTCTGGTTCGCAAGGATTTGACGGACTGTAAAATTCCGCGTAGCGAGGTGCCCGTGCGCAACGCGCGTTCAGCCGCTTTTTGGATCACGGGTCCGTCGGCGATAGGATCAGAAAACGGGACACCGAGTTCAATCAGGTCGGCTCCGGCCTTTTCCAGGGCCACCACCAGGGTTTCCGTTTCAGCCAATGAAGGGTCCCCGGCCATGATATAGGGGATCAGCGCCTTTTCCCCTTGCCGGCGAAGACGGGCAAACGTAGCGGTAATGCGATTGGAAGGAGCGGCTATCATCAAAATTGGATGCCTCGCATCTGGGCGACCTGATCGACGTCCTTATCCCCGCGTCCGGACAGGTTCATGATCAGGATTTGATTTTTCTTCATCGTCGGCGCCCGTTTGACGACTTCCGCTACTGCGTGCGCGCTTTCCAGGGCGGGAATAATCCCTTCCTCTTGAGACAGGAGGTCGAAGGCTTCCAAGGCTTCCTGATCTGTCGCCGAGGTGTACTGAACGCGGCCCGAGTCATGGTGCATGGCGTGTTCGGGACCGACCGCGGGATAATCAAGACCGGCCGACACCGAGTGCGTGCTGCTGATTTGGCCGTGTCGGTCCTGGAGCAGGTAGGTCATCGTTCCGTGCAGCACGCCCGGCACGCCGCCGGCAAAGCGAGCGGCATGTTTGCCGCTGGTCAAGCCCATGCCACCGGCTTCCACCCCGACCATTTGAGTCCGTGTATCCTTGATGAACGGGTAGAACAGGCCGATGCTGTTGCTTCCCCCTCCGACGCAGGCCACCAGACAATGCGGGAGCGTTCCTTCGGCGGCCATAATCTGTCGTCGGGCTTCCCGGCCGATCACCGATTGAAAATCACGGATCATCATCGGGTAGGGATGCGCGCCCAGCACGGAGCCTAGCAGGTAATGCGTGGTTCGCACGTTTGTCGTCCAATCACGCATGGCCTCGCTGATGGCGTCCTTGAGCGTTCGGCTGCCCGCGTCCACACCCGTAACTGTTGCTCCGAGCAATCGCATGCGAAAGACGTTGAGCGCCTGTCGCGCCATGTCTTCGGTCCCCATGTACACTTCCGCTTCCAGCCCGAACATGGCGGCGATGGTTGCAACTGCGACGCCGTGTTGTCCTGCGCCGGTTTCCGCGATGACTCGCCGCTTTTTCATGCGTTTGGTCAGCAATGCCTGGCCCACGGTGTTATTGATCTTGTGTGCGCCGGTATGACAGAGGTCCTCCCGCTTGAGATAGATTTTGGCTCCGCCCAACCTCCTCGTGAGTTGTTTGGCGAAATAGAGGGGAGTCGGACGACCCACGTATTGCCTCAAACAATCCTGGAATTCTTTTTGAAAACTGGGGTCATGGCGAACTTTCGCATAGACCTTTTCCAGTTCCAGGATCGCCGGCATGAGGGTCTCGGGAACGTATTGCCCTCCATATTCGCCGAACCGGCTCTGTTTAACGGAAGTGCGTGCCATGAGTCTTGCTTCTGTTTTCACCCTCACCTTGATCCTCTCCCATCAAGGGAGAGGAAACTTGGCGGAGTAGCTGGATAACGTCGAGATAGGCTTCCGTTACTTTATAGCGGCTTGATTTACGATGAGACAAGTTTCACGGCCCGGATGAAGGCCGTGACTTTGGCTGGATCTTTCTTGCCAGGACCGGCCTCGACGCCGCTGCTGACGTCCACGCCGTAAGGTTGCACGGTTCGGATTGCCTCCTGAACGTTGTTCGCGGTGAGCCCCCCTGCCAGCAAAAAAGAAAACGATTGAGCAGCCTTCGTGGCAAGGTTCCAGTCTGCGGTTTTGCCGGTGCCTCCATAGGCTGTCTCTGAAAAGGCATCCAGTACAAATCCTCGAACGCGCGCCCGTCCCTTGTACTCGGCCATGGCAAAGAGGGTGTTGTGGTCACGAAGCCTGATTCCCCGGATAACCGGACGACCCAGCGATTCACAATATTCGGCTGATTCGTCTCCATGAATTTGCGCGAGTGCCAATCCGCACTCGTCCATCGTCTTGCGCACCCTATTGGGGTCCTCATTGACGAATACCCCAACCGGCAACACAAACGGCGGTAAATCGGCCACAATAGACTTGACCACGTTCAGATTCACGTGGCGAGGGCTTTTCTTGTAGAAGACGAAACCGAGCGCATCGGCCCCCGCGTCAACGGCCTGCAAGGCGTCGATCTGGTTCGTGATGCCACAGATTTTGATTTTCGGCAGAGCCATATTTGAAAAGGTTGTAGGGGCGACCGGCCGGTCGCCCTTACCAGACACCCCCTCACCCCAGCCCTCTCCCACAAGGGGCGAGGGAGTTAAGAACTCTACCTCTCCTCGCCCCTTACAAAGGAGGGGAAGCAGAGTCTTTTTCTCCCCTGAGATCCTGAATCCTGGCGCCGATGTCATCGGCTCGAATCAGGGATTCACCCACTAGCATGGCTTTGGCTCCGGCTTCCAGAATCTGCACGACGTCCTCACGTTTATGGATTCCGCTTTCGCTGACGATGATTTTTTCCGGCGGAATCCGGCGGGCCAGCCGTTGAGTCACCGAGAGATCGGTTGAGAAGGTTTTCAAATCCCGGTTATTGATACCAATCAGGGTCGCGCCGGGGATGCGTTCCAAGGTCGCGTCAATTTCCGATTCATGATGTGTTTCCACCAGCACGTCGAGCGTCAAGCCCTTGGCTATTGAATAAAAATCTTCAAGCTGAATCAGGTCCAGGGCCGCCACGATCAGCAGAACGGCATCGGCTCCATGGGCCCGGGCCTCATAAAATTGGATGTCTTCGATCATGAATTCCTTATTGAGCGCCGGCAGCTCCACGTGGTCCTTGACGCGAGTCAAGTGATCCAAATGTCCTTGAAAGAATTCCTGATCCGTCAATACCGAGACTGCTGCCGCCCCGTATTCTTTATACGTGTTGGCAATGTCGGCAGGTTCATACCTGTCGGCAAATTCCGGGCGCATCAATCCCTGGCTGGGCGATGCCTTCTTCACCTCTGCAATGAGGGCAGGATGGTTCTCAGCATAGGCTTTCTCCAAGGCGCTGATAAAGCCGGATGGCGCGGGGCGGTCGGCTATTTTCCCCTTGAGTTCAGCCATGTAGCCGCGTCCCTTTTTTCGGCGAAGTTCAGCCTTTTTATGTTCCAGGATGCGGTCCAGGATCATGCCGTTGCCTTATTGGAGAACTTGACGAGTTTCTGTAACTTTTCATATGCGGCACCGCTATCCAGCGCACTCGCGGCTTGGGCGAACCCGTCTTTCAAGTTTTTGGCCTTTCCGCAGGCCACGAACGCCGGAGCGGCATTCATGAGAACCACGTCACGTTTGGCGTTCCGATGTCCCTTGAGAAGATCCTGAATGACGGCGGCATTGTCTTCTGGGGTTCCGCCACGCAGGTCTTTCGGATTTGCCCGGGTCAATCCGAAATCTTCCGGGGCAAGATGATAGCTCGAAATCCGTCCGGCCTTCCCTTCGGACACGTAGGTGAAATCGGTCAAGGTCATTTCATCCAACCCGTCCTTGCCGTGCAGGACAAAACAATGTTGGGTGCCCAGGCGGATAAGGACTTGGGCAAGTTTTTCCGTCAGGGCCTGATCGTACACGCCCAGGATCTGAATGCCGGCGCCGGCCGGATTGGACAACGGGCCCATGACGTTCATCAACGTTCGTACGCCCATTTCAGAGCGAGGCTTGGCGCAATGCTTCATGGCCCCGTGGTAGAGCGGTGCGAACAAGAAGCCGATGCCGATTTCATTGACGCATGCTTCCACGCGTTCCGGAGGAAGGTCGATTCTGACGCCCATGGCAGCTAACACGTCTGCGCTTCCTGACCGTGAAGACACCGACTTGTTCCCATGTTTGGCAACGGTCATGCCTCCTCCGGCAACCACGAAGGCGGTCGCGGTGGAAATGTTGAACGTATTGGATCGATCGCCGCCGGTCCCGCAAGTATCGATGACTTGAGGATCTCCCACGTGAATCCGCACGGCCATTTCACGCATGGCTTTGACCGAGCCCGTGATTTCTTCGACGGTCTCGCCTTTCATCCGAAGGCCCATGAGATAGGCGGCAATCTGAGATTCGGAGGTTGCCCCCTGCATGATTTCCAGCATGACGTCGTATGCGTCTTTTTCCGTCAGGTTGACGCCCTCAACCAATTTTGCAAGCGCGTCCTTGATCATGCCGTTATTCCCTTACCATTGCCTGAGCCGGGTTCAAGAAAGTTTCGCAACAGGTCCATGCCGGCTTTCGTGAGGATGGATTCGGGGTGGAACTGTACGCCTTCCGCGCCGGTCGGTCGATGCCGGATGCCCATGATCTCACCTTCCTCCGTCAGCGCCGAAATTTCAAAATCAGTTGGCAAGGTTGTCTTGTTGACAATCAGCGAATGATACCGCGTGGCCTCGAACGGGTTGGGCAGCCCCTCAAAAATTGTTTGATTGTCGTGTTCGACCAGCGACGTTTTGCCGTGCATTAGGCGATCTGCGCGAATGATTTCACCGCCGAAGGCAAAGGCCAAAGATTGATGCCCGAGGCAGACGCCCAACAACGGAACGCGCCCGGCAAATTGCCGGATGACCTTCACGGAAATGCCCGCTTCGTTAGGCGTACACGGACCGGGAGAGATCACAATGCGTTTCGGATTCAGTTCCGTAATTTCGTCCATCGTGATTTTGTCGTTTCGATACACCTTAATATCAGCACCCAGTTCCCCCAGGTACTGCACCAGGTTGTACGTAAAGGAGTCGTAATTGTCGATCATGAGTAACACGTGATTACCCCTCACCCCAGCTCTCTCCCACCAAAAGGGGAGAGGGAGTTCCCTTCCCTTGTAAGCCTGTCCTCGACATTTTTAATCGGGGAGAGGGGCCAGGGGAGGTAGAGCCTGCACGTCGGCTTCTCATGATTACTCCAATCCTTCTTCGGCCATTTCGATGCTGCGCATCATGGCACGGGCTTTATTGCACGTTTCCTCGTATTCTCTGGCCGGGTCCGAATCGGCCACAATTCCGGCCCCGGCCTGAATAAAGGCGTCCCGGCCTTTAAAGACAATGGTTCGAATATTGATGCAGGTATCCATGTTGCCCGAGAAACTGAAATAGCCCACGGCGCCGGCATAAGGACCCCGTTTCGTGGGTTCAAGTTCTTCGATGATCTGCATGGCGCGGATCTTGGGTGCTCCCGAGACCGTGCCGGCCGGGAAGCAGGCTTTCATCACGTCATAGGCGTCCCTGCCGGGAGAGAGCGTACCCGTCACCTGCGAGACAATGTGCATGACGTGAGAGTAACGTTCGATTTTCATGAAGGGATTCAGCGCGACCGTGCCCGTTTGCGCCACGCGGCCGACGTCGTTTCGTCCCAAATCGACCAGCATGACGTGTTCGGCGCGTTCCTTTGTATCAGCCAACAGTTCATCGGCCAATACCTGATCTTTCGCAACCGTATCTCCACGCTTTCGGGTTCCGGCGATTGGCCGGACGACGACCTGATCCTCTTCGCGTCGGACCAGGATTTCCGGTGAAGATCCCACCAATTCAATTCCCGCTACCCGGAGATAGAACGTGTACGGTGACGGATTGATGACCCGCAACGCACGGTAGATTTCCAAAGGCGACGTCCGAATCCTGGTTTGCCAGCGTTGGGAGACCACGGCCTGAACGATATCGCCGGCCTGAATATATTCTTTGGTCCGCATCACCATTTTTTCAAAGGTGGCTTGGGTCATATTGGAAGTGAAGCGGAGGACGTGCTTGCGCCCGGGTGAAGGCCGGTGCCGCAAGGGTGTCTTGAGCTTCGCGATCATTTTTTCAATGCGGGTCGTCGCATCCACGTACGCGGACCGGACGTCTGATTTCCTGGAGGAGGCAATATGCGCATTGGCTACGACTTTGACCGTATGCCGCACGTTATCGAAAATCACAAGCGTATCCGTGACGAAAAAGGCGAGCAGGGGTAGCCTGGCCGAATCCTTGGGGTACTCGGGAACCGGTTCAAAAAATCGCACGACGTCGTATCCCAGGTAACCAACGGCGCCTCCGACAAAGCGCGGAAGGTCGGGCACCTGTACCGGCTGAAACCCGGACAGGATCGTCCGGATATGGTCTAGCGGATTGTTTCTTAAGGGAAAGGTTTCGGTTTTCCGCCCTTTATTGACGTAGAGGATGCCGTCTTCCTCCCATAGCACTTGTGTGGCGCTGTTGCCTAAGAAGGAGTATCGTGCCCAACGTTCGCCGCCTTCGATGCTTTCAAACAGGAACGCCGTCCGGCCGGTGTTGATTTTCGAAAATGCGCTAACCGGCGTTTCTCGGTCCGCCATGATCTCCCGGTACACCGGCACGAGATTCCCCATTGTGGCCAATTGGCGGAATTGGTCAAAACTTATTGAATAACAAGGCTTTTTCATGCCCTGAACGGTATCATGCGATTTCAAAACAAGTCAATGAAACCAAGAATGACCTCTTTCTCCCTCGCCCCTTGAGGGAGAGGGGGCTTTTTGTTCCCTTCCTTTGTAAGGAGGGGCGAGGGGAGGTAGAGGATTTCTCCGGAAGAGGTAAGGGATCGGCTTACTGGAGACCTTTGTAGACGTCGGGGTTCTTTTTCCCTTCCACCTTCAGCAGACCCAAGGCGCCTTTCTCGATGCGAAAGATCGAATGGTCCACCGAGATATACGTGCCGGGAACTTCGACGACAAATTCCGCGATGGAAGAGCCAGCAGCCGGCACCAGTGTGGTCTGTACGTTTTCCAAGGGCGGCGTCGTGAGCGAACCTTCAGTCCAGACTTTGTCGAAGATTTCGCCAATGATGTGCCACGACGACACCAGGTTGGGACCGGCATTACCGAAGAAAATCCGTATCGTGTCGCCGACTTTGGCCTTGAGCGGATTTTGCACCAGGGAACCAGCCATGCCGTTATACACCACGTAAGTCGGATGTTCGTCCGATCCTTTTTTGTGATCAAACTCCAGGACGCCGTCCTTGCCTTCCTTGGTGTAGAAATCGCTTTGAAGGACGTAGAATTCCTTGTCCACGGGCGGCAGACCGCCTTCCGGTTCCACCAGGATCATGCCATACATGCCGTTTGCAATGTGGGCTGGAATCGACGGCGACGCGGTGGCGCAATGGTACACGTAGAGGCCGGGATTGATGGCCTTGAAGCTCAACCCCGTTGTCTTTCCGGGTTCGGTATTCAGCATCGCGGCACCGCCGCCCGGCCCGTTGACCGCGTGAAAGTCGATATTATGACTTTCGGAGTTGTCCTTGCCATTGGTTAAATGGATTTGCACCGTATCGCCAACCCGAACCCTGATCATGGGACCCGGCACTGTGCCGTTGAAACTCCAGAACTTATATTGCTTCCCTTCGGCAATTGTGCCGACGTATTCCTTTGCTTCCATTTCAACCACGACCGTTGCCGGCTTGGTACGGGTAATGGGAGGAGGAACGTTCGGTGCCGTCGAAAGTTGAGCCTTGATGGTTTCTGCGGACGCCAGGACAGGGCAGCCGGCCAGGCATAAGGCGGCCATCCATGCGCTACGGACTTCTCGGGAATATGGTTTTTGCATTGTTCAACCTCCTGGTGTGACGGATTTTTGGTTTTTCTCAAAAAGAATTTGCGTGAACGTCATTGGCATCCATGGTCTTCACGGGTAACGTGCGTGTCTGCCGGAAAATTTCTTCGACCAGCATGATATACTTCTTGTTCCATTAAGACAATTGGATGGGAACCATGTAAACTCAGGATGACAACCTGAGTGGTGGGCTTAATGAAAATCGTCCGTTTTCAAGATCCGGCAGGTAACGTTCACTATGGTGAGTGGATAAAGGAGTGGTCGGCTCTCCTTATTGAGAAAACGGTTGATGGAATCTACCAGGTTACAGATCACGTTGTTGCGATTGACAGGCTCCTTGCGCCCGTCGAACTTCCGAGCATTCTTTGTGTGGGTTTGAATTACCGCCGGCACGCAGAGGAAACGGGCGCAAAAATTCCTGAACACCCCGTGCTGTTCATCAAGGCGGTGAATGCGCTGGCCCATCCTGGTGATCCAATCGTCATTCCCAGGGTTGCCCCGGGACAGGTCGATTGCGAGGGCGAGTTGGCAGTGGTCATCGGAAAACCCGGAAAAAACATTGAACGGCGCAGGGCTCTCGATCACGTGCTAGGGTACACCTGCGCCAATGACGTCAGCGCGCGGCGATGGCAAAAAGAGGGTGGAGGCAACCAATGGTGTCGGGGAAAATCATTTGATACGTTCTGCCCGCTCGGTCCCTGCCTGGTCACCACCGACGAAATTCCGGACCCCAATACTCTCAGGATCAGCACCACGGTTAATGACGAGATGGTGCAGGATTCCACCACCGCGGATATGATTTTCGACGTGCCCTCCCTGATCAGCTTCTTGAGTGAGGGGACGACGTTATTGTCAGGGACGGTCATCCTGACGGGAACCCCTCAAGGTGTCGGGTTTGCTCGAAATCCACAGGTTTTTCTGAAAAAGGGCGACAGGGTTGCCATTGAAATCGAACGGATCGGAACACTCGTCAATCCCGTTTCCGAGGAAGTTTAAAAACAAAGAGGCATCGATACCTCTTTCTCCCTTCCCCTCCTTTGAACTCCCTCGCCCCTTGTGGGAGAGGGCTGGGGTGAGGGGGTGTCTGGTAAGGGCGACCGGCCGGTCGCCCTTACGCCTGGTCCAGATAGTGGCGCACTTGCAGGACGAGGATAAGTACGGGCAGCCCCAGCAGGGTGGTCAGCATGAAAAAATTTGCATACCCCAGGCTGTCCACGATGGTGCCTGAGTAACCGCCCAGGAGTTTAGGGAATAAGGTCATGAGCGAACTGAAAATGGCATATTGCATGGCAGTAAACCTGATATTGGTGAGGCTGGAGAGAAAGGCAACAAAGGCGGCGCTGGCCAGTCCCGCTGACAGATTGTCGGCAGAAATTACCACGTAGAGCATGCTCAGGTTGTGGCCTGTTGCGGCCAACACAATAAAAAGGAGATTAGTGGCGGCGGACAACAAGGCTCCAAACAGGAGAACGCGGAACATGCCGTACCGGACGGACAGCAGACCGCCCAGAAACCCGCCGGCAATGGTCATGAACAACCCGAAGGTTTTCACGACGCCGGCAATTTCCGGCTTGGTGAATCCCACGTCCTGGTAAAACACGTTGGCGATGACGCCCAGCACAACGTCGGAAATGCGATAGACCCCGACCAGCAACAGCAGCACAAAAGCGGACTTCAAGCCATATCGCCTGAAAAAATCTTTCAGCGGGGCGACGTAGGTGTCCTGTATCATGTCCCGGCTGACGATTCCGGCCTGAATCATCAGGGTGGCGATTAGCCAAGCCGTTGCCGTCCCCATAGCCAGTCGCACCGTTTCGACCAGGAATCGCGCACCGGCTTCGGTTCCGAGCACTCCAGCCATTGCGCGGCTGAGTTCGGCAGCCGGTTCCGATGAAGAATAGAAGACCAGGATGAATCCGGTGACGCCCGCCACGAACATGAACAGAATCCCCGCGTGATCGCCGGTTGACCGGGCAGGCCCGTGTACGTCACGGGAGGGCGGTTCAGAAATCATGAGCGTCGTGAGAACGCCCACCGACATGGCCGCGGCCATGATGAGGTAGGTCCATTGCCATGCTTGATAATCATACGCGCCTTTCGCCGATCCGAATGCCCCGGCGAGGAACAATGCTCCGGCTCCCGATATCAGCATTCCAATGCGGTACCCCGCGATATAGGCAGATGACATCAGGGCTTGAAGCGAGACGGCTGCGGATTCGATGCGATAAGCGTCGATGACGATGTCCTGTGTGGCTGATGAAAAACCCAGCAGTACGGCGGCCAACGCCATCACGGTCAAGTGCCCTCCAGCAGGATTAGTAAAGGCCATGCCGACAATCGACGCAATGATGGAGCCCTGGGCCAGCAGCATCCACCCGCGCCGCCGCCCCAACCTCCTGGTCAGGAGAGGCACGGGTAAGGTATCCACGAGCGGGGCCCAGACGAATTTGAACGAGTAGCCCAAGGCAGCCCAACTGAAGAAGGTCACGGTTGCCCGCTCGATGCCGGCCTCACGCAACCACAAAGAGAGTGAAGAAAAAATTAACAGGAGAGGAAGCCCGGCCGAGAAGCCGAGAAACAACATCGTGACGACTCGCGGGTGGGCAAACGATTGCAGGGAACGCCGCCATGACTGTGAGGTGGTCTGCATGGTTTCTCGCTAATCCGAAAAACTCCGGTGTTTCGCCGTTTGGGTTTGGTGATGGCAGGGCCTTGCCGGGTAGTGTAGCATGCTCTAGTATGAGGCGTCCTTGAATAGAGGTTCCTGGAATACGGATGGGCGACGCGATCACGTCACGAAGAACCCCTCACCCCAACCCCTTCGACAAGCTCAAGGCAGGCTCTCTCCCTCAAGGGGCGAGGGCGTCTGATGGAGAAAGAGCGGAATGACGAAATACACCGACTTCATCAATTATCACCTGTCGATGCTGATTGACGAGACGAGGACGGGCGCCTACAGTCGAGCCGTTTCCAAAGTCGTGAAACCGGGTGACGTGGTGGTGGACGTGGGCTGCGGGTCGGGCATTCTCTCGTTTTTCGCGTGCCGTGCCGGCGCTCGCCACGTACATGCCATTGAGAGTGAACCCGTCATCAACATCGCCGAACTCGTGGCGGCGAAAAACGGATTTCAAGATCGGATCACGTTTTACAATGCCTCGTCTTTCAACGTGGATTTGCCTGAACCTGCAGACGTTATCGTGACGGAGACGATGGGCACCTTCGGGTTTGAAGAAGGGATTCTCGGGTCCCTGACCGATGCCAGGGAGCGTTTGCTTAAAAAGGGTGGCACCCTCATCCCCCACGGCGTGGAACTGTTTCTCGTGCCGGTGGAACTGCCGCAATTTTATGAACACGTGATCGACTTTTGGGTGAACCGGTGTCAGGGATTCGACTTTTCACCCGTTCGGCACTTGACGGTGAACAACTTTCATCCGCTGAAGCTGCACGAAGGCACGTTTTTGGGTGATCCCCTGCGCGTACAGGAAATTGAATTCGGGGAAACGACTCAGACGGAAGTCAAGGCAGGTTTCACCATCCACGTCAGGCGGCAGGGTTGGCTTCACGGATTGGCGGGGTGGTTCAACGCCGAATTGATTCCCGGTCTTTCTATCTCCAATGGCCCCCAGGATAAAGCCTCGCATTGGGGGCTGGCCTTTTTCCCCATTGGTCGCCCCGTTTCCGTGGACCGAGGCAACCGTATCGACGCAGAGATGTCTTCAAGCCAAAATGGAGAATACTGGCATTGGAACGTTTCTGTAAACGGGTTGCGCTTTGAACATTCCAGCACCAAAGGTTCTCTCTCCTCTTCCCCTCCTTTGTAAGGGGAATTATATAGTTAAATAAACCTTCTCGTGTAAACCAATAGTTCTTACCGCCTCTTAGATTTCTCTACCCGAATACTTTGCCTGACTTCTTCCACCTGTTGTTGAGCCTTTGTCTTTTCTTTGTATAACAAGCAACGTCGCGCTTCAATGTCTTCTAGTTGTTTTCGGACTTCTTTCTCAAACCTTTTGTATTCGTACATACTTACGTAACAAGGCACGGTATCTGTTCTCTTTCTGGAACCTTGTATTTGATCTAGCATAGCCCGCAATTCCAAGTCTCGGGCTGGATAGCCGATATAAATAAAATCCTCAAGACGGTATTTTTCGTGATAAAGAGGAACAAGTCTATCCCGCACGGAAATGTCAACCGCTACGTCATACAAATCCTCTAACCGTTCCAAAGGTATTTCTAAGATCTGCTGCGAAGGAAGCTGCGCCATTTTCTCTTTGATACTTAGTCGCTCTCGTTCAAGGTCTTTCACCTTCTTGTTGAGGGCTTCGTTATGGGCTTGGTGTCGTTGAGCCTTTGCACGACCGGCTTTATCTTTATAAAATAAAATAACAGGCTTTCGTTGTTTATTGAGGTCTTCAATCAGGTCTTTGAGTTCTTCACTTCGGTTGAAATACGCTCTATATTTCCTACTGCGATCGTTTGGCGCTTTGCTCTTTTCCTGCTGATGTGCAAACTTCTCTTGAGATCGTATAAAAGGGTCATCAGAAACGCAATAAGACTGCTTATTCCACACCACGTCCCAACATGCTTCTGAATCACCGGCATATAGAGAAAGCGGAAACAGAACAAGCGCTAAAAGTAACCGTGTAGTAATCATAAAGACTCCTTCGCTATGAATAGCTAGCTAAAGATGCTTGAGCTTGTTTAAGTTGTATAGACCTTGCAGGCTCGTCTTGTCCTTCGGCGATAATTATATCTGCCCTGGCTTGCGCGACTCGAATAGCCTTTGTAGTCTCTGTGGTTGTGTTATAGCCATCAATATACGCTACAGAATCCCAAGCCGCCTTGAGTGTCGTTAAATTAATCATTAATTACCTCCCAATAGTTATATTTTGCTGGTGAAGCGATTCATGGCAGTGCTTTTGTTGGTGAAGGGAGCGTTGTAATTCTGTCAATATAAGGTACAGCTCTGGGAAATTTTCTTTGCAAATACGTTAAAGCCTTTTGAGGAAGCCAAACATGATTGAAGTAGTCCCGAAACTCTTCCAAATATTTGAGCGGGTATAATCTCGCATAGACGGTTGGGCGAGAGCCATCAACAAACTCATGGTCATAAGTTGGGAAGTCGTTTGGATTGATTCCTCTTTTTCTCAAAAATTCTGAAAACATACGTCCAGTAGATATGTCGGGCATAATCTTATCGGGCGGGATAATCCCATAATCCTCAAGGGGTGCTAGAAAGTTGAGATAGATTTCATTGAGCATCGAAAAGTAATTTGGGGGAATTTTTGTCCGATTTTTTATATAACGTTGAACGTGAGCGGGCATATAGCCCTTCACACTCCCTCGCATCCAATCAAACACCCATTTACTGACTTGAACAGCAAACTCAGGAGAGAGCCATTGTGCTAGGTGAATTGCCACTTGAGGATGAACCCACGTTCCCTGCTCTAACCTGTCACCACGACCTCTTATAATTTGGGTAAGGTTAGATATAGGGATTCCTATATCTAAGGAAAGAGCCTCAAGATATTCTTTTGTTTGCTTATTTTGGTGGTATGTTCCAAATGGTTTTCCAGCAATCTTACATAACTTCGTCGCATTGACATATCCATCCCTGGGACGTTGTGGAATTACGTTTCCGTCAAGGTCATGTTCAATAAATTCAAGAAATTGCTGCCCCGGCAGAGCTCGCTTGGTTTTCTGTCGAATCTTTTTAGGCTTCGTCTCCGCTACTCGTTGCACGATGTCTTCAAACGCTAACATGAAGCCCCCTCGTCAACGTAGCATACGGCAATTGTCTATCCAGACTCAAACGACAAAGAGTTGTAATCCGATCCATCACGTGATTGTCCACCCTTCCGTCATTCAACCGGAACGTGGCTTCATTCACATATCGGTGCAAATGTTTGAATGAGACATGATGGTACGTTCCAACGATTGATCGTTTCAAGACTGCCCAAACCGACTCCATTCCGTTGGTATGCACGAAGCCATTTACAAATTCTCCAGCCGAGTGATTAACGGAGTCATGAAAATACTTGTTAGCATCTAACTCACGATACGTCCCACTTTCATCACTGTAAATAATACTTCCGGATTCAACTCGTTGTTCAATTTCCGGGACTAACGTATTCCGGTCCGTTCTTGGCACAGGTTTCGCAAATGTCTTGCCACCTCGTTGACGCATTCCGAAGACGGCTTGTTTCCCTTCCGTGCCTCTGATCTTCTTCGGTTTCTTGTCCTGATGTTTATTCTTGGCTTTCCCACCGATAAAGGTCTCATCAACCTCAATAATCCCACTCAACGGGCCTTGGTCGCCTCCACAGGCTTCTTTAATCCGATGGAGCATATACCATGCTGACTTTTGGGTAATCCCCAGTTGCTTAGATAGTTGAAGTGATGAGATGCCTTTTCGAGCAACAGAAATCTTATACATAGCAAAGAGCCACATCTTCACAGGAAGCGGACTCGCGTGCATGATCGTATGTACTTTGCAAGTAAATTGTTTCCGACATGCCCGACAATGATAAAAGAATTGACGGGTCTTATGCTGGTAGGTATGTTGATGGTCACAATGCGGACAGGTTCGCCCATCCTTCCACCGGACAGATTCAAAAAACTCAACAGCCTTGGCTTCGGTATCAAATCTGGACAAGAACTCAAATTCGCTGATAGTAACGTAATCGTGCGCCATTATCTTAACCTCTTCTGTTCGTGAATGATGGAACAGTGTTACTAAAATAAACAGAATAAGTCAAGATTAAATGTTTATTTAACTATATAATTCCCTTTGTAAGGAGGGGGTAGGGGAGGTAGAAGGGCAAGGC
>VYFB01000039.1 GCA_009842645.1 Nitrospira sp. SB0677_bin_15 | reverse complement strand
GGGTGGAACGTCCGGGGGCGAGCGGCATCCATTCTCATATGACGAATACAATGAATACGCCGGTCGAAGCCTTGGAGTATGCGTATCCGTTTCGGATATCCCGGTACGTCATTCGTCAAGGGACAGGCGGTGCGGGAGGCCATGCCGGGGGAAACGGGATCCTGCGCGAAATCGAATTTCTGCAGGACGCCCAAGTGACGATTATCTCCGACCGGCGTAAATCGAGACCGTTCGGGTTAGCCGGGGGAGAGTCCGGGCAATCCGGCCGAAACGTGTTGATTCGCAAGGGCAAGGAAAAGAGTCTTCCCGGCAAAACGACGCTGTCCGTGATTAAGGGGGATCGATTGCGGATTGAAACTCCCGGCGGTGGCGGCTATGGTGAGTCGAAAGAGAAATTGAAAACCCTCTCCCCTGGTGGGAGAGGGGAGGGTGAGGGGGAAGGGGAAGGAAGAAGGAGTCATGAAACATGAAAATCACCGATCCTGAACGGCTGGAGATGTTGTACGAACGTTTTTGTGACGTCTGTCTCGTTGAAAAAGAAGTGTGGACGGAAATTTTCCTGCCGCGGCAGGTTGAAAAAGGAGTGATCCTGACCAACGTACAGGAAAAATACGAAGTGGTCATCGACGATCCCGAGATCGAGGATACGCTCGATGCCAACATCCCTCTCGGCAAATCCTCGTTACGCGCGGCCATTCAGGAATACAAGGCTCACATCAGCTTTCACAAAATCTAGGGTTCTCCTTTTCGTTCCAATTCGAGGTGTCGTCTTGAGCAACACCCCATACCGTACAGGGCCCGAACGTTCGAGCCGGATGCCGTCCTGCATTCCGTTCCTGGTTGTGAACGAAGCTGCCGAGCGCTTCAGTTTCTACGGCATGCGTACGATCCTGATCATCTTCATGACCCAATACCTCCTGAATGCGGACGGAACCTTGGACGTGATGAGTGAGCCCGAAGCGCGATCCTATTACCATCTTTTTACGTCAGCGGTCTATTTTTTCCCGGTCATCGGGGCCGTGATTGCAGACGTCTGGTTCGGGAAGTATCGCACGATCATGTCGTTATCGCTGGTGTATTGCCTGGGGCATTTGGCCCTCGCAGTGGATCAGACCAGGCTCGGCTTGGCCGTGGGCTTGACGCTGATTGCCGTGGGTTCCGGAGGCATCAAGCCTTGTGTCTCCGCGAACCTCGGCGACCAATTCAGTTCGACCAACAGTCACCTGCTCAGCAAGGCCTTTTACTGGTTTTATTTTGCGATCAACTTTGGCGCGGGGATTTCCACGCTCCTGACCCCGTGGCTGCTCAACCATATCGGGCCCCATCTGGCCTTTGGTGTGCCCGGACTGTTGATGCTGCTTGCGACGTGGGTGTTCTGGTTGGGACGACGGGATTACGCGCATATCCCAGCCAGGGGAACCGCGTTTCTGCAGGAATTGTGGTCGCGTGAGAGCCTGCTGGCCATGTGGCGGCTCGCGCCGGTCTACCTGTTTGTGGCCGTGTTTTGGGCGCTCTATGACCAAACCGGATCGGCGTGGGTCCTCCAAGCCAGAAACATGGACCTCTATTGGATGGGGGTGGAATGGCTCCCATCGCAAATTCAGTTCGTCAATCCGTTTCTGATCATGCTCCTCATCCCGGTGTTTGCCTACGGCGTCTATCCCGCAGTCGACAGGGTGTTTCCCCTGACGCCCTTGCGAAAGATCAGCATCGGGTTTTTTGTGACGGTGATCGCCTTCATGATTTCCGCGGTGATCGAGATACAGATTGTCTCGGGGCTGCGGCCAAATATATCATGGCAAATCGTGGCGTTCGTGGTCATCACCGCGGCGGAGGTCATGGTCTCGATCACGTGTTTGGAATTTTCCTATACTCAGGCGCCCAAGGCATTGAAATCGTTCGTGATGGCGCTTTTTCTCCTGTCGGTTTCCTTGGGGAACGCTTTTACCTCGCTGGTGAATTATTTCATTCAGAACGACGACGGCAGCGTGCGGCTGGAAGGGCCGGATTACTATTGGTTTTTCACGGCAGTCATGCTGGGTGTGTCGATGCTGTTCATCGTCGTCGCCAAACGCTACAAAGGCCGAACGTATCTCCAGGGCGAGGCAGCTTCATAGGCAAAAACAAAAATCCTGGATCCCCGATTAAAAATAGCCTGTCCTTGATCCTCGATTACTAACGTCAAGGACAGGCTGTTAGTAATCGAGGATCGGGGATTGTAGATGTTCACTAATTCGTTGACAGCATGTAGGGACAACCCCCTGTGGTTGTCCTTTCTGTGGAGGGCAGGCACAGGGGCCTGCCCCTACTCACCCTCACCTTCATCCTCTCCCATCAAGGGAGAGGAAAGACTCTTCGCTCCCTCGCCCTTTTGTGGGAGAGGGCTGGGGTGAGGGGAAATGTGTCAACGAATTGTAGATGTTCACTAATTCGTTGACAGGTTCTGCTTCTTCTTCCCCTCCTTTGTAAGGAGGGGCGAGGGGAGGAAAAGAATACCATCACCTCTGTTTAAGCTGACCATTCTGTCAACGAATGACTGAACACATACAGGAATGACTGAACACATACACGGTGGAAACGGCGATCAGGGCTTGGGTTTCTGACTCAGATACAGGACTTGGTTGACTCGGAAGGCTTGGGTGTACTGGTCGGTTGTGATGTGCTGTGAATGAAAGCAGCGACCGTCGAAAATGATCAGGCGATTGGGTTGCATGCGAATGAGGAAGAGGAGTTCCCAATAGGCGTTGCCGTCGTTGATATAGGTATTGTCCCTGTTGGCGAACAAGGGATTGAAGATCATGCTGTTCTGAAAATTTTCGTACCCCTCCGCACTGTTGAGAAATTCATCGCTAAGTTCCAGCCTGTCAGCCAGTTCGCGGATCTCCTGATCAGGAACGATGGGTACCCGTTCCAGTCCCGTGGGCACGTGACGGTACAGGCCGGTTCCGCCCATGCAGGATTCCGCGGGGTTCAGGTAGACCATGGCGGTCACGTCCTGGTCGATATGGGGTTGACGCTGCCCCACGTTGAGACGGTATTGCTGGTTGGTGATGCCTTGAAACACGGCCGGCTGGGGGTCGAAAAACGGGTACAACTTCATGCCCCAGAACTCACTGATCGCATCCACGATCGCCCCGGTCTCGACGTTGATTGAAGCCCGCACCCCGGGAAAGTTGCCGACAATCTCGAATCGATCGGTATATGGTAATTCTAGGGCCTGTTGCAGGACCAGGTCGGGATGCAGGTAGAACCCGTCGGCCATGACGACCTTATGGCGGCCCAGGCCGGCGTGTTCGACGGAGACCTGGCAGTCGGGATTGATCGCAAAGGTTTCAGGGGAGGGCGGCACGGGTGACTTCCTGTCCTGATAACGACTGTACTCATGGTGCGCCATCGAATATCCTTGCGTCAACGGGATTGGATTTGCTACCTCATGGCGTCGCGTCATCAATCATCGTCGCTCTCCGTGGTACAATATAGCCCATGCGATTTTGCGTGCAATCTCCTTGAGGAAGGAACGAGGTATGACCGCTCCGTACCGCGACTTGCTGGACAGGATCCGCGTCTGTTTTCCGCAGCCGGTTTCCAATCGCGTCCATGACAGTTATTTTGTTCACAGCGTCATGCGTGCGATGGATGCGGTGGACGCATTGAAAAGCGAGCGGCCCATTCTGGGGCAGCGTACGTCCCTGGATTACGACAAGGCCAGGGAAGCGAGTCTTCCCGAGAACAGTATGAGCGTCGAGGACGTGACCGCCGAACTGGTGTCGTATTGTTCGGGCTTGACCATTCCCGGACATCCCCATACGCAACAGAACGTGATCCCTCCGCCCACCATCTCCTCGCTGATCGGGGTGCTCCTGGCTTCCTTGTATAACCCCAATCTCGGGTGGGACGAATACAGCCATCGCCTGGCCCTGGCGGAAGTGGAGATGGTGGCGATGACCGCGCGTCTTGTGGGATACGAGCCGGCACGCGCAGGGGGAGTGTTTACCTTTGGCGGGACCGGCACAACGCTCTACGGAGCCAAGATCGGGTTGGAGAAAGCGATTCCCGGCGCCATGGCATCAGGCGTGCGGGAGGAAGCCGTCATCTTTGCCAGTGAGTCCAGTCATTACTGCCGGTACAACATTGCCGGGTGGTTGGGTCTCGGAGCGAACAGCGTCATCACGGTTTCGACGGACTCACGGAACGCCATGAACGTCGAAGCCTTTCGGGAGCAGGCCAAGGGAGTCCTTCAACGGGGGGGAAAAATCGCCGCGATTATCGTCACCATGGGGACCACGGATGCCTTTGGACTCGATGATTTGGCCGCCATCGTGGCCGTGCGTGATGAATTGACGGAAGAATTTCACCTTCCGTACCAACCCCACGTTCATGCTGATGCCGTGATCGGCTGGGCATGGTCGGTGTTCAACGACTATGATTTTGAGGGCAACCCTTTAGGATTCCGGCCGCGAACTCTTCGTGCGTTGGCGGGGGCTCGTCTTGCCATCCATAGTCTGTCCCTGGCTGACAGCGTGGGGATCGATTTTCATAAATCGGGGTTTGCCCCCTACATTTCGAGCCTGGTGTTGTTCAAGAACCATGACGACCTGGCCTTGATTCACCGGCCTCAAGAGCAGATGCCGTACCTGTATCAGTTCGGCACCCATCGTCCGGGTATGTATACCGTCGAGACTTCCCGGGCGGGTGGGGGGATTCTTGCGGCCCTGGCGAACATGAAACTATTCGGGAAGCGGGGCCTGCAAGTCATCATCGGCCACATTGTAGAGATGTCTCAATTGCTCCGTGAACATTTGGAGGGGAATGATAGCACCACGGTCCTGAATCGGGAGAATTTTGGCCCGGTGACGCTGTTTCGGGTTTATCCGCGCGGGATCGACACCTTTCGGATCAAAGAAGAGGAAAGCACGGACGGGGCCTATCGAGAGACGTTGCAATCGCACAATGAGTATAACCGGAAGGTGTTCCAATACGTCCATCAAGAGGCCATGGAAGGTCGTGGCGCGGTGTTGTCCTTAACGGATTGCTATCGTACCTCGGACTATGGAGAGCCGATCGTGGCGTTGAAATCCTTTATCCTTTCCCCGTTTGTGGATGAAGAAGGGATCGAAGTGGTCGTGCGGAAGGTGTTGGAAGCCAGGAACCGGATCGAGGAGTAGGTTTATGAGGTCGTGGGCTAATGTGTGTGGTCGCTCAACAGGTCGAGAAAACGCGGCGCCAGTACGCGGCTCTGAATCATCAGCAAGCCACGTTCTCCCAGTTCCCGGTAACTCAGACTGATCTCGGTTTCCTCGAGACGCCAGGAGTATTCCTGGTTCAGCCCCCGGATCATCGAGCCGCGGTTGTGTTGAAGTTTCCCGTACGTCGATTCCAACGCCTGCTTGATCCGGTTGTGCGTTTCTTCGGTTCGGTATCTGATCATCACCCGGGCAAATTGGGAGTCGATGGCATAGAGCTTGATGGCCTCCACCGGTCCGTTCGCAAAATTCGGCGGGCCTTTCTTGTATCCATAAATGTCGACTCGACCGTCAGGCTCGACGAGGACAAGTTGAGGAAGTTCTGCCAGCGTACTTCCCCAGGGAATCCCCTGAAAGCCCGGTGCGGGCACGGTCGCCGGCTTTGCAGCGAGAAGCAACGCCGGCAACCAGAGGAAGAAAACCGGTAGCAGAACGAGGTACGGAACGCGACGTGGCACCATTTCGCCACCCTATCATCCCGGTATGAAAATATCCAGCAAGAGGCGAATTTTGGATTGAGGATTGCGGATTTTGGATTGGTGCGAAAATAGTCCCCTTTCGTCATTCCCGGCGTTTGTAATCGGGAATCCAGTGTCGTTCTCTTCGCACACGAATGAAAATGCAAAGACACTGGATCCTCGATTAAAATAGCCTGCCCTTGACGTTTGTAATCGAGGGTCGAGGATGACAGGAGAAGGAAAGGAAGGAAATCAGAAGGCGGCGCTGGCAGGGACCGGCACGGCATGAACGTCATCTGTTCCGATCAGATCGGCCAGTTCGCTGACGTGTTTCTCCGGAGGTCCAACCAGCGTCCAGGCTTCGGGGTTGTCCAGGATCGCCTGGACGAGTTGCGTATGAAAACGATGGCCTGAGCATTTACCGACAATGTGACCGATGACGTGGATACCAAGCAGGGACAGGTCACCGATGAGGTCCAATACCTTATGGCGAACGCATTCATCCGGGAAACGAAGTGCTCCTTCATTCATAATGCCGGTATCCGAAAACACGATGGTATTGTCCAGTGACCCGCCTTGCCCCAATCCGCGAGCCCATAAGGCTTCAACTTCATGCGAAAACGCAAAAGTCCGGGCATGTGCAATATTGGCTTCGAAGTCCGCCGTTAACCACTCATGTTCATACGTTTGTTCTTGGATCAACTCATGATCGTAGTCGATCGTATAGGTGATCTTGGGAAATAAAGCGGGAAGAATGGAAATCCCTCGATCGCCGTCACCGACGTGAATCGGTTCTACAATTTTGAGATAGGTCTTAGGGCGTTCCTGTGGGAGAATTCCGGCGAGGCGAATGAGTTGGGCAAAGGGGGCCGCACTGCCGTCCATTGCCGGAACTTCCTCTGAATCGATATCGATAAAGGCATTGTCGATTCCTAATCCCCAAAGAGCCGACAGCACGTGTTCGGTCGTTTGAATTTGGAATCCATTGGACCCAACCACGGTGCAAAGTTCCGTCGATCGTAGATTGCGAATCGACGCCTGACACGTCTCGACGTGACTGTTGACTTTCCGCCGGAACACAATGCCGTTGTCCACGGGCGCCGGGGAAAGACTGACCTTCGAAGGACGTCCGGAATGAAGTCCGACTCCGGATGCGGAGATTGTTTGCTCAATGGTCTGTTGCTGTTGCATGAACATGTAGTCCCGCTTCTCCAAATTGGAATAAATATTCCATATTACCAGGATACTCTGACTTCATATGCAAATTTCGGGCCAAATAAAATAT
>VYFB01000069.1 GCA_009842645.1 Nitrospira sp. SB0677_bin_15 | reverse complement strand
CACCTATCTCTCTGATAAGCTTCGGGTTTCGCTCCGGGACGCCTTGCCCTGCATCTCGCTATCACACTTAATCAGAGGTCCCTTAAGGATTAAAAGGCAGGGCCTCATACTCGGCAGCCCAGGGATTCCGAACGTAGTCTTCCACAAAATTTTGCAGGGTCCCGTTCCGGTAGAGTCGTGCATTGGCGAATTTGGTGTCGATCTTATGGAGGATCTTGACCTTCACCCCGGTCTTCTTCGTGAATTCGTCCAGGGTCACTCCCTTGATATCCATGTTCGTCCCCCGGCCCGATTCCATGATGCATTTGGGGATATGCAGTCGTTTCTGACCGGTCAGCCGTTCGCGGATGTCTTCAAAGGTGAGCAACACGGTGCAATCGGAATCCCCGCCCAGCGTCGTATTCGGCACGAACAGGAATCGCGCCCGGTGTTTTCGATACATGTTCAGGATCTTATGCACGCTCCTGGCCATCACGACCGTATCTTTTTTCTCCAGTTCCAGGGAATCGAACGCACTCACGATACGCTTCCGATTAAGAAACGCGGTCACGTAGGCTTCGGTGTGGATCGTGGTCATATTCGGCAACCCGGCGTCGTAAATCCGTTCGGCTTCCACGCCCAGCGCCTTTCGCCCCTGGCGCATGAGATCGGCGGTCTCATCCTTGATGCCTCGCACGGGCGTGAGACAGCCCATCCATAACACGCATTTCTGATTGACTTTCGAAATCTCCTTCGCGTCCTCGGACATGGTGTGTTCGTCAAACGCGTAAAAATTGGCTGATGAGACCGCGGGGCCATCCAATACTTTCATCAGGTGCCGCACGGACGGCGCATGCGGCATCATCCGTTGCCGGTATTGGCTCAGAGTAATGACCGACAATTCAAAGTTGATCCGCCCGGGATATTGTTCCGCCAGCTTATGAATCCTGGGCACGTGGACGAAGCCTACCGTGAAAAACTGGATGTTCTTGTCCGTGTACCTCAGAAAATCTTCGACCCATTCCATGGCCTTGGGATGGAGAAACAGGTCGGTCCATTCCATGTACTCATTGCCGCCCAAACACCAGAACTGCATGGGGTCCGTGGGCTTGGCATTGATGTAATTGAGGATGAACTCCCAATCATCCTGCGTGGTTTTCGGCGGGTCCTGAGTCTCGCGGTAGGAATGGTCGAGTTCGTAGCAAAAAGTGCATTCGACCGGGCATTTCTTCCCCAGGCTCAAGGGGATTTTGCCCGCGTCCATTTCGCGGATCAAGACTTCTCGATAACCTTTGTCCTGAAGCACCAGCGTCGGCTCCAGGACCGGGAGAGCACTTCCCATTTTATAACCAGCCTCTTTGTTTGTATTCAGACATTCGCCGATAATTCCCCTTCACCCCAGCCCTCTCCCACCAGGGGAGAGGGAGTAATTAAGGGGAGGAATGCCCCTATTGACACCACGACAAGCCGTTTGCCACACTTCGGTACGCGAGAACCCCGTTGACGACAATGTCTTCACTGCCTGCAAATACGGAAGAACCTTTTGCCAAGGCTCTCGAACTCTTCAACCTCACCTTGCCGCTGAACTCCACGACGCTGCACCAACGATACCAGGAACTGCTGGTCACCTGGCATCCGCACCGGTATGCGAACCTGACCAACAACCCCACCAAGTATATGCAAATGTACAAGAAAGCGGAGGCGATGACCAAGGAAGTGCAGGCCGCGTACACACTGTTGAAGGAGTATCTGGAACACCACGGTCACGCGCCTTCCTGACCCTTCGGATCCGCCCTTCCGTTGGTTCTGAGCCCTTCGACTGCGCTCAGGGCAGGCGGCGGGCCTGTCGGTCCACACCCTACGTGGTCGAATGGCTGACGACCCGCGCCATGCCCGGCTCCCCCTCTTTGCCGCCTTCGGGGTCCACCTTGGCCACCGGCCACGTGATCAACCCTGCCACGGTATCGGGCGCGGCGTCGGCCGGACTGTGCCGGGTAGCGTAAATTTGCGGTAACCGGTTCGTGCCGAAGCGTGAAATGTAGAGGAAGATCTGCTCGCGGGCGTTGATCCGCACGGCCCAAGGCTCGAAATCGTTCTGGTAAAATTCCTCGCACAACTGCATGGCATCCAGGCAACTCAGCCCCCCCGATTCGTTCAGCGTGTAATAGTAATCCAGGGGCATATCGTATTCGTCCTGCTTCTGAATCGTGATGCCGAATTTGTCGGGATTCCTGACCATCGGCGTATGGCGATAAGCCACGAAGTAAAACAATTCGACCGAATGGATTTCCGTTTTATTGTCGATCAGGAATTGGCGCGTGTCCTCGGCTTCTTCCCGGGTCTCGCCCGGGAATCCGTAAAACGCCATGACGTGATTCCAAATCCCCGCCTTTGCGGCTTCCCGTAAATTGTTTTCGATTACGCTCTTCCGCGCGTGCTTGTCCATGAGCTCCAGAACGCGCTCATTGGCCGACTCCATCCCATAGTACAGGGTCTTGCAGCCGGACTCCGCGGCCAGTCGCCAGGTTTCAGGTTCCTGAAGCGTCTCTTCAAAGCGGATCAACGTGGTCCACTTGATGCCCACCTGTTGTTCCACCAGGAGTTGGGACACCTTTTTGAAGAGCGCGGGCGGATAGGATTCGTCGGCAAAGAGAAAGTGATCGGCCTGATAGAGTTCCTTGAGGGCCTTGACTTCCCGGACCACGTCCTGGGCCGGCTTGCCGCGATACTGATCGAAGTACCCTTGCCCGTGATCGCAGAACGTGCACCGCCCCCAGTAACAGCCCCGGGTCGCCAGGTACGGCAGGATGCGCGTAGGCACGAAATAGGAATCCAAGGGCAACCCTTGAAAATCGGGCAATGGGAGCGCCGTGGTCTTTTCCGTATAAATCTCCGAATTGATCCGGACGTGCCCATTTTCCCGGTACATCAGGTTGGGCAGCGATTGCCACGCGCGGTCCCCTACCAGGGCCTCCAACAACCACACGAGCGCATGTTCGCCCTCATACATGATGGCCGAATCGAACACGGATGAGAAAAACGGTTCCTGTTTCGCCAGGTCTTCTTGAAGCCGCGTGATCACGTTCCCCCCGACCGTGACGTGGATATCCGGGAACGCTTCCTTGATCATCTTGCAGAACGTGAAGCCCGCGATCATTTGCATCTTCGTCCCGATGGACACACCGACCACGTCGGGCCGCTCTTTGGCGACCGCCGACAACACCAACTGCCGGCACACGTCCCGGTACACGTTCACCTGCTCGTCGTCCAGACACGTGAGGACTTCTTTCGAGACACCGGGCCGGTAGCCCAAATTGCTCTCCATGGGGTAATACACCAACGAGGCGGGGAAATACGCCGCGGAGATGTATCGCATGACGTCACGAAACACGTTCAACGCCCATTCGAGTTTATCGGCTTCGTAGAAATCATCGCTCCGGTTGATGCGTTTCGCTTCCTCGGCGTTCGCGGCCAATTCCATCACGTCGAAAGCCAGGGCCTCTTCCAGACAGGCTTTCTGGTCGATCTCTTTGTCACTCAACGCCGCGCCCTTGGCTTCGAGCGCCCGGAGTTGCTGGACCATGCGCGCATTGACCCAGATCAGGAACACGTCGCTGAAGAACAACTCGTACATTTCGATGTTGATGTCCCGCTGCACGACCTCATGTCCGTTTTCCCGGAGGACGGCCGTGAGACTCGGCAACGCCAGATACGGCGCCGTGGGTACCCACTCCGGCGGAAAGAGGAGCATGGTTTTCAACTTCCGGCCGCTCCTGGCTTTCGGTGCCGCGTTGTCGATATGGATGAGGGAAGACATCAGACGTTCGCCAAAGCCTCTGCACTCTCGTCCGGCATGATGCGGAATTGCAGGGCCGGTAGTTTGTTGGTCCCGAAATGCGCCACGTAGAGGAAGACGTATTCGCGGATGTAGATCTTCAAATCCCAGCCGGCGTAATGGTTCTGCTCGAACTCTTCAAACACCCGTTCGGCATCCTCGACGCCCAAGCCTTCCTTCACGGTAAAGTAATAATCCAGGGCCAGGTCCCATTCGGGATTTTTGTAGAACGTGATGCCCCATCGCTCCGGGTCCTTGGCCACCGGGGTATGTTTGCTGAGATCGAACGTGCCGAAGCCGATGGAATGCACGTGCTCCCTGTTGTCCTCCAGGAACTGCATGGAGAACTTGGCGTCTTCATACCGCTCACCGGGGAACCCGAAGAAGCCCATGATGTGGTTCCACACCCCGTGTTTGGAAGACAGTTCCAGGCTCCGTTGAATCACGTCGGTGGTCGTGGCCTTATCCATGAGTTTCAGGACCCGCTCGCTGCCGGATTCATACCCCATGTGGAGGAACTTGCACCCTGAATCCTCCGCATCCTGCCACACCTCGTCGTCCAACAGGCTCTTCTCGAAGCGGATGTGTGTGGTCCACACAATGCCCAACTGATGCTCTTTGAGTTGGCGGGTCAGTTTGCGGAAAAGCGCCGGAGGATAGGATTCATCGGTAAAGTGAAAATGCCGCGTGTGATACTTGTCGCGGAGGAACCGGACCTCCTCGATGATTTCCTGGATCTTCTTGGTCCGGTAGCCGGCCGTGTACCCTTCGCCGTGATCGCAAAACTCGCACCGGCCCCAATAGCACCCCCGCGTCGCAAGATAGGGCAGCACGGGTTCCGGCACGAAGTAGCGGTCCATCGGGAGCCCGTCGAAATCCGGGGGCGGCAGGTCCGCCATGTTTTCGGAAGACGTAACCGGCGACGTATGAATACCCGCATCATCCTGCCACAGGAGGTTCGGAATCTCGTTGAAATCGCGATCCGTCCCGATGGCTTCCACCAATTGCAGGAACGCCGTTTCGCCCTCGTACACCACCGCAGTGTCGAACAGCGCAAACAGCTTGGGCGTCGAGGGCAACACGTCGCGCAACCGGGTCACGGTATTACCGCCGATGGTCACGTGTATCCCGGGAAACTGCTCCTTGATCATGGCGCAAAAGGTCATGGTGGAAAACAGTTGCTGCCGCAAGACGATGGAGATACCGATGATCTCCGGCTTTTCTTCAAGAATGGCCGGCTTGACGATATGTTCGAACACGTCGCGGTAGACGTTGACTTGCGTATCCTCGACCGCGGCCAGCACCTCCGAGGACATGAAAAGTTTATACGACAGATCCGTTTCCATCGGCGGCATACAAATACGCGCGGGCGCGTACACCAGGGAAATGGCCGCGGTCACCTCCCGAAACACGTTCATGGCCCATTCGAGTTTTTCCGCCTCGTAGAACTCCGGGGAACGGATGATCGCCTTGGCGCGCTCCGCCTGTTCGATCAGGTCCGCCATGCGGGACCGCGTGCATTCGCACAAGGCCATCTGCAACTGGGCTTCTTCCTCTGTAAGCCCCCGGTCCCGGGCCAGGCGTTTCAACCGGTCCAGTTGCTGGGGTACGCGTTTCAGCACGCGCTTGAGAAAGTCCGCGCTGAAGTACCAATCGTACATTTCGAGATTGACGTCCTTCTGCACCACGTCATGACCGGCACGGCGCAAGAACGCGGTCAACGTCGGAAGACTCAGGTAGGGCTCGGAGGGATACCAGTCCGGGGGGAAGATCAGCATGACCTTCTTCTTAGGCCCGCCGTTACCCTGGGATTCCGTGCGGCGCTGCTTCAAAAGCTGCGGGCTGATCAGTCCGCCTTTATTATAGTCGATCCTCATGTTCGACACTCCTCGGGTCCGAATCCGGACGAAAGAAAAGCCTATCCCGGACAAGCCCCCTTGATGCCATCCATTCTATGCCTTGGGGAAATAGCGGTCAAGGATTGCAGGGAGGACGGACACGCAGGTCCGCCCCTACAGACCCCCTCTGCCATCCCGACTCCGATCCCCGATTAAGGACGTAAGGGACGGATCCAGGATTTTTTCTTCTCCTCGGTGTCCAAAAGCGGAGAGTGTTTTTCGTGGAAATGCCAGAGGTAGGCGAGTGCTCTTCAACCCTTATCCGTGCGACCGGAGGCCTTATCCAGGTACCGAACTTGCAGCCTGTCAAAGCGCTCGAAGTCGCGATCGTTGGTGAGAATGGCGGCAATACCATGCTCTCGACACAGGGCAGCGATCTGCGCATCGAACATCAGGTTGCCTCGCGCATCGGCCCTGCGCACCGTGGTCTCAAGATGCTGGAGAAAATCAGCGCCCGGCAGGGCGACATGGCACGTCGGCGCGGCCACGATCCCGTTGATGAAGTCCATCGCCTGAGCAATCGTGGAAGGAGGATTGAAGACGCGTTGATGTGTGACAACGCGCATGAATTCGGTCAGGCAGAAGACCGGCAGAGTCCACGGCTCCGTCCCTTCGGCCAACCGGACCAGTTCCGCCGTCGCCGCAACATTGAGGTCGGTCTCGCGACGGTGCGCGTAGATCAGGATATTGGTGTCAACGGCTATCATTCCCGATCAAGGAACCTCTGATTTAGTGCACTATCGGGCGCATGGCTGCGTTGTGTCCTCGCTCAACCCTCACCTATCTCTCTGATAAGCTTCGGGGTTCGCTCCGGGACGCCTTGCCCTGCATCCCGCTATTACACTAAATCAGAGGTTCCTCAAGTACGTCGTAGAGGGCATCTCTATCTGAGATATCGACGTTGGGCGGACGCTTTCCTTTCACGGTGACAATTTGGAGCTTGAAGCCCGGCCTCTTGCGAGGCGTGGCCATCAGTTTTGCCCGCAGGGCATTTTCGACGAATCTCGTGAGCGTGACGCCGTCTCGTGCAGCACGCTCCTTGGCGTGACGTAAAACCTGATCGTTCAGATTGAGTGTGGTCTTCATGGCCGGTCCGCTCCAGTTCGATGTATGGCTAGACCATATCAGATCAGCCATATATATGGGAACCTCTGATTTAGTGCACTATCGGGCGCACGGCTGCGTTGTGTCCTCGCTCAACCCTCACCTATCTCTCTGATAAGCTTCGGGTTTCGCTGCGGGACGCCTTGCCCTGCATCCCGCTATCACACTAAATCAGAAGTTCCTATGGCA
>VYFB01000013.1 GCA_009842645.1 Nitrospira sp. SB0677_bin_15 | reverse complement strand
GATTAAGGATAGCCTGCCCTCGACGTTTGTAATCGGGGGTCGGGGACGAATCCAGCGTCTTTAATCCTTCCGTCATTCCCGACATCTTTAATCGGGAATCCAGGGTTTTGGCTTTTCTGTTTGTAAGAAAAAAGACGCTGGATTCCTGCTTTCGCAGGAATGACGGGTCGGGGTCGGGAATGACAGAAGAGGGCTATTTTCCTACTAAGTAACGTAAGGAACCTCTGATTAAGTGTGATAGCGGGATGCAGGGCAAGGTGTCCCGGAGCGCAACCCGAAGCTATCTCAGAGAGATAGGTGAGGGTTGAGCGAGGACACAACGCAGCCCTGTGCCCGATAGCGCATTAAACCTGTCCTCGACGTTCTTAATCGGGGATCAGAGGTTCCGTAACAAGGTTGAATGACGAAGAGACGCTGATATTTCTCGATTTTGTAATTCTCGTTCTGTTACAGAAGAGGGTGATCAGGGTGCCGTATGTAATGCTTGATTATTTTTCTTTCTGTGCTCTCTTTCAAGATACCCGCGAATCCATGAGAGATTTGCTCCGTTGTCTGAGACTTTTTTATCCAGTGTCTTAATATCCTCTCGAATATCACGAATCTCTCCTTTAATCTCCTTAATATCTTTCTTGACGGTGTGAATATCATTTCTATTCGTAATGAGAGAGGGCATGACTTGCTCGTTGATTTGAGCCGTGACTCGATCAGTGACGAAGACAAACAGACCACTCCCCATGACAGCCATGACCGTAACCAAAGAAGCAAGCAATGCGATATGTTCCTTCAACCACATAATTGATTTTTGCATCATGATTAAAGGTACCCACTAAAACAATTGTTGTCAATTGTTGTCAATGATGGGTAGGGGCGACCGACCGGCCGGTCGCCCCTACCAGAGAAATGCTCTACCTCCACTCGCCTCTCCTGATCCTTTGCTACGCTCAGGGCTAACCGATCAACCCCCTCAATCCCCCTTATCAGGGGGACGTGATAAGAGAGCCTCTTTCCCCCTGATAAGGGGGGCCAGGAGGGTTGGGGGCTTATTAAGGATGTCGGAGACGAATCCAAAGTTGTTGCTTTTACCCCCTCGCCCCTTGCGGGAGAGAGCCTGCCCCGGACTTGATCCGGGGGCTGGGGTGAGGGGAAAGACCCTGGATCCCCGATTAAGGATAGCCTGCCCTCGACGTTTGTAATCGGGGGTCGGGGACGAATCCAGAGTCTTTAATCCTTCCGTCATTCCCGACATCTTTAATCGGGAATCCAGGGTCTTTAATCCTTCCGTCATTCCCGACATTTTTAATCGGGAATCCAGGGTTTTGGCTTTTCTGTTTGTAAGGAAAAAGACTCCGGATTCTCGCGTGCGCAAGAATAACAACAGGAGCCCTTCACGCTCCCGTTCGTCCTGACCCTTCGACTTCGCCCCTACCGGGGCTACGCTCAGAATGCACGGATTCCCTCCTCCCGTTCGTCCTGAGCGTAGCGTAGCGAAGTCGAAGGAAGTAAACCTGACAATCCTCGGCTGGGTAAGTCCATAATCAAGAAGGGCAGCCATTGTGGCTGCCCTTCTTGATTGTGAATAGCCCGGTCCGCCAAGCGGACTGATTGAGGATCGAAACCGGCTACTGCTTCTTTGCGCCGAACGCACCGGCTACGGCACCATCCGTGAAGTTGGCACCGAACTCACCTAGTACGGCACCGGGTGCCGTTGGATCAGCATTACCGTCATCGTCGCCATCTTCCACGGCTGCCGGACCATAGAACGCTCCATTCCACGCGCCTGCGCCTCCAACGGCGCCTTCATCTCCTTTAGTCGTGCCCATGAACGTATTCACCCAACTCTCTGGGGGATTTCCTGGAGTACTAGAAGGGACGGCAAAACGAGCCTTATCCAATGCGACCGACCAGTCGTTCGCCTCGCCATGCTCGAGTTCGAAACCCGTCACAGTTCCTGTGATCGATGCTTGATCATCTACACCGATGTCGCCTCCTCCAAAGGTCGCCGTCAGGTTAACGAGGGCCGAGAACGCGCCCGAAGTGGCCGACATGATTGCACCTTCATTGTCGGTCACGTTCTTCACGTACACACCTGTCGCGTTGCCTTCATAATCCGCAGTCCCGGTAACGAGACCGATACCGCTAGTGGCCACATCAGCACTAGCAACATTGCCATCCTCGGTCTGAGCGATCCCCACCGCACCAAAGTAGGTCTCGACCTCATTGTAGGTGGTTGCGCCGTCTTCTGTCGTCTTTTGCAACCAGACGCCATAGTAGAGGTAGGAGGTATCCGGCACATCGGAGGTCGCGCCTTCGTCTGGGGTGAAGATCCAGCCGTCACTCATTCCGAGCAAATCGCCATCACCATCGACCGTAACGGTGCAGTCTGCTCCTCCCACACACGCATAGGTTCCCGCTGCACCGTTATAGGTACCCATAACTTCTTGACCATCAGTGCCACCAGCGCCTCCCGCATCTGTCCCATCGAACATATGTTGGGTTGAGTCACCAACAGCCGCCGAAAAAGCGGATGATTTTATATTGGCCAACACAGCCAAGCCAGCTGCGCTGGAAGTACCGACCGTGATAGCATCGCCAGGATCAAATGCCACAGCATCATCACCATTAGGAGGATCCACTGCGGTGCCATCCGCCTCCGCGTTCAGCCCCTGCCCAGAGACCATCGCGAAAGCTGTGGCCTTTGGTGCATCAATGTCGGTACGGACGATCACGACTTCCTCGACATTGTTGTCGTCATCGTCCCCGGAATTGCGACGCACGTTCATGCTGCCGGCGAAGCCGTTTGCCGTGCCCAGATCCATGGCTTTCTGGAATTGCGGCTCATCAGGGTCGCGCATGTCAGGACCCTCGTCGTCGATTCCGTCGAAAGCGGTGTTGGGATCGGCGATCGTCACTTTCGTGGCAGAGGCATCGCGTTCGATGCTTAACGTATACACACCCGTCCCATCGTCAGCAGTGCCATCTTTATTAGGATCACTACCACCCAAACCGGCGTCGGTCGTCTGAGCGGCCTCTGCCTGAATGGCTGTGAGTTTCGTCCCGGCCGCCTTCGTCGCTGCGGCCACATCTATTCCTGTCTGTACAGCCATTGATGCAGTCCGGGCAGTTCCCAGCGCCATTTCGGCATCCGCTTGTGCTCTCTCGGCATCCGCTTGTGCCCTCTCGGCATCCGCTTGCGCAGTCTCGGCATCCGCTTGCGCAGTCTCGGCATCCATGGCGGCCATCTCGGCCGCATCCGCATCCGTCGCCTTATCTGCAGCGGTTTTCGCCTCATCTGCAGCGGTTTTCGCCTCATCTGCAGCGGTTTTCGCCTTATCTGCAGCGGTTTTCGCCTTATCTGCAGCGGTTTCCGCCTCTTCCGCATCCTTTATCGCCGCAGCCACCCCCATATCGTCGGAGTGATCAAGTTCAGACGCATCCATAGCCGCTTGCCGCGCAGCCGTAAAAGCTTCTCCCGCAGCCGTAGCAGCTTCTTCCGCAGCCGTAGCAGCTTCTTCCGCAGCCGTCTGCGCCGTTCCCGCAGTCATTTGGGCCGCTTCAATTCTTTCTTCAGGTGTTGGTGGAGGAGGAGGAGGAGTCTCCGTCATCACGCCGTTGCCATCGCTACTACACCCGGCCAGCGCCAAGGCGGCAATGACGATCGCATACACAAAGAATCGTTTGATGTCCATATTGTCTTGTCTCCTTTAATAAATGAGTGAGAGAGAAAGAGAGAGTAATTTACGTCTACAACTTGCGAGTGTTGCACGATTCTACTTTTGGCGAATGGCGAAGTCAAGCCTTTGTCATGTTCTTCTGCCTGCCCCTTCCCCGTGAAAACCGGCCTGAACTGGTTGACAATTTGACCCTGTGGAGTCACATGCGAGTGTATGACCCGTTCGGGATTGTACGAATGACGGGTGAAGGTGTCAAGCCTTTGGTCTTTGTTTTTTTCATCAATTCTTTTTCGATTGTTTGTGGAGACTGGAAACCCCTCACCCCGGCCCCCGGATCAAGTCCGGGGCAGGCTCTCTCCCTCAAGGGGCGAGGGGGCAAACTCTTTACCTCCCCTTGTACATCTGGGGCCGGTGGGCTTGACAATTCTTCAGAAACGCCACATCCTTAGGAAGGAAAACGGCTATGGAACAGACCCTGATACTTGATACGCATAGTTTTGTGAAAGAGATGGCCGAAGCCGGGATGCCACAGCCCGTCGCGGAGGCTTTCGTCAAAAACTACACCAAATATCTTCTCGGCAATCTTGCCACGAAGCAAGATATTGCCGTTGAAATTGCGAAGATCGAAACCACGCTCACCAAAGAGATCCAAGCTTCCCAATTTAAAATCATCGGCGTCCTTGGCGGGCTCATGGCCGCTTTTGCAGTCATCATCGTCGCAGTCGACAAACTCCTCTAAAAACAGCTTCCTTGGGTCGACGTCCTCCAGGACGACGTCGGCCTTCCCGACACAACGTCTAATTTCTGTCATTCCCGCAGGTTTTTAGCGGGAATCCAGGGTCTTGTTTTTGCTTTTCTCTGTCATCCTTACAAAGGAGGGAAAAAGGAAAGGAAAGGAAAGGAAAGAAAAGACAAGGCCCCCTCACCCCGGCCCTCTCCCGCAAGGGGCGAGGGGGGAAGAGGCCGAGGTGCTTCGCCCAAGCTTCGTCGGTAATTTTGTCGATTGTCATCCCGCAAGGGGCGAGGGGGGAAGAGGCCAAGGTGCTGGATTCTCGACCTTCCTCCTTCTGTCATTCCCGCAGGTTAACGGTTTTCCTGATATGCCATTTCCAACAATTCGTCGTCGCTCTTGCCTTGCCATCCCCGTTCCTTCGTATCCACCACGTCAATGCCCTGATCCCTGAGAAACGCCACGACCTTCGGCGAGACGTTCTCGTCGGCGAGGATTCGCACCTGATGAAATTTCATGTTGTCGGTTTGACTTCGAGATAGACCTCGTTCCTATAGCAGCGAGCGGCATATCTCAGACACGCACGAATGTCTTCCCGGTTCAAGTGTGGGTAGTCCGCCAGAATGTCTTCTTCGCTCACGTCGGACGCGAGCAACTCAAGGATGAATTCCACGGATATACGAGTACCCTCGATGACGGGTTTCCCCCCGAGTATTCTCGGATTGACGGTAATGCGTTCCATCCCCGGTCTCCTTGCCTCAATTCGGTGGTGCCGACAGTGCCTGATTTCCCGGATGATACCGCCTGCACGGACGAGCCGCAATGCGGCAGATGAAAATTATGCGCATCGATTCTCGTCAAAAAAGCAAGGGCCTCCGAAGAGGCCCCGCACCCTATGATCGAAATCACAAGGGGTGTTGCAAGTAGACTACCCCCGGCAACGACGAAAATCAAGGCTTGGTTGTCGCGAATGATGCGCGTGAGTACATTTTGCAAAGGAGGGAAAAGAAAAGGCGAACGGCCCCCCTCACCCCGGCCCCCGGATCAAGTCCGGGGCAGGCTCTCTCCCGCAAGGGGCGAGGGAAGAAACTCTGATACCCGATTAGAGGGTCCGTAACTATTGCGGTCCGGCCGCTCCAATCTTATACTGCACATGTGGACAGACTTGTTAAGCCAACCCCAAAACACATTTTCCTGTTCGCCGGGCTGACTGGTCTTGGAACCGCACTTGTTGTATACTTTTCTTGGCCGATAGCGGACCTGAACACATTACTGGAAAATTTGACATTCGTGGTGGCCATAGGTGCAGGGTGGGCCACAATTTTAGGAGATCTGACCATGTTTATAGAAAGTTACATCGATGCAAGAAATGCGAGACTCTTGGAGAAGGGGCGACAGGAGGGGCGACAAGAGGAGCGACAAGCCATTGCCGACAAGTTCAGATCCCTGATCTCATCAACAGAGGGAGCCACGATCTCCAAAGAAGAAGCCTTGCGTTTGCTTGACGAAGACGACCACAAGTAATTCATTGGCCCTGGCCCCGAGTAGAAAAGACGAAGGCCCCCCTCACCCCGGCCCCCGGATCAAGTCCGGGGCAGGCTCTCTCCCGCAAGGGGCGAGGGAGCGAACGGCCAAGGCGCCGGAGCCCGGACTTTCGTTTTGGCTTGTGCGATAATTTTGGGAACCTCTGATTAAGTGTGATAGCGGGATGCAGGGCAAGAAGCACCCCAAGGCCTGTCCCTGCTTCCGAACAGAGATGACGCGGGGACAACGGCCTCTACCTCCCCTTCACCCCTCTGATCCTTCGGCTACGCTCAGGACAGGCAAAGGAGGGGGAAAGTTTAGTAATCGGGGACCGAAACGGCACCGGAGTTCCACGGCCACTTCTTTCGCTTGCAATCTCCGGTACCATTCCTGTTTCACCAGCAACCCGAGTGCCAAAGGTGGTGGCTCCTTACATCCTCTTGCAGGCCTTGATACTTGATAGTATGCTTACTTATGCAGGAATTTGTGCCACCGACACCACAGCACCTTATCGTTTTTGCGGTGCTAGTCGTGATCGGCACTGTTGTTGTGCTATATTTTGAGTGCCATGCAAGCACAATTTGTTCTGTGTCGCATGTCTTATCTGATTTGGTCTCCGTCCTCCTCGTAAGCACAGGATGGAGCATCATCTTCGTGGAGGGCAAAACCATGTTTGTCGAAGCATGGATTGAAAAACGACGGCAAGAACGATTTGAAAAAGGACGGCAATCAGTTGTCGAACAACTTCGCGCAAAGATTCGCTCAACAGGCAAACCATTGACCGAACAAGACCTCGAAGAATTAGAGCAGGACACGGCTCACACTTTTCCGACCAACTCCCGATAGGGAATCCGTTTGCCCGCCATCCCTACGGCCACGGCTTGCACGTGGTCTACCGCATCCACTTCCCAGTTACCCTCATTCGACCGGAACACGACAACAAGGGAAAGAAAAGGCCAACCGCCTCTACCTACCCTTCGCCCCTCTGATCCTTCGGCTGCGCTCAGGACAGGCAAAGGAGGGGGAAAGAAAAGACGAAGGCACCCCTCACCCCGGCCCTCTCCCACAAGGGGCGAGGGAGCAAGAGGCCAATGCGCCGGAGCCTCGATCTTCCTCCTCCTGTCATTCCCGACCCTATAGACTGGATCCCCGATTAAGAATAGCCTGCCCTCGACGTTTGTAATCGGGGGTCGGGGAGGAATCCAGAGTCTTTGCTTTTTCCGTTTGTGAGGAGAAAGACCCTGGATTCTCGCGTGCGCAAGAATGACAGAGGGGGGAGGGGGGA
>VYFB01000087.1 GCA_009842645.1 Nitrospira sp. SB0677_bin_15 | reverse complement strand
GCTCCGGGACGCCTTGCCCTGCATCCCGCTATCACACTAAAGCAGAGGTTCCTTGGGCTTGGATTTGCATTCATGCTCGAAGAGACCTACAATTCAAAAAGCGAGGTCGAGCTTCGCATTGAAGTACCATACGTTCTCTTTGGAGAAAACCCCGTTGTGACGCTCGAACAACAAGCCATTCCCAGCCTGCACAAGAATCTGATCCGGATCTCCCTTGCCAGCTTTGTCCTGTTGACCGGGTGCCCGCCCGACAACACGCCCCTGATCGAGGAAAATGAACAACTCAAGGAACGAATCGTCAAGCAAGAAAGCATGATGACGACCCTTCAAGAAGGAAACCGGGTCCTGCAGGAACAGATCGACCGGCTCAACCAGGAACTTCGAGCGAACGAGGACACATTCGGGAAACAACTTGAACTCGCGCAACAAACCGGGCAAGGCCTCTCCACTGAAAAACAAAACCTGCTGCAACAAGTCACGGCCGTCACCAACAAAAACCGGAAGCTGCAAGCGGAAACCAAAAAACTCCGCAAACAACTCGAAGTCGCACAACAAACGGGGCAAGGCCTCTCCACTGAAAAACAGGACCTCATCCAACAAATCACAGCCTTAACCAAAGAAAATCAGAAATTGCACGCGGACGGTCAAAAATTCAAAAACGACGCCCAATGGCTTCGCACGCTCCGTGATCGTTTCCGGCAATCACTGCAAGTCAACAACCAGACGGTGAAGACGCAGACGCTTTTTCACAAGATGCCGGAGGTGACCAAAGCCGCGTTGCAAGCCTTGGCGAACAATGGCTACACGCTGATGGCCAAAATGGAGACCGATCAAAAATCGGTATTCGTCACCGAACGAAAAACCTCACCCTCGCCCTCGATCGAGTTGCCCGGTTACCGGAACCAGTACCTGATGGAATTTGAAGCGCAACCCGACAACCAGACGGGTCTCAAGGTCAAAGCTCAATACGAAGAGATGACGCCGGGCGGCACCATCATCCAGGTAGACGAAGAGGAAGTCGCGATCATCGAACGTCGATTGATTCAGGCCATCCGGCAAATCCTCGATCCTCCGGAACAGGAAGCCCCGGCCAAGGGGCCTCCCGCACCACCGGAAGATAACACCGAGTCGTCCTGACCACTTGACTCCCCCTCGCCCCTTGAGGGAGAGGGCTGGGGTGAGGGGAAAATTGACTAAACACGCACAGGGAACGACGGGTGTAGGCAATTACGAGCGCGCGCGCGAGGCAGCCGACAGGCTGTTCCCGGCTTTGAGGTAGGCGTCAATCCCGGTCGCGGCCTTGCGACCTTCTGCAATGGCCCAGACGATAAGCGAGGCGCCGCGTTTCGTATCCCCGGCGGCGAAGATCCCTTCTTTGCTGCTCATGAAATTCCCGTCCACCGCCACGTTCCCCCGTGCGTCGTACTCGACGCCCAGGCTGTCGAGCAGGCCGTTCTTGACGGGTCCGGTAAAACCCATGGCCAAGAGCACCAAATCAACGCCCATCTCGAATTCCGTACCGGTAACCGGGATAAATTTTCCACCCTCAAACGAGACGCGATGAGCGTGAAGCGCGCTCACGTGGCCGTTGTCGCCTGAGAACTGCGTGGTGGAGACGCTCCATTGCCGGTCGCAGCCTTCCTCATGAGCATGGGAGGATCGAAGCTGCATGGGCCACAGGGGCCACGGCGTAGAATCCGCACGTTGGGGAGGCGGTTCCGGCAACAACTCGAACTGGTAAACGGACTGACAGCCTTGGCGATGCGCCGTACCCAAACAGTCGGAGCCGGTATCACCGCCGCCGATAATCACCACACGCTTATCCTTGGCGGTGATCTGCTCGACGGGCAAGTCGTCGCCGGCGTTCATCTTGTTCTGTTGGGTGAGATAATCCATGGCAAAGTGGACCCCGTCCAAGTCACGACCCAACACAGGTAAATCACGCGGTTGTTCGGCGCCGAGCGCCAGACAGACCGCGTCGAATCGGCCAGCGAGGTCGCCGGCCGTGACGTCCACACCGACGTTCACGTTGGTTTCGAACTTCACGCCCTCCGCAATCATCTGGTCCAGTCGCCGGTCGATGACCCATTTTTCCATTTTGAAATCCGGAATGCCGTAGCGTAACAGCCCGCCGATGCGGTCCGCTTTTTCATACACCGTGACACTGTGTCCGGCCCGAACCAATTGTTGGGCTGCCGCCAGACCCGCGGGGCCTGACCCGACGACCGCGACGGTTTTTCCGGTTTTGACAACTGGCAGAACAGGTTCGATCCAGTGTTCATCGAACCCGCGATCGATGATATTCCATTCGATGACGCGTATGGAAACCGGATCAGCATTGATGCCCAGCACACACGCCGACTCGCAGGGCGCCGGACACAACCGTCCGGTGAATTCCGGAAAGTTATTCGTCGAATGGAGTGCCTTGAGGGCATCCTTCCATCGGCCACGATGCACCATGTCGTTCCATTCGGGGATCAGGTTGACGACCGGGCATCCGTTATGGCTTTGGCAAAAGGGCACGCCGCAATCCATGCACCGGCTGCCCTGGTTACGCAGCTTGTCCTCAGGGAACGGTTCATACATTTCCCGCCAATCCAATACCCGCAATTGAACCGCACGCCGCGTCGGCGTTTCCCTTGCAAAACGCATGAACCCGCGGGGATCAGCCATGCGCCACCGCCTCCTGCATGCCTTTTTTCTTTGCCGCTTTGCGCTCAGCCAGGACCCGCTTGTAATCCAACGGCATAACCTTGACGAAGTGGCGAAGCATCATCGGCCAGGAATCCAGAATCATCCGGGCCTTGCGACTGCCCGTATAGCGAACGTGATTTTCGACCAAGGTCTTCAGGGTCTTGACGTCTGCGGGCTCCACGACCCGTTCCAATTCCACCATCCCAAGATTGCACCGGGATTCGAATTTCCCGTCTTCGTTCCAGACGTAGGCTTCCCCGCCCGACATGCCCGCGGCAAAGTTGCGACCGGTGCTACCCAGCACGACGACCACGCCACCCGTCATGTACTCACACCCGTGATCCCCGGTACCCTCGATGACCGTGCGGACGCCGCTGTTTCTCACGGCAAAGCGTTCTCCTGCCGTCCCGTAGAAATAACACTCGCCACGCGTGGCTCCGTAGAGCGACGTATTGCCGATCAGGATCGTGCGCTCAGGTTCGAACGGGACGCCCCGCGGCGGGGTCACGATGATCTTGCCGCCGGAGAGCCCCTTGCCCAGGTAATCGTTGGACTCGCCTTCGAGATTGAGCGTGATGCCCTTGCTCAAGAACGCGCCGAACGATTGGCCGGCCGACCCCTTGAAATTGATGGTCACGGTATCCGCGGGCAAACCTTCTTCCCCGTATTTCCCCGCGATGCGACTGGACAGGATCGTGCCGGTCGTCCGGTCGGTGTTGCGGATCGGCAAATCCAGCGTGACCTTTTCCTGCCGCTCGATCGCCGGCTCACACAGTTGCACCAATTTGACGTCCATCACCTTGTCCAAGCCGTGATCCTGCGGCTGGACGTTGTACGTCGCCACCCCGATCCCCACGTCCGGGCTCCACAGCAGGGCCGAGAGATCCAGGCCGCTCGCTTTCCAATGGTCGATGGCTTTTTGCACTTTCAATTTGTCGGTACGACCGATCATCTCCGGAAACGTTCGGAACCCGAGTTGCGCCATGAACCGTCGCACCTCTTCCGCCACGAAGAAAAAGAAATTCACCACGTGATCCGGTTGGCCGGCAAACCGTCCGCGGAGTTCAGGATCCTGAGTCGCAATGCCCACCGGACAGGTATTGAGATGACATTTCCGCATCATGATGCAGCCTTCGACAATCAACGGCGCGGTGGAAAAACCAAACTCCTCGGCCCCGAGCAACGCGGCGATCACAACGTCGCGGCCGGTTTTCATCTGCCCGTCGGTTTCGACCTTGATGCGCCCCCGCAAGTCGTTGAGTACGAGGGTTTGATGCGTCTCCGCCAAGCCTAGTTCCCAGGGGATCCCCGCGGATTTGATGGACGACAGCGGCGACGCCCCCGTACCGCCGGCATCGCCGCTGATCAACACCTTGTCGGCATGCGCCTTGGACACCCCCGCGGCCACCGTGCCCACGCCGACTTCCGCGACCAGTTTCACGGATACGTCCGCGTCAGGATTGGAGTTTTTCAAATCGAAAATGAGCTGAGCCAGGTCTTCGATCGAATAAATGTCATGGTGCGGCGGCGGCGAAATGAGGCCCACGCCAGGCGTGGAAAACCGCATCCTGGCGATGACTTCGTCCACCTTATGTCCGGGCAGTTGGCCGCCCTCCCCGGGTTTGGCCCCCTGCGCCATCTTGATTTGCAGTTCCTTCGCGTTGACCAGGTAATTCGCCGTGACCCCGAATCGCCCGGAGGCCACCTGCTTGATGTACGAATTCCTGGAATCGCCGTTGGACAATGGGATAAAGCGTTCCGCGTCTTCCCCCCCCTCGCCGGTGTTGCTCTTGGCACCGATCCGGTTCATCGCGATCGCCAGCGTTTCATGGGCCTCCTTACTGATGGCTCCATACGACATCGCGCCGGTGGTGAAGCGTTTCACGATTTCACTGGCGGGCTCCACTTGCTCCAACGGCAAGGGCTCCGGCAGACACTTGAAGTCGAACAACCCCCGCAAATTCGACCGGCGCCGGGTTTCGTCGTTCACCAGTTGGGCATAGGTTTCGTAGGTCCTAGCGTCATTGGCACGGGTCGCGTGCTGCAACGAGTAGATGGTTTCGGGGTTCCAATTATGATGTTCGCCCTGGATGCGGTAATGAATCTCGCTGCCGAAGTCCAACTGCCGAACGGGAACCGGTTCATACGCCACCCGGTGACGCCGCAGGGCTTCTTCGGCAATCTCTCGCATGCCCATGCCCTGAATCCGTGAGGGCGTGCCCGTGAAATACCGTTTCACGAGTTCTTCGTTCAGCCCAACGGCTTCAAAAATCTGCGCGCCGCAATAGGACTGCACCGTGGAAATGCCCATTTTGGAAAAGATTTTGAGCAGGCCCTTGTTGATAGCCTTGATGAATTTGCCCGACGCGGTTTCCGCGTCAATGCCTTCCGGCAGATAGCCTTCGCGCTCCAGGTCCCTGTACGTTTCAAACACCAGGTACGGATTGACCACGCCGGCGCCGTATCCGATCAGACAGGCAAAATGATGCGTGTCCCGCGGCTCGCCGGTCTCAAGAATCAGGCCGACTTCCGTTCGCGTGGCCTCACGAACAAGATGATGGTGCACAGCGGCAATCCCCAACAGGCTGGGAATCGCCGCCCATTCGTCATTCACCCCGCGATCACTCAGGATCAAAAACTTGAAACCCTGCTTGATGGCCTTGGACGCCTCCCGGCAGAGTTGGTCAACGGCCGCGCCCAACCCATCGGGTCCATCTGCCACACGAAACAACAAGGGCAACGTCTTGCTGACGAAATGGGGATCTTCGATTTCGCGGATCTTCTGCAACTGCGCGTTTGTCAGAATCGGCTGCTGAACCTTGATCCGGCGACAGGACTCCGGTTTTTCGGACGTCAGGTTGGCCTTGGGTCCGATGTTCGTGACCAGCGACATGACCAACTGTTCCCGGATGGGATCAATGGGGGGATTCGTTACCTGGGCGAAGAGCTGTTTGAAATATTTGGGCAACAGTTGCGGCCGGTTGGACAATACCGCCAATGGGGTGTCCGTGCCCATGGACGACACGGGCTCTTCACCGTTGATTCCCATCGGCGACAAAATCATCTTGAGTTCCTCGATGGTATAGCCGAACACCTGCTGGCGCTGGCGAAGAGTCGGGTGATCCGGCTGCGGCACGCTCAAGGGCTCCGGCAGTTCGTCCAGCGACACCCGGTATTGGGTCACCCAGGAGCGGTAAGGCTGGCGTCCGACCATTTCCGCCTTGATTTCTTCGTCGTCGATGATGCGGCCTTGCACCGTATCCACCAGGAACATGCGACCCGGTTGCAGCCGCCCTTTTTCACGAATGCTTTTCGCGTCGACCGGCAGAACCCCGGCCTCGGATGCCAGGACAACCAAGTCGTCCGTGGTCACCTGATACCGGCAGGGCCGCAGCCCGTTCCGGTCCAACGTGGCGCCGATCAGTTTGCCGTCCGTAAACGCCACGGCAGCGGGGCCGTCCCAGGGTTCCATCATCGCGGCGTGATACTCGTAGAAGCCCCGCCGGTTCAGATCCATATGCGGGTTCCCGACCCAGGGTTCGGGAATCAACATCATCATGGCATGGGGCAGGGACCGGCCGGCCATCACGAGAAATTCCACCGCGTTATCCAGACACGCCGAATCGCTCTGCTCCTCGTATACGATCGGATAGAGTTTTTCGAGATCGTCTCCGAACAGCTCGGACGCCAAACGCCCTTGACGCGCCCGCATCCAATTGACGTTCCCGCGCAACGTATTGATTTCACCGTTGTGTACGACGTACCGGTACGGGTGCGCCAACGACCACGTGGGGAAGGTATTCGTGCTGAAACGGGAATGCACGAGCCCCAGGGCCGAAACCATGCTGGAATCAGTGAGGTCCGGGAAGAACGCACCGAGTTGCTCCGGCAACAACATGCCCTTATAGACGATGGTGTTGGCGGACAGGCTGCAAATATACACGCGCCCGCGTTCCACCAACGCGGACTCGCGAATCGCCCGGGCAATCCGTTTCCGGACGACGTACAATTTCCGCTCGAACTGCGCCTCGTTCAGGATATCGCGCGCGATGAAAAACTGCCGGACGTGGGGCAGAGTCTGCTGCGCCAAGGTGCCGACGTATTCCAGCTTGACCGGCACGTCCCGCCATCCCAAAAACCGCAGCCTTTCTTCACGAATGATCGACTCAAACAGGCTTTCACATTGCCGGCGAAGCGGTTCGTCCTGCGGCAGAAACACCATGCCCACCCCATAGCCTCCCGACTCGGGCAACTGCAAGCCAACGTCCTGACACGCTCGCCGGAAAAATTCGTGGGAAATTTGCAGGAGAATGCCCGCGCCGTCGCCGGTACAGGGATCGCACCCCTGTGCTCCGCGATGGTACAGGTTCTTCAAGACTTCCAGTGATTGTTCGATGATGTTGTGGGACCGGTGTCCTTTGATGTTGACGACAAAACCGATACCACACCCGTCCTTTTCAAACCGCGGGTCATAGAGACCCTGTTTGAGGGGCAATCCATATGGGGATCGTTGATCGCTCATCAGGTAGACTTCTCACACCCTTCGACTTCAGGCGCGTTGCGCCCTACGCTCAGG